>JANYDM010000090.1 GCA_025363575.1 Betaproteobacteria bacterium | reverse complement strand
ACCGGTTGTGGAATGGTCGTCTGCGCCTTGGTCGTGAGTTTGCTGGTGATCATGATGGTCTCGATGCAAGCAATGTAAGGAATTTCCTTATGGTAAGGAATTGCCTTGTGTGTGGCAAGCACTGCACTGCGCAAATAAGCGAACATGATCGGGGTCAAGTCTTGCCTTTTGCCTAGCTTGGAAGTCAATGACGAAGTAGCGCAATTTGCAAGTCATACCTCGCCTGCAGGTTCATCCAGAACTGCGGTGTGGTTTAGAATAACTCGCAAGCGCCGTTCACATAAAGTAATCCCCGGAAAATCGCCGCCACTCTACCGCCCGCAGTTGCGCGAAGACGGCATCGTCAACGGGGACGCCGAAATCGTCCTGATATCACACCACCACGAGTTCCGAGCCGAACGCGAGCTTGTCTTGCACGACGTCACTGCAGTTGAACCACCCGCAAGTTGTTACCGCCGGCAGCCGCCGCGCAACTTTGATCCCGACCGCTCCGTCGCTTCGCGCTTTGCTGCTTTCAATCATGCGCGAAGTCGTCAGCGGCGGCTCGAGAACGACGGCGGGCCTTTCGCCGAATAATCTGGTGCGCGCGGCGGCAAGCGCGTCATCCATGAGACCGCGGTTCATTTTTTCGCCCGGCAGCCCGGCGAGCACTCCGCCGTAAGTCGTGTACTGATGCAGCCCCAGGAGCTTGATCTGGCGGCCGTCTTTTAGCGTGATTTGCATGGTGAAGCGGTGAGTGGTGAAGTGTGACGAGTGACAGGTGACGAGTGTCGAATGACTCAGGCCTTCACCCAGTTTTGTACCGATAGCCCGGGCACGCGCCGGAACTCGCGCTCGTTATTGGTGACCAGCACGGCCTTGAGGTGGCGGGCGTGCGCGGCGATCAGGAGATCATAAGGACCGATGGGTTTGCCCCCGGCCACCAACGCCGCTTTGATTTCACCGAAATCCCGGGCAGCGCCCGCCGGGAAGTCATCGACCTGAAGAAATTCGAGCAGGCCATCCAGGGCCGTCTCGTTCTCCGCCCGGAATTCGCCCCTAGCTATGCCGAATCGCAGTTCGGCCAGTGTGATAGCGGATAGCCTTACTTCACCGGGTGAACGGCCCGACATGCGGCGCGCAATTTTTTCAAACCCCGGTTGGCGATTGGTGAAGTACACCAGAATATTGGTGTCCAGCATCCAGATCATCGCCACGTCCGCTTTTGGTCTTTCGGCTGGCGCCGCTCGAGCTTGCCCTTGAACTGGCCGACTACCGCCATGACCCGCGCATAGGCGATCTTCCTGGGAAGCAACAACACTCCCCCTGCAGAACGTTTGATCACGACCTCGTCATCATCAAACCGGAATTCCTTGGGCAGCCGTACCGCCTGGCTGTTGCCGTGCTTGAATATCTTGGCTGTTTTCACCGTTTGCTCCACGGAATAGATACGGATAGTATATACATATACATCCAGACCGGCGGGCTCAACTGTGCCAAAAAAAGAAAGATGAATGGCCCGAGGCCGGGTAGGAAAACAATGACAGATCGTCGCGAGAGGCGTGAAAGCGCGAGACGCCGTTCACATGTAGTAATCCCCGGAAAATCGCCGCCATTCCACCGCCCGAAGCTGGGCCAATTGACAGTGAGCTCAATCTATTTCGGCCCCACAAACCCCACTGGACTTTTTAATTTCCTCTCCGTCAGCACCTGCTGCGCAAACTCCGGCATCACCGCATCCGCGCGCAGCTTATCGCTCGAAATCCCTTTGATCGAATAAAGAAACGTGACCGCCTTCGCGATAAGCTCGCGGCTGTCGTTGTCGATCACGAACGGGAAGATGAGCCGCTTTTTCGTGCCGCCCTGGTCTTCGGGATACGCGCCGTAGATCGCCGCCGTGAGCTGCTCGTCGGTCATGCCGGTGGTGAACTCCTTAACGTACTTCATCACTTCGGCCGAATTTTTCGGGTCGGACATGAAGAGCTGCGCATCGAGCTCGGCGTTGAGCCACGCTTTCACGACGTCGGGGCGCTGCTTGATGAGCTCCGCTCGCATCACCAAAAACGAGCCGTCCATTTCGTTGAAGTTCGCGCCTGACAGGATGCGTCGCGCGAGGCCATCTTTCGCCAGGCGCGAGGCGACCGGCTCCCAGATCACGGTGGCGTCGAGCTTGCCCGCGCGAAAGCCGCTCGTCACTACTTCGATATTCTGATTGAGATAAGCCGCCGGCTGCACGTTGCCCTGCTTGAAGATGAGGTCAGCGAAGCGGTCGGCACAGCTGCCTTTCGGAATCGCGATCTGCTTGCCGTTGAGCCAGGCGATCGCCTCCTTCGCATTCTCGAATTTCGGCGCGTCGTTGCGCGCGAGAAACACGTTGCACTGGTCGTGGCCGAGACCCAGCGCGGAGACGATGCGAATGTCGGCGGTCTCTGTCTTGGTCGTCGCCACGATCGCGGGGATGTCGCCGAGATAGCCGATGTACTGCTTGCCCGCGAGCATGTTGTTGACGATCACCGCGCCCGAGAGGCCGGTTTGATATTCGACCGTCGAGCCGGCCGGCAGATATTTCTTCCAGAACTCCTTGGCATGCAGCACGTGCACCGACCACGTCGCCGCGTAATGCGACGGATGGCCGACGACGAGCTTGATCGGCTCGCCGGGCTTGCCGAAATCAAAATCGGCGGCGGATGCTGCGAAGGGGAACAGCGAGAGGAGGAACGAGATACGAAGCGCGGCGACGAGGCGTGACATGGCGGGGCTCCCGGGGCGGGTTGTGATGCGGACAGCTGAGGGCAGTTTACGGCAGATTGAGGAATCGGAATTCGGGAATACGGACGATGGCGGCGCCGTCGACGACGAAGGTCATGAACGATCGACTGACTGCGCTGGGCAAAGAGAAGGACGGCGCGTTTAGCCGCGTGGGGGCGCTGGTGGGGAAGTAGACCCGGTAGAACGCCCGTTTGCATATATGCATATATTTATGCATACTCCTCAAATGACAGTCGTATGGGACGAATCCAAACGGCGCGCCAATCTCAGGAAACACGGGCTGGACTTTGCGGACGCGGCACGTGTGTTCGAAGGCGTGACTTATACATTCGAAGATACGCGGTTTCCCTATGGCGAACGGCGCCTTGTTTCGTTAGGAATGCTGCAGGACACCGTAGTGATAGTGGCCCACACGGAAACCGCGAGAGAACTCCGCGTCATTTCAATGCGCAAGGCAACAAGACATGAGCAAACCCTCTATTTCCAAAACTTCTAAGCGCGGGGCAACTTCGAAATCGGACTGGCCGCGCATCAAGGCCATGCGTGACTCTGATATCGACCTGTCCGACATTCCCGAACTTACTGATGAAGCGGCAGACGGCGTGCTGCGCGTCGCGGGCAAAGTCGTGCCGCGAGGCAAGCAACGGCTCACCATGTACCTCGATTCTGCCATCGTCGAGTACTTCAAGGCGCGAGCCGGCGCGCGAGGCTATCAGACGCTTATCAACACCGCGTTGAAACAAGCCATCGAACACGAGACGCTGGAAAACACCCTGCGCCGCGTGATCCGCGAAGAGCGCGCTCCATATCGAGTGGCGGCCCGCGAGCCCAGGAAATAGCCGGCAAGGGCTGCGCGCACCATCGGCGCGCCGCTGCGAAATGAAGTGCGTTAAACTCCCACCATAAATCACACCGCCGCCCGCCGGCGGTCCCCGGGGAGAAACTCAATGAATTACCGTTTTAACGCGCGCGCTTTTGCTGCGCTGCTGGCTTGCGCCGCATTCTTTGCGAATGCTGCGGTCGCCGCGGACAAGCCCGTCATCAATCCGCCGCCGACGCAGCAAGACTGGACGGATCTCGGCAAGCTGCCGGATTTCAGCGGGGTGTGGACGCACAAGCGCTCGGACCAGAACGCGCAGATGAAAAACAACCCGCCGCCCTGGAACGCGAAGGCCGCCGAAAGAATCAAGTTCCAGTACAAGGAGGAAGACGAAGGCCGTCCGCCGCCCTTGTTCGTGAACTGCCTGCCCGAGGCGATGCCGGCGTGGATGCTGGTCACGCACAACGCGATGGAGATCCTGGTCACGCCCGGGCGCGTGACGATGCTCGGCGAATCGGACGGCAACCGCCTGCGCCGCATTTATACCGACGGCCGCAAGCACCCGGACGATCCGGATCCGACTTTCCACGGCCACTCGATCGGCCAATGGGAAGGCCAGACGCTGGTCGTCGACACAGTGGCGATACACCCGCAGACGTACATCGCGATCAGCGAGGCGCAGGGCGTGCCAAACAACGGCGACATGCACATCGCCGAGCGCATCTACCTTGTGGGAGCCGACGAGCTGCACGACGAGCTCACCATCACCGCGCCCAAGGTGCTGACCAAGCCGTGGAAGACCACGCGCATCTTCTTCCGCCAGCGCCTGCGCCGCGTCGACATCGTCGAGGGCACCTGCCTCGAAGGTTATTTCAAGCCGGCGAAGGACAAAGACGGGTATGAGATTTTCGAGCCCATCAAGCACGATGTGGGCGGCAATCGCGTGCCGCCTAAGAATTAAGGCTACGGAGCCGCAGATAAATGCGGATGAACACAGATGAAATCAAAGACAAGTCCAGGGCGAAGCAGCCGCAGATAAACGCAGATACATTCTTCTTAATACCCCCTTGAGGGGTACGCGGATGAAAACCCAGGGCGATTGGGCCACAGATGAACACGGGTAAAAATAATTCCTTCCCTCTGCCGCGAAGCAAATCCCCTTGGGGGACAGGGGGAAGGCTAGGATGGGGGTGGGGTTAAATGCATACGATGAGCAAATCTTCCCCCATCCCCACCTCAGTCCTCCCCTTGAAGGGGAGGAAGATTTTTGTGAGACTCTAACAAAAAAATTAATCGACGGAGACACCATGCATCTATCCCCCAAAAAATTTCTCGCTTGCGCAACGTTCGCGGCAGTGACGGCCGCCGTTGCCTGCCCTGCGATCGCGCACCACTCGACGACGATGTTCAACCACGCCGCGCAGGTGTCGATCTCGGGTGTGGTGAAAGAAGTGCACTGGACCAACCCGCACGTGGCGATTTTCGTCCTGGGCAGCGAGAAACCCGGCGCGGAACCCGTGATGTGGGTGCTCGAGATGACGAGCCCGGGCAACCTCACGCGCTCGGGCGGCTGGTCGCGCACTGCGATCAAGCCCGGCGACAAGGTCGACGTCACCCTCTCGCCGCTGCGCAACGGCGATAAAGGCGGCGCGCTGAGAAAGATCACCGTCGCGGAAAGAAATCTGACGCTGAACGCCGACATCCGCGATGCGGAAGGCGTGATCAAGGAATAGCTTCGCCCACAGCGCTGCGCGCAGTCCTCTCCTTCCCTTCGCCCCGAAGGAAGTCTCCTTGGGGGACAACGGGGAGAGCAAGCAACGATGCGAGGGGGCAACCGGGATGGGGATGGGGGTAAGAATTAGATGATTGGGGAAATCAACCCCATCCCCACCTCGGTCCTTCCCTTGAAGGGAAGGAAGAAAGACTGAGCTTCGCTATACCCGCTGTCTCTTTTCCCCGACAACTGCAAACTGACAACTGACAACTGCAAACCATCGGTTACACACTGTTACGCCTGAGCGGGACTTTTGCCGGCGCGGGCTCCTCTAATTGAATACAAAGGAGCCATTCATGAAAACCCTCAAAGCAATCCTGGTAGCTATCGCGGTAATGTCAGTCGCAGGCTGCATTGTTGTTCCCGAGCGCGGCTATTACGGCGGCGGCTATCACAGTCACTGGCACGATCGATACTAAGCTCGAAACGCGAAGAGCCAATCTCACCTTCCCTTTGCTGCGAAGCGCACCTCTCAGCGCCCCCTCGCCGTTACACTTGCTCTCCCCTTGGGGGACGAGGGGGAGAGCAGGCAACGATGCGAGGGGGCAACCGGGATGGGCATGGGGTAAAGTTCAGATGTAGCGCCTATTGGATGACGGCCGCGCCGCAGTTGCGCACGTCGAGCGCGACGTTCCACTGCACCGCGGGCCCTCCGAGATTGCAATTGAAGATGCCGTCGTAGGCGGTGAGCGGCTTGAAACCCGCGGAGCGGAAGTAGCCGGTCAGCGGCAGGCCGTCGTCGATCTTGCGATCGATCTCGGCCAATATTGAAACGGGCAGTCCGCCGCCGGTCTTGACGTTGAGCAGCGCGGGCTGCGCGGGGTCGCGCGCATCGTCGTACCGCGCATCGTTCTGGATATGCACGAAGCCGCCCAGCGGGTTCGACGGGTTGTTCGCCGGCGTGGGCCCGGTGTCATTGATCGTTCCGGTGTAGGTGCCAACGATGAAACCGGCGTGCGCCAGGTGCGACCACACCAGGTAGATCTCGTCGTCTATGCGTCCGTTGCCGCAGGCCATGCCGCCGGTGCAGCCGCCGGGGCTGCCGGGGATCTGGCTATTGGCGACCGCGGTCGGCATGTCGCCGGGCGGTGCGCGAAAGCGGTCAAGGAACGCGAGATAGGCAAGCCGGCTGCCGTCGAGCTGCACGGTGACGTTGCGCACGCGCGCCGCTACGATCAGCTCGTGGCCTTTCAGTACGCTGCCGAGCAGCAAGCCGAAAATCACCATCACGATGGCGATCTCTATCAGCGTAAAGCCTCGATTTTTTTTCATTACCATCCACGATCCGCAACCCCCTTCCGGCTACGATTGTAGACCTTTGTTCGCGCGCGCCATCAGGAAATTTGCCCGCACCGGCGCTACAATGCCGCGTCTCATGTAAAGAATCCCGCGCTGCCGCGACTAATTCGCGCCGACCCGCGCCGCCGGTCGTGCATTAGCGACCGCCGGTCGGGTCTCAACGTCACTGGAGGATAGATCATGCAAAGACGCACATTCTGGAAAGCACTTGGCGCCGTCCCCCTGATCGCCGGGCTGTCGCGCCGCGCGGCCGCCGCGCAGGCGGGCTCGATGAAGAACGTCGAGGACCTGCAGAAAAACTGGAAGCTGCTGCTCGCCGACGGCTCGCGCGTGCCGGCGCCGTCCGAGGCGCTGAAGCTCTCGAAAGACGAATGGAAAAAACGCCTCGGCGACGGCTTGTCCTACGACGTGCTGCGCGAAGAAGGCACCGAACATCCGGGCTCGAGCCCGCTGAATGCCGAGAAGCGCCCGGGTGTGTTCGCCTGCGCGGGCTGCGATTTGCCGCTTTTCACTTCAGCGATGAAGTACGAGTCAGGCACCGGCTGGCCGAGCTTCTTCACGACGATCCCCGGCGTGTTCGGCACCAGCACCGACCACAAGATACTTTATCCGCGCACCGAGTACCACTGCACGCGCTGCGGCGGCCACCACGGCCACATTTTCGACGACGGCCCGGCGCCCACCGGCAAGCGCTATTGCAACAACGGGGTTGCGCTTAAGTTTATTCCGAAGACCGGCAAGGCTTGATAAGTAATGGGTGATTAAGTGATTAGGTAATTCGTCATTCTGCGCCGGTGATTGGGTGATTAAGTGATCGGGTAATTGAATGATGGGCGGTGCGCGCGGAACCTAGCGGTAGATTTCTTTGCGATCGCCGAGTTGCAAAACGAGCACCACGCGCTTGACGTCGTCGATGTTGCAGATCAAGCGATAATTGCCTACGCGGTATTTCCAGTATTCGCCGAGGGGGCCGGTCAGCGCTTCGCCGACGCGGCGGGGTGCTGCCATAACGCGGCTTTCGACAAAGGAAAGTATGCGCCGCTGAACGGGAGGATCCAGCCGCCGCAGGGCTTTCAACGCCGCGGCAGTGTAATCAACCCGCCAGGCCAAGCCGCTTTTTTACATCTGCGTGGCTATACGTACGTTCACCCTTCTTGACGCGCGCATGAGTACGGGCGGCCGCCTGATAATCCTTCCGATCTCGCAAATATTCGTGCACGACTTCGTTCAGCAGTCGAGTGGGCGATTTACGAGCCCGCCGCGCCGCGAGTGCCAGCGCTTTGGCGAGACCCGCATCGAGGACCTGCAAATAACGATGTTCGGATGAACCACCCATTGTGCAGTCTCGCGAGTTGGGAGCAATAAAGTATAGCATCCCGCACGGAATTCATCGGTGATTATTCATGCATGCGGCGTCTAATTTTTTTGCGCGCAGGGATTTTGTTTTCAGTGCGCGGCTGATATGCTTCTTTCTCATGTCCAGCCCGACATTGAGACTTGCCAACTTCGCCGATGCTCAGTCGATCGCGCTGATGTCGCGCGAGCTGATTGAAACGGGGCTTTCCGGCTGGTCGTGGGACCCGAAGCGCGTGACGCGCGCGATCCAGGCCAAAGACACCATCGTGTTGGTCGCCGCGGTGCGCAACCATCTCACCGGTTTTGCCATCATGAATTTCGGCGACGAGCAGGCGCACCTGAGCCTGCTCGCAGTGACGCCCTCGCACCAGCGCTGCGGCATCGGCCGGCAAATCATGGCCTGGCTCGAAGAGTCGGCGCTGACGGCCGGCATTACGACCGTGAATCTCGAATTGCGCGCCAACAATTTCGCGGCGCGCGATTTCTACCGCGCGCTGGCTTTCACCGATTCGGCTTATATTGCCGGCTATTACCGCGGCGTCGAGACCGCGCTCAGGATGTCGCGCGACATCCGCCGCCAGATCCCCGACCGCATCAGCTAGAAGAAATCCGTTCGTGCTGATGTATCGAAGCATGCACGGAACTCTCGGAATACCTGGCTGGCCCTTCGATGCCTCAGGACGAACGGATTTCGTCTTCAATCGGCAACCACGCCGGCCTGGCGAATCACCTTCGCCCACTTACTCACTTCCGACGCGATGTAAGCCGAGAATTCCGCCGGCGTGCTGCTGACCGCCTCCAACCCCTGCGCAGCCAGGCGCTCGCGCATGTCCGGCGTTTGCAGCACGGCGGCGATCTGGCGGTTGATCTGCGCGATGATGACGGGCGGCGTGCCGGCCGGCGCGACCATGCCCATCCACACCGAGACATCGTAGCCGCGCAAGCCGGATTCATTGATGGTCGGCACGTCGGGCACGGCAGCGGACCGCTTGAGGCTGGTAACGCCCAGCGCGCGCAAGCGGTTCTGCCGCATATGCGGCAGCGCCGATACCAGGCTCGCGAACATCGCTTGCGTCTGGCCGCCGAGCAGGTCGGTCAGCGCCTGCGGACTGCCTTTGTACGGCACGTGCACGAGATCGACGCCGGCCATGGCTTTGAAAAGCTCCGCCGCGAGATGGGGCGAGGTGCCGCTGCCGGCCGATGCATAGTTGATCTGGCCGGGCCTTGCCTTCGCAAGCGCAATGAACGCCTGCGTGGTGGCCGCGGCGACGGACGGATGCACGACCAGCACGTTGGCACTGGTGTCGACGAGCGTGATCGCAGCGAAACTTTTTACCGGGTCGTAATTGATATTCCTGTAAAGGCTGGGCGCCATCGCCAGCGTGCTGACGTTGCCGATCAAGAGCGTATGCCCGTCGGGCACCGCCTTGGCCGCGAGCTCGCACGCGATCGTGCCGCCCGCGCCCGCGCGGTTGTCGATCACGACCGGCTGGCCCCACGCTTCGGCGAGCGGCTGGCCCAGCATGCGCGCGACGATATCGACGCCGGCGCCCGCCGGAAAAGGCGTCAGCACGCGCACGGGCTTGTTCGGATAAAGCTGCGCCTGCGCCTCCTGCGGCGCTGCGCCGGTGACCACGCCCGCGGCGAGCGCGAGCGCCGCCAGATTCACTTAAGCAAACCCAGTTCGCCGAGTATCGTTTTGTATTCGGCGTACTCAGCGTCGAGAAACTGCTTCGATTCGCGGCTGTTCTTGTAGTCGCTTTCGAGCTGATGGTCGGCGAGATATTTTTTCCACTCGTCGCTGGCGGAAAGTTTCGCCAGCTCGGCGTCCCAGAACGCGATCTGCGCGGGCGTCAGACCCCTCGGCCCGATCACGCCGCGCCAGAACGCGGCGACGATGTTGATGCCCTGCTCCTTGAAAGTCGGCACGTTCGCATAAGCGGCACCCAGCCGGCGCGGCGCGGCAATCGCGAGCGCGCGCATCTGCCCGCCTTCGATCTGCGGCAGCGGGCCCGATGCGTTCGACACCATGATGTCGAGATGGCCGCCGAGCACGCCCGTCATGGCCTGCGGCGACGCGGTAAAGACGGCGACCTTCAGCTTGCGCACGTCGATGCCGTTCGGCCGCGCGATCTGCGCGATGGCGATATGGCTCGGGTTGCCGAGGGTCGTCGCGAGGCCGAAGCTCAGCGAGGCCGGATCTTTTTTCAGGCGGTCGATGAGATCGCGCGCGGTTTTGAGCGATGAATCGGCGCGCACTGTGAACACGACGTACTCCGACAGCATCTGCGCGAGCGGCGTCACGTCGGTGTAACTGAGCGGATTGCTGCCGGTCAGCGGGTTCGTCAGCAGAGTCGCGGATGTGACGGACAGATAGTGCGCGTCGCCGGCATGCGAGTTCAGGTAAGTCCAGGCAACGGCGCTCCCCGCCCCCGGGCGGTTGACCACCGTCGACGGCACGCTGAACGCGCGCTTTTCCTGAAAGACTTTCTGCATCGCGCGCGCCATGATGTCGAGCGCGCCGCCGGGCGCGACACCCGAAATGATTTCCACCGGCTTCTCGGGACGCCAGTCGGCGGCATGCGCGGCGGCGCAGAGACTGAATACAAATACCGCGATCAGACGCAGCGCTCGCTGCATGACTACCACCCCAACGCGTACGCGGGACGGCGCGGATCGGCGCCGCCTTCGAGCATGCCGGTGTCCGGATTCACGCGGATCGCGCACACGGCGCCCGCGCGCCATTCGATTTCGGGCCACCACTTGACGTCGTGGCCGAGCTTCGCGAGCTCGTCGCCGGTCGCCGCCGGAATGCGCGCTTCGAGGTTGAGCCGTCCCGGATGATAAGCGTGCGGCGCCGACGACGAGGGAAAGCTGTAAGTCGCAAAGCGCGGCGCCTCGATAGCGCTTTGCACGTCCATGCCGAACGCGTTGACATTGAGGAATACCTGCAGCATCGCCTGCGGCTGGATGTCGTTGCCGGGCGAGCCGAACGGCATGAATGCCTTGCCGTCGCGCAACGCGAGCGCGGGGCTGGGGGTGAGGCGCGGCCGCTTGCCGGGCGCAACTGCCGCCGGATGTGCGGGGTCGCACCACGATTGCGAGCCACGCGATGACGGACACAGACCCGTGCCGGGAATCACCGGCGTCGACGACGAGCCGTCGCTCGGCGTCGCCGAGAAGGCATTGCCCTCTTTATCGATCGCGCATACGTACGACGTATCGGCGAGCGGCGCCGGCTCGCCGCGCGCGGCGGCGGGCAACTTTTGTTTCGCCGCGGCAGAACCGCCGGCGTCGCCGGCTTCGGGCATGCCGGGCGCCGCCTTGCGCGTATCAATCGCCCGGCGGCGCGCCTCCGTATAGCTGGTGGACAGCAACGCATCCATCGGCACGTCGACGAACTTCGGGTCACCGTAGTAGCGCTGGCGATCGGCGAACGCGAGCTTCAGCGCTTCGGTCAGCAAGTGAATGTATTGCGGTGAGTTGTGCCCGAGCTTGCGCACATCGAAACCGGCCACGAGGTTGAGCGCCTGCGCAAGCACCGGGCCCTGGCACCACGGGCCGCACGTATACAAATCGACGCCGGCGTACTGCGTCTTGAGCGGCTGCTCGAACGAGACTTTATAGTCGGCCAGATCCTGCATCGTTACCCAGCCGCCGTTCTCCTTGTGATATTTGGCGATGAGCGCGGCGATGTCGCCTTTGTAAAACGCATCGCGCGCGGCGTGCAGCCCGGCGGCGCGCCCCTTGCCCGCGTGCGCCTTCTCCTGGTCCGCCATGTATTGAATCGTGCGGCCCAGATCGCTTTGCACGAAGAGATCGCCGACCTTCGGCGGCTTGCCGTGCGGCAGAAATACTTCGGCGCTCGATGGCCAGCGCCGGTACGACTCCTGATGCTCTTCGAGGTATTCGGCCATGAACCAGTGCATCGCGAAACCGTCGCGCGCAAAGCGCATGGCTGCCGCCGCACAATCGCTGAAGCTCATCGTGCCGTATTTTTCGAGCGCGGTGATCCACGCATAAGGTGCCGCGGGCATCACGGTGCGCAGGATGCCCGGCGGCATCTTGCCGCCGTACTGATTGATGAAATGGTCGATCGACGCCGCGCGCGGCCATGTGCCGAGCCCGTCGATATTGACGACCTCGCGCGTCCTGGCGAGGTAAATCATCATCGGCGCGACGCCGGCGAAATTGACGCGATCGGTTTGCAGCACCCCGACCGCCATGCCTGCGGCCACCCCCGCGTCTATCGCGTTGCCGCCTGCTTCGAGAATGGTAAAGCCGGCATGGGCTGCGGCATGATGGCCGGCCGCGACCATGTGGTGCGTGCCGGTGATGACGGGACGGTAGGTGGGCATGCTGGACCTCGCGGATTGACGGGCGGGCTTACACGCAAAATATAGCAGGAATTCTCCTTCCCCTGCCCGCGGGGGAAGGCGCGGGATGGGGCAGGCAGTATCAGTGCACTATATAGCCGCCGTCGATGACGAGGTTGCTGCCGTGCATGAACGTTGCGTCGGTCGATGCGAGAAACAGCACGGCCTCGGCGACCTCTTCGGGCTTGCCCCAGCGATTGACGGGCACTTGCGAGGCGCGCAGCTCGCGGTGGCCGGGCTCGCGCTCCATGCGCGCGCGCGTGAATTCGGTCTCGATCGGCCCCGGGCTCACCGCGTTGACGGTGATCTTGTCCTTGGCGAGCTCGAACGCCATCGCCTTGGTCAGGTAAATCAGCCCCGCCTTGGAAATGCCGTAGAGCGCCGAATTGGCCGCGGCGACGATGCCGTTCTGGCTCGCGATCGTGATGATGCGGCCGCCGCCGTTGGCGCGCATCGACGGCACCACCGCCTGGCTCGCGAGAAACGCCGCACGCAGGTTGACCGCTATGAGCTGATCGAACTCGCCCGCCGTATATTCGCCGAATGGATGGCGGATGCGGATGCCGGCGTTGTTGACGAGGATATCGACGCGGCCGAGGCCGGCGATCGCCGCCTCGACCATCAGCTGCACGTCTTCCGCCCGCGCCAGATCGAACAAGCCGAATTCAGCGCGGCAAAACGTATTGTGCGAGCGGCATTCGGCGGCGACGGCCGACAGTTCCTCGCGCGTGCCGTCGGCGGCGAGATAGACGGCAGCGCCGGCCTTGGCCAGCGCCAGCGCGATGGCACGGCCGATGCCGCGCGAGGCGCCCGTGATCAGCGCGACTTTTCCGGTCAATGCATTCATTGCAGCTCCCTCAAATTATTCTTCACCGCGAGTCCGCGGCGCCCTGCGCCAGCGCCCACGCCACGTGCTCGCGCACGAGCGCTGACACATGATCCGCGCGCGCGCGCAAAACCGTAACTATAACCGCGGCGGCCGGCGGCGCGCCACGCAATGCATTGCCGAGACCGACCGCAAGATTGCGCAGCCAGCGCTCGTACCCGATGCGGTGAATGGCGCTGCCGAGAAGGCGCGCGTGAAACTCATCCTCGCTCCACGCAAAGAGATCCATGAGCGTGCTGTCGTCGAGGCCGTTGCGCACGGCGAAATCCGCCTCGCCGCTCGCCTGCGCGAACTTGTTCCACGGGCACACGAGCTGGCAATCGTCGCAGCCGTACACGCGGTTGCCGATCAGCGGCCGCAGCTCGACGGGGATGCTGCCCAAATGCTCTATCGTCAGGTACGAAATGCAAAGGCGCGCGTCGAGGCTGTACGGCGCGACGATGGCGCGCGTCGGGCACACGTCGATGCATTTTTCGCAGGTGCCGCAATGGTTGTCGGTGGGGCTGTCGACCGGCAGCGGCAGATCGGTGTAGATCTCGCCGAGGAAAAAAAACGAGCCCGCCTCGCGCGCCAGCAGCAGTGTGTGCTTGCCGCGCCAGCCAATGCCGGCTTTTTCGGCGAGCTCGACTTCCATCACCGGTGCGCTGTCGGTGAACACGCGATGACTGAAGCGGCCGACTGCGGCCTCGATTTTTTCCGCGAGCCGCTGCAAACGCCGGCGCATCACCTTGTGATAATCGCGGCCGAGCGCATAGCGCGCGACAAACGCCCGCTCCGGCGCATTGATGACCTGCCAGCTGTCGGCGGCGCGCGGCGGCAGGTAGTTCATGCGCGCGGCAATCACGCGCAGCGTGCCGGGCACGAGCTCATCCGGACGCGCGCGTTTGACGCCATGCTTTGCCATATAATCCATGTCGCCATGAAACCCCGCGCTCAGCCATTCGAGAAGACGCGGTTCGGCGTGGCTCAGGTCGGCGTCGGCGATGCCGACTTTCTGGAATCCGAGCTCGCCGCCCCAGCCACGGATTTGCCGCGCCAGTTCTGCCAGGTCTTCGGCGCGCGAAGCTGAACGTTCGATCTGCATGACCCCGCATGATAGCCAATTGAAGCGGCCGCTCGCGGCGGAATCGGACACGCTGGCGTTGGGGGCCGAAATCGCGCCCGGCCTGCGCCCGGGGATGGTCGTTTATCTCGAGGGCGAGCTCGGCGCCGGCAAAACCACGCTGGCGCGCGGCATCCTGCAGGCCCTGGGCGTCCGGGAACGCATAAAAAGCCCGACTTATACGCTGGTTGAACCTTATACCGTTTCTAGTTTATACTTGTATCACTTTGATTTTTATCGGCTCAAGTACGCTGACGAGTGGGTAGACGCAGGCTTTCGCGAATACTTTGGCAACGCGGCGATCTGCCTCGTCGAATGGCCCGAAAAAGCGGGACCGCAACTGCCCGCGCCGGATGTGACGATCGAAATGACGGTGGCCGGCGACGGACGCAACATCACGATCATTGCGAAGACGGAGGCTGGTAAAAATTGTTTGAGTCGGCTGCAAACCTGATCCGGCCAACGGCCACGGCGCATGCGTACGCCGGGCGCGGTCTTTCGCGTTATATCTGCATGAAACTTTCCCTCTTCGTTGTGCTGCTGGCGGCTGGCGTGGCCGCGGGCGCCGCACATGCGGCCACGGCGATATCGTCGGTGCGCGTCTGGCCCGCGCCGGATTACACGCGCGTGACGATAGAGTCGGCGCTGCCAATCGCCTATCAAATGCAGTTGCTGAAGAACCCCGACCGCGTCGCGCTCGATCTCGAAGACGTCGGGCTTACCGCGGCCCTGCAGGATCTGTCGGGCAAGGTCGGCACCGACGACCCTTATGTGAAAGCCGTGCGCGTCGGCCGCTTCAAGCCTGGCGTCGTGCGGCTTGTCTTCGATCTCAAGGCCGAGGCGAAACCCGAAGTGTTCACGCTGAAGCCGGTAGCCGAATACGGCAACCGGCTCGTGATCGACATTTACCCCGCGCAGGCGATCGACCCGCTGCTCGCGCTGCTGGAGAAAAAGCAGAGCACGGATGCCCAGCCCGCGCCATCGACGCCCGCACTGGCGTCGACCCTCGGGCCGAACAGCGCGCCCCCCCCGCTCGCGTCGCCCGCGCTCAAGGCAGCGAAAACGCTCGAGAGCGCGAGCGCCATTGTCCCGGCGTCTATTGACCCGCGGCCCAAACCGGCGCGTCCTGCGAAAAGCGACAGCCAGCGCCTGGTGATCGTCGCCATCGACGCCGGCCATGGCGGCGAAGACCCGGGCGCGCGCGGCCGCGGCGGCGCGCACGAAAAAGACGTGACGCTGGCGATCGCGCAGAAGCTGAAGGCCGCCATCGACCGCGAGCCCAATATGCGCGGCGTGCTGACGCGCGACGGCGATTACTTCATTCCGCTGCACCACCGCGTCGAGAAAGCGCGCAAGGTCTCCGCGGACCTCTTCGTGTCGGTGCATGCCGATGCATTCATCAAACCGAACGCGCGCGGCTCATCGGTGTTCGCGCTGTCCGAACGCGGGGCCACCAGCTCGGCCGCCAAGTGGCTCGCCAAGAAAGAAAACGACGCCGACCTGATCGGCGGCGTCAACCTCGACGTGCAGGACCCGTACCTGAAGATGACGCTGGCGGACCTCTCGTTCACCGCGCAGATCAACGACAGCCTGAAGCTCGCGCGCGCCGTACTGACCGAGCTGGGCGAAATCAATACGCTGCATAAATCCGACGTCGAGCAGGCCGGCTTCGCCGTGCTCAAGGCGCCGGACATCCCCTCCATCCTCGTCGAGACCGCCTTCATCAGCAATCCCGAGGAAGAGCGCAAGTTGCGGAGCAGTACCTACCAGGAGCAGATGGCGGATGCGATCGTCGCCGGCGTGCGGCGCTACTTCGCGCAAAACCCGCCGCTCGCCCGCGCGCGCGTAGCAGTCAAGTAGGCAGCCCCGTGCGACTGGCGGCCGCCGCGCTGACGTTGCTGCTCCACACGGCCGCGTGCGCCGTCGAAATCGAAGGTATCAATCTGCGCCCGCAGGTCCAGTCCCGCAGCGGCGGGCCGGTGCTGGTGCTCAACGGCGCGGGCGTGCGCGTGCGCTTTGTCTTCAAGGTCTACGTCGCGGCGCTCTACCTGCCCGAAAAATCGGCCGATGCCGAAGCCATTCTGCGCGCCGATCAGCCGATGCGCTTCGTCATGCACCTGTTGCGCGAGCTGACTGCCGAACAGATCAATTCGTCGATGAGCGACGCCGTGCGCGAAACACTGACGCCCGAAGAGCGCCAGCCGCTGGACGCGCGCATGCAGCGCTTCAACGCGATTTTCAACGGCCTGCGCGAAGTCAAAGAAGGTACGCGCATCAGGCTCGACTACTCGCCGGCCGCCGGCACCGTGGTCAGTATCAACGGCGACGAGAAAGACCGCATACCGGGCGCTGATTTCCGCAGCGCGTTGCTGCGCGTGTGGCTGGGCGAGCGGGCGCGCGATCCCGATCTGCGGCGGGCACTGCTCGGCATGGAAACGCAATAACCCATAGAATGTGACGAACCCGTAGTTGCTCAAGGCATATATGCGATTCACCACGCCCCTTCTGCTGCTGGCGGCGCTGCTGCCGGCGGCCGTGGCCGCTGCGGCCGCCACGGCCGCCAGCTATCCGCACAAGCCCGTGCGTTTCGTCGTGCCCTATGCGCCCGGCGGTGGCTCCGACATCACCGCACGCGTGATCGGCCTCAAAGTCGGCGAAGCGCTCGGCCAGTCATTCGTCATCGACAACCGGCCGGGCGCGGCGAGCATGGTGGCGACCGAGATCGTGGCGAAGTCGCTGCCCGACGGCTATACGCTGATCCTCGCCGACGTGCCGCACACCATCAACGTATCGACTTACGCGCATCCGACGTACGATGCGATCAAGGATTTCGCGCCCGTCATGCTGGTCGGCAGCGCGCCGCAGATCATGGTGGCGCATCCGTCGTTTCAGTACAATTCGCTGAAGGAATTGCTCGCGTTGCCGCGCGCGCAATCCGAAAAAATCGCGATGGGCACGAGCGGCACCGGCAGCTCGCCGCATATGACGTATGAGCTGCTCAAGTTGCGCACCGGCCTCGTGCTCAACCATATACCGTACAAAGGCGGCGGGCCGGCCACGTCCGATGCGCTTGCGGGGCAGATTCCGATTGCATTCAACGCCGCGCCGGCATCGATGACGTATCTGCGCGCGAACCGGCTGAAAGGCCTGGGCATCACCAGCGCCAGCCGCCATCCGCTGGTGCCCAACATTCCGACTTTTATCGAGGCCGGCGTGCCGAATTTCACTATCGCTCACTGGTACGGCGTGCTCGCGCCGGCCGGCACGCCGCCGGCGGTGATCAGGCTCTTGCACGCTGAAATGCAGAAGGCGCTGCAGACCGCGGAGGTCAAGGAACGCTTTGCCTCATTAGCGCTGGACATAGTGGGCAGCACCCCCGGGGAGTTCGCCGATGTTATAGCCACCGACGTCAAACGCTGGCACGAAGTCGTCGCCAAGGCCGGCATCCGTATCGAATAGCGCGCCGGCTGCGCCGGCACAACGTCAAGTCGAGAGTTCAACCATGAGCTACGTCACCGCGATTGAATCGAGCCAGGGCCGCACGTTGCCGGCGGACAAGCCGTGCACCGCGCTGCCGGGCGAACTGTTGTCCGTGCGCTACGATCTTGAGCGCATCAGGAAAGAAGTCTCGCCGCAAAGCATCGCGCAGGGACCGGCCACGCTCTGGCGCTATGCAGCGCTGCTGCCGGTGGACAATCCGCAGGCCGCCGTCACGCTGGGCGAGGGGTTCACGCCGCTGCTGCCGACGCCGCGCCTCGCTCGCGCGCTCGGCCTGCGCAAGCTCGCAGTCAAGGACGAAGGCTGCAATCCGAGCGGCACGTTCAAGGATCGCGGTGCCGCCGTAGCCATTTCGCGCTACGTGGAGATGGGCGTGAAAACGGTGTCGCACAACAGCTCAGGCAACGCCGGCGGTTCGTGGAGCCTGTATGCGGCGCGCGCCGGCATTACCTGCGTCAACCTGCTGCCCGCTGACGTGCAACCTGCGAGCCTGCAGCATTGCCGCGCCGGCGGACAGCCGGCGTTTCTCGTCGAGAACTGGCACGACGCAGGCCGCATGGTCGCCGAAGCGTGCGAGCGCAACGGCTGGCTCAACATCTGCACGCTGAAGGAGCCGTACCGGCTCGAAGGCAAGAAAACCATGGGCCTCGAGATCGCGGAGCAGCTCGGCTGGAAAATGCCCGCGGCGATTTTTTATCCGATGGGCGGCGGACTCGGTGCCATCGCCATCTGGAAAGCGTTCGACGAGCTGCTGCGACTGGGCTGGATTGCGGGGCAGCTGCCGCGCCTTTACGTCACGCAATTCGAAGGCTGCGCGCCTGTCGTCAAAGCGTATAACGAAGGCCGGGACGAGTGCGCGGCGTGGGGCAAAATCGATATTCCGCCGGGCGGCCTGCGCTCACCCAATCCGCCGGGCGGCCGCGCGGTGCTCGCGCTGATGAAAAAACACGGCGGCGCCGCGATATCGGTATCCACGCGCGAAGCGCTCGCGGCGGTCGACGAGCTTGCACGCGATGAAGGCATTTTCGCTTGTCCCGAAAGTGCGACGACTGTGGCGGGGCTGCGCAAGGCGCTCGACCTCGGCCTGGTGAAGGCGGACGAACACGTCGTCATCGTCAACACCGGCTCGGGACTGAAATCCATCCCGACGCTGGCCGCCGCGCATTTCCCGGTCATCACGAACAGCAGTCAGATCAAAGCTTGATCACTAACGCGCGAACAGGATCGCTCGCGCACACCCTCGCGCCCTGCCGCGCGCCTGAGCTCTAACCCTTCAGCGCGCCCAGCACTTCATCCAGCATCTTCTTCGCATCGCCGAACAGCATGCGGTTGTTCTCTTTATAGAAGAGCGGATTGTCGACGCCGGCATAACCCGACGCCATGCTGCGCTTCATGACGACGGACGTTTTCGCTTTCCACACCTCCAGCACCGGCATGCCGGCGATGGGGCTCGCCGGATCGTCCTGCGCGGCCGGATTCACGATGTCGTTCGCACCTATCACCATCGCGACGTCGGTGGCGGGGAAATCATCGTTGATTTCGTCCATTTCCATCACGATGTCGTAAGGCACTTTCGCTTCGGCGAGCAGCACGTTCATGTGGCCGGGCATGCGGCCCGCGACCGGGTGAATGCCGAAGCGCACGTTGACGCCTTTCGCGCGCAAGTACTTGGTAATTTCGTTGACCGTGTGCTGCGCTTGCGCAACCGCCATGCCGTAACCGGGCACGATCACGACACTCTTGGCGTCGCGCAGCAGTTCGGCGGTTTCCGTCGCGCTGATCGACACGACTTCGCCCGCGGGCGCAGCCGCCGCACCACCCGCCGCCGCCGGCGCGCCGCCACCGAATCCGCCGGCGATCACGCTGATGAAATTACGGTTCATCGCCTGGCACATGATGTACGAAAGAATCGCGCCGCTGGAGCCCACGAGCGCCCCGATGACGATCAATAGATCATTGGAGAGCATGAAGCCGGTGGCCGCCGCCGCCCAACCCGAATAGCTATTGAGCATGGACACCACCACCGGCATGTCCGCGCCGCCGATCGCCATCACCATATGGATGCCGAAGAGCAGCGCAATCACCGTCATCACGATCAACGGCGTCATGCCCTGCGCCACGGTCTCCGCATGCAGGAATTCGCGCCCGAACCAGAGCACCGCCAGCAGGCCGATGAGATTCAGCCAGTGCCGCGCGGGCAGCAATAGCGGCTTGCCGCCGATCTTGCCCGACAATTTCCCAAACGCAATGACCGAGCCCGATAGCGTTATCGCGCCGATGAAAACGCCGATATAGACTTCGAGCTCATGGATGGTTTTCTCGGCGGAAGCAATATTGAGCGTCGACGTCGGATCGACGTAGCTTGCGAAACCGACGACGACCGCAGCGAGGCCGACGAGGCTGTGCATGAACGCGACAAGCTCCGGCATTTGCGTCATCTGCACGGTGCGCGCGAGATAGAGACCGATGCCGCCGCCCGCCACCATTGCGCCGATGATCCACGGAATGCCGGCCGCGGTAACGCGCGGGCCCAGCACGGTGGCGAGCACCGCTATCGTCATGCCGATGATGCCGTAGAGGTTGCCGCGCCGCGAGGTCTCGGGGTTCGACAGGCCGCCGAGGCTCAGGATGAATAAAATAGTGGCGCCGATATAAGCGACTGTGACGAGGCTGGCTGACATCGATCTTCCCGCTTATTTGCGAAACATGGCCAGCATGCGCTGGGTGACGGCAAAGCCGCCGAACATATTGACTGCGGTCAGCGCAATGCCCGCGACCGCCAGCCAGCGTATTGCCTCATCGGGGCGCTGCACGCCGGAATCCGCGAGCAGGGGCGGCGCAATCTGCACGAGCGCACCGATGACGATAATGCTGCTGATCGCATTCGTCACGCTCATCAGCGGCGTATGCAGCGCGGGCGTCACGTTCCACACCACCATGTAGCCGACAAAGCAGGCGAGGACGAAAACCGTAAAGTGGCCGAGAAAAGGCGCGGGCGCGTTGGCGCCGATAAACCAGAATGCGATCGCGGCGACCGCGAACACACTTGCGAGCTTGCCGGCCGCCATCGGCGCGCCGCCGTGCCCATGGCCCTTCTTCGCCGCAGGCGCAGCCGCGGCTGCAACGGCCGGCCTGGCGGGCGGCGCCGCCAGCTTGATGGGTGGTGCAGGCCAGGTGATCGCGCCCTCCTTGACGACCGTCAGGCCGCGGATGGCGTCGTCTTCCATGTTGACGTTGATGACGCCGTCCTTGGTCTTGCACAATTCTTCGGCAAGGCGGAACAGGTTGGTCGAATACAACGTCGAGGACTGCTTGGCCAGCCGGCTCACCAGATCGGTGTAGCCGATGATGGTCACGCCATGTTTCACCACCGCCTGACCGGGCTCGGTGAGCTCGCAGTTGCCGCCCTGCTCGGCCGCCATGTCGACGATGACGCTGCCCGGCTTCATGCTTTGCACCATTGCGGCGGTGATGAGCCGCGGCGCCGGCTTGCCGGGAATCAGCGCTGTGGTAATGATGATGTCCACTTCCCGCGCCTGCTGCGCATACATTTCCCGCTGGGCCTGCTGGAAGCCCTCGCTCATGACTTTGGCGTAGCCGCCGCCGCCCCCGCCTTCTTCTTCAAAATCGACCTTGACGAATTCCCCGCCCAGCGACACGACCTGGTCGGCCACTTCGGCGCGCGTATCGTTGGCGCGCACGATGGCGCCCAGGCCGGCGGCAGTGCCGATCGCGGCCAGGCCGGCAACGCCGGCACCGGCGATAAAAACCTTGGCCGGTTGCACCTTGCCTGCCGCGGTGATCTGACCGTTGAAAAAGCGGCCGAACGCATTGGCCGCCTCGATGACAGCGCGGTAGCCGGCGACGCCGGCTTGCGAGGTCAATGCGTCCATCTTCTGAGCGCGGCTCAGCACGCGGGGCAGCGCATCGATCGCCAGCACGGTGGCTTTTTTTGCCGCGAGTTGTTTCAAGAGTTCAGGGTTCTGCGCCGGCCAGATGAAACTGACCAGCGTGCCGCCTTCACGCAGCAGACCGACTTCTTCCGTACTCGGGCCGCGCACCTTGAAGACGATGTCGGACGCCGACCATAGATTCGCGGCGCCTTGCACGATTTCGGCGCCCGCCGCACGATAAGCATCGTCGCTGCAGTTGGCCGCTTCGCCGGCGCCGGATTCGACGCTGACCTTGAAACCGAGCTTGACGAGTTTGTCGACGACTTCGGGCACGGTCGCCGCGCGTTTCTCGCCGGCCGCCGTTTCTTTTGGTACGCCTATGACCTGAGGCATGCAGTTCCCCTGTGATGACCGCCGGACATGAAGCGCTGATTATAGCAAGGCGCGCAAGCCACTCGCGCGTACAATGCAGCAAGGCGCGCCGCCGGTGCGCCCGCTGATGCCGGTCTGTGCGGCAGTTCAATCCAGTTATAATTTCTCATGGCTGCAATCCGCGTGCTTCCCGACCTGCTCATCAATCAGATTGCCGCGGGCGAAGTCATCGAACGTCCCGCCGCGGCGCTGAAGGAGCTGCTCGAGAACAGCCTCGATGCCGGCGCGCACGAGATCAGCGTGCAGCTCGCCAGCGGCGGCACCAAACTGCTCAAGGTCAGCGACGACGGCCACGGCATAGGCAAGGATGAGCTCAAGCTCGCTCTGTCCCGCCATGCCACGAGCAAGATCGCAACGCTTGACGATTTGGAGCGTATCGCGAGTCTGGGATTTCGCGGCGAGGCGCTGGCCAGCATCGCGGCGGTTTCGCATCTCACGCTGACCAGCCGGATTGCAGAAGACAAGCATGCCTGGGCCATCGCCGTCGAAGGCGGCACGCTGGCCCCGCCCACACCGGCCGCGCACGAGCCCGGCAGCTGCGTAGAAGTCCTCGACATCTACTTCAACACGCCGGCGCGCCGCAAATTCCTGAAGTCGGAGTCGACCGAATATGCGCACTGCGACGAGACCTTCAAGCGCATCGCGCTTGCCCGGCCCGACGTCGCGTTCAGGCTGCAGCACAACGGCCGCGCGCAATGGCACCTGCCCTCGCACAACCGTGCAGAACGCATCAGCGCCGTGCTCGGCGAAGACTTCGGCGCCGCCGCGATCCCTGTCGAAGCCGAAAGCGGGAACACGCGGCTGACGGGGCTGGTCGGCGCCCCCGCCAGCGCGCGCGGCACGCGCGATGCGCAGTATTTTCTCGTCAACGGCCGCTTCGTGCGCGACAAGATACTCGCGCATGCGCTGCGCCAGGCTTATCAGGATGTGCTGCATCACGACCGTCATCCGTCGTTCGTGCTGTCGCTCGACATCGACCCGGCGCGGGTAGACGTCAACGTGCATCCGGCGAAAAGCGAAGTGCGCTTTCGCGATTCGCAGGCAGTGCATCAGTTCGTGTTTCATGCGGTAAGCCGCGCGCTGTCAGGCGCCGCCGGCGCTGCCACCGATGTAATTCCGGAAGCGCCTGCACGCACCGAATCCGCGGGTTTCATGGGAACCCAGCACCGCATGCCGCTGGGTGTGGCGCAGTCCAGCGCCGTTTACGAAACACTATTCGGCCGCGGCGGCGCTGCAGCTGCCCTGTCAACGCCTGCCGCCGCATGGGCACCTGCTGCTCCTGGCGCATCCGCCGTGCGGGCATCCGGCGAAGCTGAATTGCCGCCGCTGGGCTTCGCACTCGCGCAACTGGCGGGCATCTATGTGCTGGCGCAGAACGAGCACGGCCTCGTCATCGTCGACATGCACGCGGCGCATGAGCGCATCGTCTACGAAAAGCTAAAGGTGCAACTCGACGCTGATCGCATCGCGATGCAGCCGCTCTTGATCCCCGCGGTGTTCAACGCCGAGCGCATCGATGTCGCGACGGCGGAAGACCATGCCGATACGCTGTCGAAGATCGGCTTTGAAATCGCGGTGCTGTCGCCGACTTCGCTGGCCGTGCGCGCCGTGCCCGTCGCGCTCAAGGACGCTGACGCCGGGCAGCTCGCGCGTGACGTGCTGCGCGAAATCCGTGAAGTCGGCGCCAGCCGCGTCCTGATCGAGGCGCAAAACGAATTGCTGTCGACGATGGCCTGCCACACCGCGGTGCGCGCGAACCGGCTGCTGACGGTGACCGAGATGAATGCGCTACTGCGCGAGATGGAAGCGACCGAGCGCTCGGGCCAATGTAATCACGGCCGCCCGACATGGCATCAGATCAGCGTCGCCGAGCTCGACAAGCTATTTAGGCGGGGACGGTAGAAGGTAATGGGTGATAAGCGGTGGGTAATGGGTGATCGGCGATGGTCCGGGGCCACATGGTGAGTAGTGAAAATAAGCGCAAAGCGCCGTCGCGCAAATCCCATCGCTCACCAAGCGGCCTCGGGCCGTCGCCCACCACGCGGCCTCGGGCCGTCGCCCATCACCCGCATTGGCCGCCCGCCATCCTCCTCATGGGGCCGACCGCCAGCGGCAAGACCGGCGTCGCGGTCGATCTCGTGCGCGAGCTGCCGTGCGAAATCATCAGCGTCGATTCGGCGCAGGTCTACCGCCACATGGATGTCGGCACCGCAAAGCCCGATGCCGCGACGCTCAAAGCGGCGCCGCACCACCTGATCGACATCGTGGAGCCCGACGACCACTATTCCGCCGCACGCTTTCGCGACGACGCGCTCACATTGATGCGCGAGATTTCCGAGCGCGGCAACATCCCGCTGCTGGTCGGTGGCACGATGATGTACTTCAAGACCCTGCTCGAGGGGCTGTCGGAGCTGCCGGAAGCCGATCCCGCGATCCGCATGATGATAGACACGATGGCCGAGGAAGGCGGCTGGCCGTCAGTGCACCGCCGGCTCGCGCAGATCGACCCGGAAACCGCGGCGCGCCTGGAGCCGAACGACTCGCAGCGCGTGCAGCGCGCGCTCGAGATCTATCTCATCACGAACAAGCCGATGTCGGAGCTCTTGAAGAAACCGAAATACGTTTACTTTCCGTACGTGCCCGTGAAGATCGCCTTGCTGCCAGGTGACCGCAGCGAGCTGCACGACCGCATCGCGACTCGTTTCGAGATGATGCTCGAGCTTGGCCTGATCGGCGAACTGCGCAAACTGCGCGCCGACTACGCGCTCGATGTCGACATGCCGTCGATGCGCTGCGTGGGCTATCGCCAGACGTGGGAATACCTCGATGGCAGGATCGGGCTTGCGACGCTGCGCGAGCAGGGCATCGCGGCGACGCGCCAACTCGCCAAGCGCCAGCTCACGTGGCTGCGCGCGATGAAAGGCATCGAAAATTTCGATTGCCTGGATGAAGACGTGAGCGGCCAGGTGCTGGCGCACTTGCGGCAAAATCTGCCTCAGACGCAAAACGTCGAGCCGCAGATAAATACTTTGTAGTACCCGCTGGCTGTACGCGCAGCAAATCAGCCTACCGCGCGGCTGAACGCCGGCCCGAGCGGCTCGAGCCGCACGCCTTCGCGCAAATGTTTATACGGATATTTTCGTGCGTCGACGAGATGCGCGCCGGGCGCGACCGCAACCAGCACCTTTTCAGCAATCGGCTCGAAATCCGCGCGGAAGTGGCAGGTGCTCTTCACCACGAGGATATTTTGCGCGGTCGGCTCGACGCCGATATGGCGGAATATTTCAAGGTCGTAAGCCTGCATGCGCTTGCTAGCCACCACGATGCTCACGCCGCCAATGGTGAGCAGCGCGGTTGGGCCGAGCTTCGCTTCGCGGCCGCCGACGCACGGGCCCTTGCACATGAAGCGGCCGTCGCTCAACCGCGTGACATGGAACGTGCCGCGAAACGGTGTTACGCCGGGCAACGGCGTGCAGCCGCCAAGTTCGATGGTAATGTCGGCCCCTTCGCCTGCGGCATGCGCGGCTTCCGCGGCTTTCGCATCGGTGAGCACGCAGATCGCCGCTTGTTGTGCGCCATTGCGCACGAGCGCCTCGAGCATGCCGGTCGTATCGCCCGTGCCGCCGCAGCCCGGATTGTCCTGCGTGTCGGCGATAACCACCGGCCGCTTTGCCTGCGAGCTGATCGCCATCGCCTGCTTGACCGCCTCATCGGGATCGAGCAGCGGCTGCGCGAATACCTTCTCCATTTCCAACACGTGGCGCACGAGTGCGTCGGCCGCCGCGTCGACCGCTGCTTGCGAATAACCATGCGCGATGACGCCCGGCCCGCAATCATGCAGATCCGACGGCGGAAAACCTGCGCCGTAACAGAGATCGAGCACGTCGCTGCCTTCGCCCGCCGCGGACATCGCGACTATTCCTTTCGACGGCTCGACCAGCGTGCACTGGAAATTGAGCGGGATCAGGAACGGCAGCTTGCGGAACGCGCGCGCCGGCGGCAAGCCGCGCTTAAGTATGGTGGTCAGGATGCGCGCCGCGCGGCTGCCGGTCTGCGGCCGGTCGACGTGCGGATAGGTATAGTAGATTGCCATGCCGTCGGTGCGTGCCGCCATTTCCGGCGTGAGATTGGTGTGGTAATCAAGACTGACCACGACCGGCACGTCAGGCCCGACGGCGGCGCGCACGCGGCGCAGGATCTCGCCTTCGCCGTCCTCGAAGTCGACCGAGCACATTGCACCGTGCAGATCGAGATAGACGGCATCGACGGGCAGCGCGACCGATAAGCGCCCGACGAGCTCGCCGACGATGCGCTCGTATGCGTCGCTCGTGACGTAGCCGCCGGCCCCGCCGCTCGCCCAGACCAGCGGTACGAGCTCGTGCTTGTCCGCCATATCGGCAATGAAACCGGACATGCCGAATGCGCGGTTCGGCAAATTGCGCAGCACCTCGTCGCCGCGCGACAACGCCGGGCGGTCGCTGACCGTCGCGAAGTAATTAAAGTCCGTGTAGACCGGCACAAAACAGTTCGTCTCGTGATGAAAACCGCCGACTGCGATACGTGCCATGGTTACTCTCTTCAAGCTATCTCAAAATAAGGTTTTAGCCACGGATAAACACAATGAACTCAGATAAATCAAAACCGCCTGAAGTCGAAGCCGCGGATAAACGCAGATAAGTTCAATACCTAAAGCATCGAAGGTCCGGCTTGGAATTTTATCTGTGTTTATCTGTGGTTCAAATATTCCAGTTTCATCGGCGTTCATCGGCGTTCACCGGCGGCTAAAAACCGTTTTTGCTAAATTATTCGGTTGCCTTGATGTTCGCGGTGCGCACGATGTTATCGATAAGCGCCGCTTCCTTCTTCGCCACCTGCAGCATCTGGTCAGGCGTATTAAAGATCGCCTCCGAGCCGACGATCTTCAGGAACTGCTCACGAAATTCCGGCGGCGAAATTGCTTTTGCGATGGCGTCGGCGAGGATGGTCATGAGCTCGCGCGGCATTCTGGGCGGTACGACGATCGCGTAGAACGGCTCGAACTCGAACCCCGGGAGCGCTGCTTCGGCGATGGTCGGCACGTTTGGCAACTGCGCCGAGCGCTGCGCGCCGCTCACGCCAAGTGCGCGGATGCGGCCGTCGCGGATCAGCGGCAGCGCGCTGCCGAGCACCGCCGACCCGACCTCGATGCGGCCGCCGATGAGGTCGAGATACATCGGGCCCGCGCCTTTATACGGCACGTGATTGATCTGCGTTTTACTCATCGCCTTGAAGTACTCACCGTTCAGATGCGGGGTCGCGCCGACGCCCGACGTGCCGTAACTCAATTGGCCGGGACGGGCGCGCGCGAACGCGATAAATTCCTTGAGCGTGCGCACCGGCAGCGACGGATGCACGACGATCACCAGCATGAAGCTCGTGATCTGCGATACCCACCCGAAATCGCGGAATGGGTCGATAGTCGCGTCGGGGCGCAGGCTTTTTACCGCGGAAAGCCCCGACGCCGCGAGCATGATGGTATAGCCGTCCGGCGGCAGCTTCGCCACGTATTCCCATGCGACGAGCCCGCCGGCGCCGGTACGGTAGTCGACGATGACCTGCTGACCGATCGATTTACCAATAGCCGGCGCGATCAGCCGCGCGATCAGATCGTCGGTGCCGCCGGGCGGCGCGCGCACGATGAGCCGCAGCGGCTTCACGGGAAAGCCCTGCGCCACGGACACCAGCGGCGCGGCGAGCACACCCGAACAGAGCGCGATGAGAAAAAACCTGCCGCGACAATTCATCTTCCGCTTCCCGCCATGGCCAGCCAGCCCGCGCTGGCGTCGCTGATCGCGCTCAGGCTTTGTCTTTCACCTGCGCCCGCGCCCAACCGTGCGCGAACGTGAGCTTCACTTCTTCGTCGATTTTCAGTTGACTGCCGGCGCGCACGATCTTGCCGTCGGCGGTTTCGACCACGCTGTAGCCGCGCTCGAACACGGCGCCCGGATTGAGCTGGGCAAGCTGCGCCGCCAGGCTCTTGACGCTGGCGGCCAGCTTGTCGATGCGATGCACGCCCGCACCGGCCAGGCGTTGCGACAGCACGCGCTGCTGCGTGGCGAGCGCGCCGAAATCGGGCCGCTGCGCGCGCAAACGTTGAAACAAATCGCGCAACTGCCACTGGCTGTCGTCTGCCGCGCGCGTCCACGCGCCGCGCAGACGACTGGCAAGATGACCGAGCTCGCGCAACTGCGCCTCGATATGCTCGCCCGGATGCAGCAGGCGCCGCGCGAGGCCGTCGACGTGCTGCATGCGCCGCTCGAGCGCGCGCTCCATGACACGGCGCAGGCGATGATGCAAATGCCGTGCGTGCTGGCGCAGCTCCTCACGGTCGGCGCTCGCCAGGTGCGCCGCGGCAGTCGGTGTTGGCGCACGCACGTCGGCCACGAAATCGGCGATCGTAAAATCGGTTTCGTGGCCGACGCCGCT
>JANYDM010000025.1 GCA_025363575.1 Betaproteobacteria bacterium | reverse complement strand
CATCGTGCGCGCGGTCGTATCGGTGCTGCCGCCCGGCGACGACGGCGAGATAATTTCGATCGGCTTGGTGGGCTTCCAGATCTGTGCCTGCACCTGTGCGGCTTCCGATAAGAAAGCCGCAGCGAATGCCATGCACCAGGCAATCCGGTGAGCGAAGCTAGATATGCTCGACAAATTCACGGTAAACCTGAGGCAGTATCCCGCCTTGCGCATAAGCGGCAAGCTCCTCGCTGGTATCCACGCAAAGTTCCAGTGCGGTTTCGTCCACGACGCCGCTGATGCGATGTACGCGCAACGTCAGCAGCGCATGCGGGACAAGATGGCCGGCGATCCCAAGAATATCGAAGACTTCGCTGCCGTCGAGTTTCAGTTCCTCGCACGACGCCTTCTTGAATTTGAGCGGCAACACGCCCATGCCGATGAGATTGGAACGGTGTATGTGCTCGAAACTTTCTGCCACCACCGCGCGCACGCCCAAGAGCGCAGGCCCCTTCGCTGCCCAGTCGCGCGACGAGCCGGCGCCGTAATCGCGTCCGGCGAGCATGATCAGCGGAGTGCCGCGGTCGCGATATATTTCCGCCGCATCGTAGATCGCCATCACCCGGCCCTCCGGCTGGAGCCGCGTATAGCCGCCCTCCGTGCCGGGCGCCATCGCATTTTTCAGGCGTGGCGACGCGAGAGTCGCGCGCATGGCAACTTCGTGATTGCCGCGGCGTATACCGTAACTGTGAAACTCTTTTTCATCGAGACCGTTTTCCTTTAGGTAGCGTCCCGCTGGGCTGTCGGCGAGAATGCGGCCGGCCGGCGCCAGGTGATCGGTAGTGATCATGTCACCGAGAATCGCCAATGGCCGCATGCCGTGAATATCCGTTGGCTGCACCGGCGCCCGCGGCACCGCATCGAAATACGGCGGCTTGCGCAGAAACGTGCTGTCGGCACGCCACGGAAAAAGCGCCCCCCCCTCGCCGCGCAGCGCGCGCCATTCCGGCGCGCCCTCGAATAGATTCTCATAACTCGCACGATACATATCGGGAGTGAGGCAGTTCGCCAGCACTTGCGCAACTTCGTTTGCAGAAGGCCACAACTCGCGCAAATAGACCGCTGTGCCATTTGCATCCGTTCCCACCGGCTGCGTCGCGAGATCGCAGGTGATAGTTCCAGCGATCGCATAGGCGATGACCAGCGGCGGCGAAGCAAGATATGCGGCGCGCGCGAACGGATGCACGCGTCCTTCAAAATTGCGATTGCCGGAAAGCACCGCCACGGACACCAGCTCGTGCGTCTTGATCGCACTTTCTATCGCCGGCGCGAGCGGACCGGAATTGCCGTTGCACGTCGTGCATCCATAAGCGACGAGCTGAAAACCTAATTGGTCGAACGCCTCGCTGAGCCCCGCGCGTTCGAGATAGTCGGCGACCACTTTCGAGCCGGGGGCAAAGGAAGTCTTGACCCACGGTTTGATTGTCAGACCGCGCGCCACTGCATTGCGCGCGAGCAAACCAGCGGTGATCATGTTTGCTGGATTGGAGGTATTGGTGCAACTCGTGATCGCCGCAATCACGACGTCGCCGTCTCCCAGCGTGAATGCACTGCCGGCAACCGTTACGCGTTTGTCCGGCGCCGCGCGGCCGTCGCGCGCCAGCGTCGGCATCTCCCTGGTAAAGCCGCTCGCCACGTCGCCAAGGGGCACGCGTTCGTGCGGTCGCCGCGGCCCCGCCAGGCAGGACGCAATCTGCGACAGGTCAAGCTCAACCGTGACATCGAAGTGCGGAGCCGGCGTGTTTTCATCGCGCCACAATCCCTGTGCCTGGCAATAACTTTTGGCGAGTGCAACCGTGGCGGCGTCGCGTCCGGTGAACGCCAGAAAATCGAGGCACTTCTGATCGACGGGAAAAAACACGCAGTTTGCCCCATACTCGGGCGCCATATTTGCAATAGTTGCGCGATCCGCCACCGGCAATGCATCGAGGCCGGCTCCATAAAACTCGACGAATTTCCCGATTACGCCCAGGCGCCGCAATTTTTCGGCGATGGTCAGCACCGCGTCCGTCGCGGTAGTTCCTGCGGGCAAAGTGCCGCGCACGTTTACTCCCACCACCTCCGGCACCTGCATGGTCAGCGCGCGTCCGAGCATCGCCGCCTCGGCCTCTATGCCGCCGACGCCCCACCCGAGGACACCGATGGCATTGACCATCGGCGTATGGCTGTCATTGCAGATCACGGTATCCGGATATGCGAGCACATTACCGTCTGTCTCGTCGGTCCACACCACGCGTGCAAGCCGCTCGACGTTGATCTGGTGCACGATGCCACTGTCGGGAGGCACCACGCGAAAATTGCGGAACGCCACCTGGCACCAGGCCAGAAAGCCGAAGCGCTCGCGATTGCGCGCGTATTCGATTTCGACGTTACGCCGTGCAGCACCAGCGTGGCCTGCCTCGTCCGCAACCACGGAATGGTCGATTACGAAATCGACCGGGATACGCGGATTGACTTCGAGCGGATCGCCGCCCGCCGCAGCTACTGCATCGCGCAGTGCCGCCAGATCGACCATGACCGGCACGCCGAGCATGTCCTGCAACAGCACGCGCGCCGGCCAGAACGGAATTTCGAATCCGCGCTCGCCACGCGCCAACGCTGCCACCATTGCAGGCAGCACTTCCGGGGATTGCGCGCGCCGCACTAGGTTCTCCGCCAGCACGCGCAGGGAGAAAGGCAAGCGCGCCAGCCCTGCCAGTGCGGGATCCGCCTCGACGTGGCGCAAACTGAAATACTGGAAACGCACGCCATCGACGTTCAATTCCCGCACTGTTTTGAGGTCTTTCTCAATCATTGTCTGAGATTTTCATTTTTGGCGGGCATGCGGCGCCAACCATTTATCTAAACATCGTTACAGGGCACGCACGGACTAAAGTTCGTTGGCGATACCCGCTCTTGCGATGACCTGAGCCCACTTTACGCGCTCCGTCCGGATAAACGCCGCGAATGTCTCGGGCGGCCCCACGGCCGGCTCCGCGCCCACCTTCGCCAGAGTCTGCCTGGTTTCCAACGCCAAGGCCTCGCGCACCAGCTTGGAATTCAATTTTGCGATTACTTCCCGCGCCACCCCGCGCGGCGCCACTATGCCAAACCATGCGGTGACTTCATATCCGGGCACGCCGGATTCAGCGACCGTTGCAACCTGGGGAAGGAACGACGAGCGCCTTGCGCCAGTAACGGCCAGCGCCGTCAGCTTGCCGCTCGCCAGATGCGGCATTACAGCGGTCAGGTTTGCAGCCGCGAACTGGGATTCGCCCGCGATGAGCGCAACCATCGCGGGACCCGCTCCCTGATACGGCAGGTGAGTCACTTCGATACCCGCCATCGATTTGAACAACTCGACGGCGAGATGAGTCGCGTTGCCGACACCACCGGACGCATAGTTGAGCTGGCCCGGCTTTGCCTTGGCGAGCGCGATCAACTGGCCGGTCGACTGCGCGCCAAGCGACGGATTTGCGGCGATCACGTATACGCCGGTTGAGACCTGGCTGACCGGCGCGAAATCCACGGCGAGGTCGTAGGCAGACTTGCGGCTAAGGCTCGAACTGATGACATGCGCGGGGGTGGTCAGCAGCAAGGTGTAACCATCGGGCGCAGCGGCGGCAACGATATGCGCACCCAGATTGCCGCCGGCACCCGCACGATTGTCGGCGATCACCGTTTTGCCGAGATCGATGCTCAGAGCCTGTGCGTAGATCCTGCCCACAATATCGGCCGCACTGCTAGGCGAGGTCGCAATAATCAACCTGATTGGCCGCACCGGATAAGTTTCGCCAATCGCAATACTGCTCGCAGCCGTGCACATCACCACAATACAGGCGATTGCGCAGACTGTGGACGCGGGCGGCATTTGCGCTACAGGCTCGCGACCAGACCGAATACACCACGCTTGCGGATCCCGCGCCGCATCAGCTCGAGATCGATGACCTGGTGGTCGTCGACATCGAGATTGACGGAATTGCCAAACGCATTGAGGTACCAGACCTGGGTGCCGCCGTCCTTGGCCTGGAAGATGAAGTCCTGAACGTCGAACTGCGCGACCAGGTTGAGCAGCAATTGCTGTTTCATGGACTCGACGCCTTCGCTGATGCCCTCGCCCTGTACCAGCACTTTCCAAGCGCCCGCCTTTTGATATGCCCGCACCTGCTCGAAAATATACGACTGGCTGCCGGTCCAGTCGTCGTGCCCTTTCTGGCCGGCCTCGGCCACCACCTTGAGCCCTTGCGCAGTCGCCATCTTGATTAGTTCGCATTTATCGCGGAGGGATATTGCGATTTGCGCGTTCGACACTTCGACGGCCTCGGCACCCAGCTTCTTCACCGTCTTGTAGAAGTCCTTGATCACCCCCTGCATGATCGCGGCTTCCGAAATGTCTCCGGCGAAGAACACTTTGGTGCCCGCCTTATGCAGCGCCGAAATCTTGCGTTTTATCAGCGCTTCCGGCTGTAGGCGATACGCGCCGATTGCAATCTTGAAATAATCAATATATTCGCCGGCGGTCTCGAGTAAATCCTCGACGCGGTGCATACCGATGCCGCGGTCCGCCACTATCGTCAGGCCGGCTTCGCGCGGCTTGGATGGACGCGGCGCGAGCTGGATAAAGGGAAACGCCATTTTCTGCAGCTTGCGGTCTTCACTCACGATGTGGCCTCCTGTGTGTCGGACAATCTCGCAACGGAATTGGAGAGAACATGCAATGGCGCCCGCTGTCCGAGCGACTCAAGCCAGCGGCCAACCTCCTCCTTGTTGACTATGATATTACGGTTCACAATCACCTCCGGAATGAATATTTTTAATCGCGCCCTCGAAAATTTTTCATGAATCGCTCCGGTTTTGGCGGCCTCCCGCCGCTGCACTCGCTGGCTGCATTCGAGGCGGTAGCGCGACTGCATAGTTTTGCCAAAGCCGCCGATGAGCTTTGCATCACTCATGGCGCTGTCAGTCACCGCATCAAGCAGCTGGAACTGCACTTTGGCGCGCAGTTTTTTTCGCGGCGCGGCCGCGCGGTTTCCCTGACCGCGAAAGGTACTTATTTGCTGGGCGCTGTACTCGACGCCTTGTCCACGCTGCAAGAGGCGTCGATACGGTTGTCTGGCGATACGCACAAGACGGTCCACGTCAGCGTAGGCCCTTCGTTCGCCCGCAACTGGCTGGTCGAAAGGCTGGGTGATTTTTACCAGAAGCATCCGGAAATCGACATCGAGCTCAGCGCGACCAAACTGACGAAAACCGGCAAGTTGGCGAGCCTCAAGTCCGATGGTGCCGATATCGAGGTTCGCTACGGCACGGCGGACGAATGGGCCGGGTTTGATTCCGTCAAGCTGCTCGCAGGCCGCTTGTTCCCCGTGTGCTCACCGGCCTACCGTGAGAAGCAGGGCGGATTGAGCAAGCCGGAATATTTATTGAAAGCCGTGTTGTTGCGGCTACCGCATGAGCCCTGGAAACCGTGGTTGGATGCCGCCGGATTGCAGGCAAATGAACCGTCGCGCGGACCGCTGTTCAGCGACGCCGGCCTGATGCTGGAAACGGCCGCGAATGGCCAAGGCATAGCGCTTGCCCGCAGCTTGATTGTGGATGACTATCTGGCGTCGGGGCGGCTCATTAAACTTTGGGACATCAGCATTCCATCCCCTCAAGCCTATTACGCGATCTACTCTGCAAAAGCGACGGCGCGGCCCGAAGTTCAGACGTATATTGACTGGCTGATTGCATCGTCTGGGCCGGGTTGAAGTACTGCCGGAGGCCGGACTTTGCGTTAAACATATATTGCCGACTCACCCTGCTGCAAAGTTCGTCGAACCACATAACGCTCATTTCCCCTGCATCGCCTTGACCGCGAAACGTATCTGGTCGATGCCGGCCGGATCATCGAGCGTGGTGAGGTCACCCGGGTCGCGTCCCTCGGCTATCGCCTGAATGCTGCGACGTAGTATTTTGCCCGAGCGCGTTTTCGGCAGCAGCGTTACGAAATGCACGCGCGCGGGCCGGCCGATTGGACCCAGGGCCTGGTCGACCGCAGCGAGGACCTCCCGCTCCATCGTACGCCGCGATGCCTCATCTGCGACCTTTGCCGCGTCTTTCACGACCGCAAACGCGACCGGCACTTGCCCTTTGAGCTCGTCATGCACCCCGACGACGGCGACCTCGGCGATATTCGCGTGCCCGCTAACGGCCTCTTCGATCTCGCGTGTGCCAAGGCGGTGCCCGGCAACATTGATGACATCGTCGGTGCGGCCGAGGATGAAATAATAGCCGTCCGCGTCACGTATGCCCCAGTCGAATGTCGTATAGACGAGCTGGCCCTTGAAGCTCGTGAAATACGTCTGCACGAAGCGCTCGTCCTGTCCCCACACCGTCGTCATGCAACCGGGCGGCAACGGCGGCACCACCGTCACCACGCCTTTCTCATTGGCGCCGATTTCCTCGCCGGTGCCTTCGTGCAGCAGTTTCACGTTGTAGCCGTACGCGGGAAAGCTCGGGCTGCCGAATTTTGTCGGCGTCGCTTCAACGCCGGGCATGCAGGACAGCAGCGCCCAGCCAGTCTCGGTCTGCCAGTAGTGATCGATCACCGGCACGTTGAGCGCTTCGGAAATCCAGCGTGCGGTCGGCTCGTCGAGCGGTTCGCCCGCCAGAAACAAGTGGCGCAAGGTGCTCACGTCGTATTTGGTCAGATACGCCGGGTCCTGCTTTTTCAGCACGCGGAGCGCGGTCGGCGATGTAAACATCACCGTCACCCGATGTTCGGCAACGATCTTCCACCAGATGCCGGGGTCGGGACGGATAGGCAGGCCTTCATACATGACGCTTGCCATGCCGTGTATCAACGGACCGTAAACGATATAGGAGTGGCCGACGACCCAACCCACATCCGAGGCGGCCCACCAGACGTCGCCCGGCCCGATGGCGTAGACGTTGGTCATGCTGTAGGTCAGCGCGACGGCATGGCCGCCGTTGTCGCGCACCACGCCCTTCGGCTTTCCCGTCGTTCCTGATGTGTAAAGTACATACAGCGGATCGGTCGCCAAAACGGACACGCAACCATGCGGTTCGGCCTCCGCCACCGCCGTATCGAAATCGTAGTCGCGGTCTGGTTTCAAATCAGCCAGGGCCTGAGGACGTTGC
>JANYDM010000145.1 GCA_025363575.1 Betaproteobacteria bacterium | reverse complement strand
CGCGTTCAGCCGCGCAACGATGGCGGCGGGCGTTCCCGTGGGCGTGAACAGCAAAAACCACTGATCGACATCGATGCCCGGGTAGATCGAATCGAGCGTCGGCAGCTCGGGCAGGACCGAGGAACGGCGGACCGTCGACACCGCCAGCGGGCGCAGCTTGCCCGCGCGCAGCAGCGGCCCCACGCTGTTCACCCCGGGGAACGCGACTTCGACTTCGCCGCTCAGCACGGCGTTCATCGCGGGCGCGGCACCTTTGTATGGAATGTGCGTCAGCTTCGCGCCCGACAGATGTATGAACATGGCGCCCGCGAGGTGGCCCGACGTGCCGGGCCCGTTCGACGCGAAGTTGAGACCGCCCCGCGTGCGCTTCGACAGCGCGACAACTTCCTGCACGCTATGCGCCGGCACCGACGGATGCACCGTCAGAAGATAGCCGAGTCCCCACGCGAAATTGGTGATCGGCAGGAAATCCTTCTCGCTGTCGTACGGCAGCTTTTTGTAGATGCCGGCGTTGACCACGAAAGCGATCGACGTGCCGAGCAGCGTGTAGCCGTTGGGCGCGGCCTTGGCGACAAGATCGGCGCCGACGATGCCGTTGGCGCCACCGCGGTTGTCGATCACGATGGGTTGCGCCAACTGCGCCTCGACCTGGCGCGCCAGCACGCGCGCGAATGAGTCGACGTTGCCGCCGGGCGGGAACGGTACGACGAGACGGATGGGGCGGTCGGGATAAGCCTGGCACCACGCGCCGTGCGCACACGCCAGCATGACGATCGCGATGATGCAACGTTGCATTCATTCCTCCTGTGCGGCCCTGCCCGGCTCCGGTTGCCTATTCGGCCTTGATTCTGGCTTCGCGCACGACCTTGCTCCATAGCGCGACCTGGCTTCGGATATATTCCGCGCACGTCTCCATCGAGCCGCCCGCGATCTGCACGTCCTGGCTCTGGAACAGCTTGCGCACTTCGGCGGCCGCCAGTATGCGGTTGATTTCGGCGTTGAGTTTCGCCATGACGTCTTTGGGCGTGGCGGCCGGCGCGACCGCGCCCCACCAGGTGTTCGCCTCGAACCCGTTGACTCCCGCCTCGCCCATGGTTTGCACGTCGGGCAACACCTCGATGCGCCTGGGCGCGGTCACCGCCAGTGCGCGCAGCTTGCCGGACTGCACGTGCGGAAGCCCGTTCGGCAGGTTCGCGAACATCACCGGCACTTGCCCGCCGAGCAGGTCGATCATCGCCGGACCATTACCTTTGTACGGCACGTGCACGAGCGACGTCTTCGTCAGCGACTTGAACAGCTCCATGAAGAGATGCGCCGATGAGCCATTGCTGGTCGACGCGTAGAGCAGCGTGGCGGGCCTGGCCTTCGCCGCTTCGATGAGATCGCCGACGGTCTTGTACGGCGCGGCCGCGTTCGCAACCAGCAGCGACGGCGCAAACCCTACGTAATTGAGCGCCGCGAAATCCTTGACGACATCTGTTTTGGACGCGGGATACAGCGCGTTCATCACTGAAAAAGGAAACGACACCACGAGTATCGTGTAACCGTCGGGCGCGGACCTGGCGACGAGCTCGGTGCCGATGACCGTGCCCGCGCCGGGCTTGTTGTCCGCGTACGATCCCGGCGCAAACCCGTCGTTGAATCCCTGCACCAGCACGCGCGTCGCCACGTCGTTGAACCCGCCGGGCGGATAAGGCACGACGACCCTGATGCCCTTGCTCGGAAACGACTGCGCCGATGCGGCCGCCGCCCCGGCGCACAGCAAACCGGCAAACGCCCGGCGCATCATGACGCGCGTCACTTCAGCGCTTTTTCTTTTTCGGCTTGCCGGTTCCCGCCGGTTTCCAGTCCGTGACCTGCATCAGGATATTGATTGCCTGCCGGAACGGCGGCGAACCGACCGGCGTCAGCGCGGTTTCCAGCGCTTCGAGCAATTCCTGCTCGGTGCAGCCCAGACGCAGGGCGCGCTCCATGTGCGGCTTCACGCCCCACATGCGCGATTGCCCGATCATCGCGGCGATCGCGACGAGCTCGCGGTATTTCGCCGGCAACTGCTTGCCCTCGGTGGAAAATCCCTCGTGCAGCAGGCTCAAGCCCGACAGCCGGTTGTATGCGTCGAGAAAGACCGGGTCTTTCTCGGCGAGATATTCCCACTCGGGATAACTGTATCCGCGCGTCTTGGCCAGGCGTTTGGCGACTTGTGCCGGTTTTTCCTTCAAGCTGCTCTCCCCGTTATTGGTGTGGACCGAAAATGCGGCGCCGCGCGCGCCATGCGCCAGCGGCGTGGCCCGCATCTTATCAAATCTTGGCGGCGGATAGGCGGCGGCCAGCCGCCGGGAGCAGGGACGGCTGCGACGAACTAACGCCGGCGCATGCTGCGATTGACGGAGACCGGATCTTCGACAAAGTGCGATCCGTGGTTCTCATCGACGTACGTCGAAATCGGATCGACGCGTTGCGCGGGCGATTCGTTCAGCGCGTCGCCGCGCATGAAAATCCGCAATGCACTGATGATTGCCCAGGCGAGCGCAGCAAACAAACTCAATACTACGAATATTTCGGTCATGGCTGCCTTTCACACAAAAACGAACACAAAAACGGCGGCATTGCGAGCGTCTCGCCAAAGACGCCACCATAGCCCGCGAACGATTGCGCCAACAGCAGACCAACGGCCTATTTTCGGCCTAGTCCTTGCGGACTAGACATTTGCTATCATGCCTGCCAGTCTCAATGCCCGCGCAAGTACCCGGACCCATGAAACAATTCCCGGCCGCGGCGGCCGGCGCGGCGGATGTCTTTTTTTCCAGAACGAAACCCACCAGGAGCAAGCATGAAACACACGGAACAACGTAAACGCCTGCGCTCAATACTCGCGGGAACGCAATGCCTGTCGCCCGCGAGCGTGTACGACGCGCTGTCGGCGCGCGTCGCGGAGGCCGTCGGCTACAAAATCGGCATGCTCGCGGGATCGACGTCATCGAGCACGACGCTCGCCGCGCCCGACTTAATCGTGCTGACGCTTACCGAATTCGCCGACCAGGTGCGGCGCATCATGCGCGCCTGCGATTTGAGCCTGCTCGTCGATGCCGATCACGGTTACGGCAACGCGCTGAACGCCATGCGCACCGTGCAGGAACTCGAGCACGCCGGCGTGTCCGCTTTGAGCCTCGAAGACACCGTGCTGCCGACACCCTTCGGCAACACCAAGGAAACACTGACCTCGGTCGAGGAAGGCGCCGGCAAATTGCGCGCGGCGGTCGCGGCACGCGGCGATCCCTCGCTCATCATTGCGGGCCGCACTTCCGCGCTCAAGATCGAGGGTCTCGAAGGCTGCCTCGCGCGCGTAAAAGAGTATGAGAAAACCGGCGTCGACGCGATTTTCATCGTCGGCCTGGAAAAACTCGAGCAACTCGACGCCATCCACGCGG
>JANYDM010000110.1 GCA_025363575.1 Betaproteobacteria bacterium | reverse complement strand
TGTCGCTTCGTTGAATTGGCCATCCACACATGATGCCCATTTCAAAGCCCTTACGAAACCCCTGCAAGCCAGTGTTCATAAGGCTTTCAGGCGTTTTTAATGCTCTTTTTACCCACTCGATTTCCTGAAGAGCCCTTATTTGGTTGTCATGGTTTGTCCGACACCAGGCGATAAAAAACCCGCCGCGGCGGGTTTCTCAAGGCGAAAGAGCCGATCAAGTTGCTTCGTACTTCAGCCGTTTCACCTTTTCCATATTGGTGCCTTCGATGCGGATGAGGCGTGTCGCGCCGGCGCGGCTCGGCGAGTGCAGATCGCCTTCGTTGTAGACGTGCGCGACGCCCGGCGTGAGCTTGTATTTAGTCTTGTGTTTGACCTTGCCCGGTTTCTCGGTGCTGGCCGGAGTTACGAGTTCCCAGTCCGACATCGCTGTTTCGCCTGCGACCTGCCCGTAGATGGCCCACGAAGGGCCGTGATCGTGCGGCGGGCTGTCTTTGGCGCCCTTGTACTGGTGCGCGAGGATGCAGAAACCCAGTTCCGGGTCTTCGTGCAGAATTTTGCGCTCCGGCGTGTTGTCGTCGAAGGTGGCCTTGATGAAGTCCTGATCGAGCAGCGCTTCTTTCAGTTGCTTGCAGACTTTTTCACGACCGGCGGGGCCGGGTTCGGATTTAAGGGCGGTGCGGAAATCGTTCGCGAGTTGGGCAACGGTGTGGGCCATGCTGGTTCTCCTTCCATCGATGGGGGCTTTGAGGAACGCACTATAACGAATTTTCGATCAACCTGCGGCGGCGGCGCAATTATCAGCCGTCGCGCCTGATCACGGCTTCGATGTCCGCCGCGGGCACCTTGATTGACACGCCGGCGCGCTCTTCCTGCAGCAACATCGGGACGCGCGAATCGCGCGCTTCCCAGCCGCGGTTCAACGCCTCGCTCATTTCGGCGCGCGTGAGTTCGGCGATGCGCATCGGCACGCCGATTTCGCGCCCGAGCTCGGTCGCCAGCATGACGTCCTTGTACGCGAGCTTCAATGCGAAATCGGGCGGCTCGAATTCGCCGCGCAGAAATTGCTTGCCGAGCCGGTCGAAGGTGCGCTGACGGCCCAGCGAGCATTGGCGCACGGCGGCCCATAGCGCGAGCGGTTCGACGCCGCCCTTGACGCCCATCGTGAAAACCTCTGCCAGCGCGGTCTGTATCGCGTAGCCGGCCATGTTGTGCACGAGTTTCGCGACCGTGCCGGCCCCGATCGCGCCGATGTAAATAACCTGGTCGCCGATGGCGTCGAGCGCGGGCTTGAATTTCTCGAACACTGCCTTGTCGCCGCCAATGAGGAGCGCCAGCTTGCCGGTCTTCGCGCCGGCCGGACCGCCGCTGACCGGCGCGTCGAGCATGGCGAGCCCCTTGGCGGCGAAGCGTGCATGCAGCTTGCGCACGACGGTGGGCGAATTCGTCGACAGGTCGAACCACGCGGTGCCTGGCTTCATGTGCTCGAGCAATAGCTCGGCGACTGCTTCAACCTCGCGCGGGCCGGGCAGCGACGTAAAGATGACTTCGGAATGTGCTGCAATCTCGCGCGGCCCGTCCGCCCAGGCCGCGCCGGCTTTCAGGTGCGGCGCTGCCGCTTCGCGCCGCAGATCGTTGACGGCGACTTCATGTTCCTTAGCCTGCAGGTTGAGCGCCATGGAAGCGCCCATCGTGCCCAAGCCTATGAATCCCACGCGCATGATGGTTGGTCCTTGTTGAATTGAGTGTTGAGCGGTCCGCTGGTGCAATTGCGTCTATACGCAATCGGATGCGAGGCCGCATTGTGTCACGCCGCTTTCATTATATGATGGCGGAAGGAGGAATCCCCATGGCCTGTCGATTGCGCCCCGCCCTGTGCGGCCTGATGCTGATTACGTGCACGCACGCATTCGCGGCAGAAATTCAGGAGCTGAAAATCCCGAAAGGCGCCGGCGGCATCGGATTTCTGCCGCTGCTCGTGATGGAGCGGCAGAAGTCCATCGAAAAACATGCGGCGCAGCTCGGCCACAAGACCCTCAATGTTACGTTCGCCAATATCGGCGGGCCTGCGGTGGTCAACGACGCGCTGCTTTCGGGCGCCGCACAAGTGGTGAGCGCAGGGCCGCCCGCTTTTCTGCTGACGTGGGACCGTACCCGAGACAACGCGCAGATCATGGGCATCGCCGCGATGAGCTCGCTGCCTATGTACCTGAACACGACCAACCCAAACATCAGGGCGCTGCGCGACATCACGGAAAAAGACAAGATGGCAGTCACCGCCGTCAAAGTGTCTATTCCTTCAATCATCATGCAAATGGCAGCGCGCAAGGAGTTCGGCGACAAGGAAACCTTCCGCTATGACCGCTACACGGTCGGGCTGCCGCATCCCGACGGCGTCGCCGCGATGCTGTCCGGCATCAGCGAAATCAATCTGCATTTCACGTCGCCGCCGTTCGTCGCGCGCGAGCTGAAAGATCAGCGGGTGCGCACGATACTCTCGACGGACGACGTGATGGGTGGCGCGACGACATTTACGATGCTGTACACGACGAAAAAATTCCGCGACGAAAATCCGCTTACGTACCGGGCGATCGTGCGCGCCGTCAAGGACGCCGTCGATTACATCAACAAGGACAGGCGCGGTGCCGCGCAGGTCTACTACGACTCGATCGGTGGCAAGGGCGAGACCATCGATGAAATCATGGCGACGCTGGCGGATCCCAAGAACGTCATTACGATGGTGCCGCAGAATACATTCAAATACGCGCAGTTCATGCACGAGATCGGCTCGCTCAGGAACCGCGCGGCATCGTGGAAGGATTTGTTCTTCCCCGAAATCCACGACTTGCCGGGAAATTGACGTCATGCCGGATGGTCGTGCCGGAGCCGCCATGCATGGCCACGCGCAGCCATGAAGCTTTACGAAAAGCTCGCCGGTGAAATCTCCAGCCAGATTCGGGCGGGCGTACTGCGGCCGGGAGATCGAATTCCCTCCTTGAGAACCGCCACTCGCAGTCATCGCGTAAGCGTCGGCACCGTGATGCAGGCGTACTCGCTGCTGGAAGACCGGGGTGAAATCCACACGCGGCCGCGCTCCGGCTATTACGTCAGTGTCCACTGGCAGGGCCTGCCGCGCGAACCGGAGATCTCGCGGCCTTCAAAAGCACCCTCGGCCGTTGACGTGAGCGAACTGGTGTTCGAAGTTCTGGAGGCGGTGACAAGTCCGCGCATCGTAAATCTGGGATCGCCGTTCCCGTCTCCCCAGCTGTTTCCACTCGCCAAACTGGCACAGTCACTCCACGCGGGTGCGCGGCGTCTCGACCCGCAGACTATGGTCGCAAATCCTTCGATTGGAAATATCGAGTTGAGGCGCCAGATTGCACGGCGTTATCTGGAGTCGGGGATGACGGTAGCCACTGAAGAACTCGTCATTACGAACGGCGCGCTCGAAGGCCTGATGCTATGTCTCCAGGCGACCACCCGGCCGGGGGATCTCGTGGCGATTGAATCGCCGGCTTTCTACGCGATCCTGGAGGCTCTCGAGCGCCTGGGACTGAAAGCCGTCGAGGTGTCCACGCATCCGCGCGACGGCATGGATCTCGCCGCACTTGACGCAGTGTTGCGCAAGCATCCGGTCAAAACGTGCTGGATCATGACGAACTTTCAGAACCCGCTCGGCAGTCTTATGCCGGAGAACAGGAAAAGGGAACTGGTCCGCATGCTGGCCGAGCGCAACATTCCGCTGATCGAGGACGATGTCTACCTAGAACTGTATTTCGACCCGGAGCGGCCCCAGCCGGCCAAGGCGTTCGACCGCAAGGGACTGGTATTGCACTGCTCGTCGTTCTCCAAATGCCTGGCGCCGGGATATCGCATCGGTTGGACGGCCCCGGGTCGCTACGTCAAGGAAGTGGAACGGATCAAATTGATGACGACCATCACGACAAGCCTGCCAATCCAGGCGGGCATCGTCGAATACCTCAAGCATGGCGGCTACAACGCTCACTTGCGCAAGCTGCGCGGGGCGCTCGCAGAGCAACGGGACCAGATGATGCGGTCGATACGCGCCCATTTCCCTGCAGAAGTGCGCGTGTCGCGGCCGCAGGGCGGGTATTTCCTGTGGGTCGAAATGCCGGAAACCGTCGATGCGCTGCAAGTGCACCGGCTGGCGATGGAGAAATGCATCAGCATCGCGCCCGGACCGATGTTTTCACCCCGGCGCAAATTCGAAAACTGCATTCGTCTGAATTACGGCGCGCCCTGGTCGCCGCGCATGGATGCGGCGATCGCCACGCTCGGCGGCATAATTCTGTCACTGAGCGCAAGTCCGCGGGCTAAGCAGGCGAGGGCGATACCGGCGGCCTGAGCACCGCACATCCTGCGTTTTAATTTCTACGCAAGAATGACTCGCACCAGCATGATCAGGCCCAGCACCAGAATAACGGTGCCGATCAAACCCGCGCCGATTATGTGCAGAGGGGCGAGCGAAACCGCGTCGGCATCCAGGTCTCCCATCCTGCGTACCCCGAAGAAACTCCACAACACCGCACGGGCAAGCCCCAGCACGCTGACGCTCCGGCTGCTGCCCGATTGAGGCGCGCCCAGATCTTTGATCAATTTATACATAAGCCCGCCTGCGTCTTAGTGAAGGCGATCAGCTTATCCCGGGGCTCAACTCGGTTACAGCTGCAGTTGGTCGAACCGCCGGCTATAACAGTTTGAAATCCACTTACACTTACATGAAGGCCTTGTAATCCCAGCCGTGTATCGTGCAGACCTGCTTTGCCAGACGATGAAATTCCGCGTTGTGCGCCGCGGCCCGTTTCGGCTCGGTGCGGTCGATAGCCTGCTTCAGGTGAATCATTTCATGCGAAATCGTGTTGGCGAGCGTGGTGAAATGCCCGATCGTCACGGAAGACACGATGATGATGTGCTCGTTGCTCCTGACGTAGCGCGTGTATTCGCCCATCGTGTTCAGCTGGCTGCTCACCCGGAATTCGACCTCGTCGGCGGGCGGCAGCTTCCACGCGCTGAACGGCGGAAACTGGCGCAGGCATTCGTAAACGGCGGCTGCCATGGTGGGCGTCAGCGGGATCATTGAATGTTGAATGCAGCCTCAGGTCGAAACGTCGAGAGTCCCGGAACGAAGCGGTTATTCTCCACCCGTTTTCCGCGATATCCAAGCGCTCGAGGACGAAACTTTGGGGGCCGCAGGCTTACGTGCTAGGCTGCGGTCGCACCGGAATGACACCACCATGTACGCCGGAGGAGGACTTATGCTGAGATTGTCCCGTGCAATACCAATTGCATTCTCGCTGATTGCGGTCTTGGCGAGCGCTGCAGCCGCCGACGAGTTCCCCGCGCGGCCCGTGCGGTGGATCGTGCCGGCGCCGCCGGGTGGGCTGGACGCGAGCAGTGAGCAGGGTTCCCGTTTGCGGGATGCGAACGTCCGCGAGTCGGACGCGGCCACCGTGTTAATCGCGCAGGCGACTGTACCGGCACAGCAGTTTCCTGACCGCCCGATACGCTGGATAGTTCCCGCGCCGCCAGGTGGCGGCACAGACGCTGTGGGGCGTATCGTCGGCGCGAAACTGGCCGATCTGTGGAAGCAGCAGATCGTGATCGATAACCGCGGCGGCGCGCAGGGCGGCCTCGGCACCGCACTGGGCGCGCGCGCCGCGCCCGACGGCTACACGATTACGTTCGCCTATACCGGCCCCGTCGCGGTGAATCCGCATCTCTATTCGAGCCCCGGCTATGACACGCTGCGCGATTTTGCGGCCGTGACGCGCTTGACCGAGCAGCCGATGATCATGACCGCGCATCCTTCGATGCCGTTCAGCAATCTCAAAGAGCTCGCCGCATACGCAAAACAGAATCCCGGCAAACTGTCGTTTGCATCGAGCGCGTCGGGCCAGCAGCTCGCGGGCGAGCTTTTCAAGCTGACCGCCGGCGTCGACATCGTGCACATTCCGTATAAAGGCGCGGGCCCCGCGGTGCTCGATCTGCTGGGCGGCAATGTCAATCTTATGGTGTCGAATCCCACCTCGGTCGTGCCGCACGTGAAGTCTGGAAAGTTGCGCGCGCTCGGCGTACTTGGCGCAAAACGCATAGACGCATTGCCCGACGTGCCGGCGGCCGCCGAATCGGGCTATCCGGATCTCGCTTCGGTCAACGAGTGGTACGGCGTGATTGTGCCCGCTGCGACGCCACGCGCCGTGGTAGGTGCCCTGAACGCGGGGATTTTGCGTGCGCTCAAATCGCCCGAAGTGCTGCAGCGTCTGCAGGCGCTCGGCATGAACGCGGCACCGAGCTCGCCGGCAGAGTTCGACAAGCAAATACGCGAGGATTACGCGTTGTGGGGCAAGGTCGTGAAACTATCGGGCGCGAAAGTAGATTGACGACCGGGTTCGCCCGGGGCGGACAGCGCCGTTGTCATACGCAGTGGCGGGGCCCCGGCCTACATCCAATACCCCTATTGACCCGTAGTATCTCTTTCCCAACCTTACGGGTGATAAATCGTGTCGCATCGAATCATCAGCATCCTGGTAATCCTTATCAGCGCGGCGGCGCTCGCCGCTTGTTCAGCGCTTGGCATCGTCAATGCGTTGACGCCCACCGACACGTATTCGGTCACCGCGGACCTGTCCTATGGCGGCGATCCGCGCGAAAAGATCGATGTTTACCGGCCGCTGCCGGCTGTCAACCCGCCGCCTCCCAATGGCTATCCGGTCGTGGTGTTTTTCTACGGCGGGACATGGAACAGCGGGGAGCGCAGCGAATACCGTTTCGTCGGCGAGGCGCTCGCATCGCATGGCATTGTTACGATGATCGCCGATTACCGGCTCTATCCGCAGGTGCGCTATCCGGATTTCCTCACGGACTGCGCGCGTGCAGTGGCATGGGCAAAGCGCGAGGCGGCGCGCTACGGCGGCGATCCGCAGCGCCTGTTTGTGATGGGCCATAGTTCCGGCGCTTACAATGCGGCGATGGTGGCGCTAGATGCGCGCTGGCTGGCGGCAGAGAAAACGAGCCCGGCCATCCTCGCCGGCTGGATCGGTCTCGCGGGCCCTTACGATTTTCTGCCGACGGAAAATGTCGCAGCGCAGCCCGTATTCAACCATCCGGATTATCCCGCCGGCGCGCAACCTATAGAGCATGTCGTCAAAACGTCGCCGCGCGCGTTTCTGGGCGCTCCGGAAAAAGACAATGTCGTGAGCCCCACGCGCAGCACTCAGCAGCTCGCCGAGAAGCTGCGCGCCGCGGGAGTGCCGGTGGAGCTCAAGTTTTATCCGCATACCAACCACTACACGATGATCGGCGTGTTCGCGCGCCCGCTGCGCTCGCGCGAGCCGGTGCTTGAGGATGTCGTCGCATTCGTGCTCGGTGCGCCAGCACGCTAACGCGACGTCAATATGACGAGCGTTAAGGAAAGCCTGCGTTGGCTCTACGGCGTTTTGTTTGCGCTGGCCGGCGCCAATCATTTCCTGCACACGGATTTCTACGTGAGCATCATGCCCGCGTACCTGCCCTGGCATGCAGCGCTCGTTTACATCAGCGGTGTGTGCGAGTTTGCGTTGGGCGTGATGCTGCTGTTCCGCCGCACCGAGCGACTCGCGGCGTGGGGCATGATCGCGCTCATCGTCGCCGTTACGCCGGCGAACCTGCAGATGGCGCTTCATCCCGAGCTCTATCCGAAGTACAGTCCGGACGCGCTGTGGATACGGCTCGCGTTCCAGCCCGTGCTGGTAGCCTGGGCTTACTGGTATACCCGGCGACGGAGCACGGATCGCGCAGGACGCCGCACGCTGGCCGGAAGTCGCCAAAAAAGTGGGCATCACGATTGAGTGATGCGCCTGCGCGCGCGGGAACGCGATTGTTGTAGACTGCGCGCTCGGAAAAAAGTCAACGTCGTCCACGAGGAGAATAAATATGGCCATTCAGGACGCTGCTCTGCAGCCCGGAAACGAATTCAAAGGCAAAGTCGCGCTGATCACGGGTGCGACGCGCAATATCGGACGCTCGACCGCGCTGGCGCTCGCAGCGGGCGGTGCGAAGATCGCCGTCAATTCGCGCGTGTCGCGCGAAGCCGGCGATGCGATCGTAAAAGAAATCAGGGCGATGGGCGGCGAGGCGGAAACCTTCGTGGCCGACGTGGCGGACGGCAAAGCCGTCGAGGCGATGGTGGAGGGCGCGGTCAAACACTTCGGCCGTCTCGACTACCTTGTCATCAACGCATCGGTGCGCAAGCAGACGCCGTTCGCCGACATGAGCTTCGACGAATGGAAGGGCATCCTCGGCATCACGCTCGACGGCTCGTTTCACCTGGCCAAGGCCTGCCTGCCGCACATGATCAAGGCCGGCGGCGGCGCGATCGTCACCCTCGGCGGCATGATGGCGCTGTCGGGCGCCAAGAACCGCGTGCACGGCTCGGTCGTCAAGCACGGCCTCGTCGGCATGACGCGCGCGCTGGCGCTCGACCTCGCGCAATACAACATCCGCGTCAACTGCGTGTCGCCGGGGCAGATGAATACTGCCGCCGCGGGCGAAGTGATCACGGAGCGGCCGTCGCCAAGCAAGAACGTCCCGCTTGGCCGGAAAGGCGAGCCGGAAGAAGTCGCTGCTGCCGTTCGTTTCCTGTGCAGTCCCGCGGCCAGCTTCATCAGCGGCCAGACGCTGCACGTCAACGGCGCGCAGATGATGTACTAATTAGTCTTTTCTATTTTGCCCACATCCTGTCCTTCCCCCGCATTGCAGGGGAAGGGGCCACATAGCAAGCGTCGCGCTTATTCACCCTCCCTTGCGCATGCAATGCGCGGGGGAGGGCTGGGGTGGGGCAGATAGCGATATGAACAAATTTCTGGGCTCCGCGGCAATTGCGTTTGCCATTCCGCTCGCCGCGGCCGCGCAGAGTGATTATCCGAACAAGCCGGTCCGCCTGATCGTTCCGTTCGCGCCGGGCGGCGGGACGGATATAGTCGCGCGCGTGATGGCGCAAAAGGCCGGCGAGATTCTCAGGCAGTCGGTCGTCGTAGACAACCGGGGCGGTGCCGGCGGTGTAATCGGCATGGAGATGGCGGTGCGCGCGGTGCCGGACGGTTATACGCTCGGCATTGTGTCGGGCAGCATCGCGACGACCGCGGCCGCGCATAAATTGCCATACGACCCGGCGAAAGATGTCGCGCCGATCAGCATGCTGGGCGAAGCGGGTTTCCTGCTGACGCTGAATCCCGCGGTGCCGGCGAAGACGACGCAGGAACTGATCGCGTACGCGAAAGCGTATCCGGGCAAGATTGCTTACGGCTCCTCAGGTACGGGCGGCACTTCGCATCTTGTCGGCGAGCTGTTCGATTTGATGGCTGGCACACAGATGACGCACGTGCCGTACAAGAGCTCAGGCCCCGCGCTCACCGACATGCTCGGCGGCCAGATTCAGATGATCTACGGCAGCTCCCCGCTGGTGGTGCCGCAGATGAATTCCGGGCGATTGCGCGTGATTGCGATTACGACGCTGAAGCGCAGCCGCGCGCTGCCCACTATACCGACGGTCGCGGAGTCGGGCGTGCCCGGCTTCGAGACCATCACCTGGTATGCGCTCTCGGGCCCGCGCGGGTTGCCGCCGCTGGTCGTCACGCGGTGGCAGGATGCGGTGACTGCGGCGCTGCAGTCGCGTGAAATGAAAGAGCGCTTCGATCTCGACGGGCTGGACGCGCCCGAGGTTGGCGCCGCGTACTTCAATCAGGTGTTGCAGCGCGACCTCGCCAAATGGACGCGCGTCGTCAAAGCGAAGAACCTGAGTTTCTAGCCGGCCGCTCACGCGCCGGCGCGCACCACCGGATTGCGCAGCACGCCGATTTCTTTCTGGATGATTTCGCAGACGTCGCCATGCTTGAGATCGGGCAGCGTCGGATTGTCGGTTCCCAGCCAGACGACATCTCCCGGCCACAGCGTCATGTATTTCGAGATTTCCGAAATATAGTGCTGTGCCGAAAACAGCATTTTGTCCGTCGTGTATTCGGCTGCCTGCTCGCCGTTGATATTGACCGAGACTGTCAGCGCCATTGGATCGAGGCCGGTGGCGATGAACGGCCCCATCGGTTTCCACGTGTCGCAGTTCTTCGCGCGCCACAGCGTGCGGTCGGCGGCCTGCCAGCCGCGGTCGCTAACGTCGTTGCCGAGCGTGTAGCCGAGCACGCACGAAAGCGCATCGGCTTCGGACAGATTACGCGCTTTCTTGCCGATCACAGCGACGAGCTCGCCCTCGTACTGTACGGGCCCCGGTGAGTCGGCGGGTATGACTATCGTTTCGCCTGTAGCGATCAGCGCGTTGTTCGAGCGGTAGCCGACGTCGGCTTTTTGCGGCGGCTTTGTGTTGGTGCCTTTGCGCTTGTTGCCCCATTCGAGGTGCGCAAGATAGTTGAGCCCGGCGCAATAAAAATTGGCCGGCACGCACGGCATCAAGGTTTTCAGCGCCGACAGCGCATGGCGTTTCGCGGTGACGCGAAAAGTGTCGAACGGCGAGCCGTCGATCTCCACGACCGAATCGCCTTCGACGCGGCCGAAAAAAATGCGTCCCTGCTGCTCAAATCGTCCGTATCTCATCGGCGCTCCTAATCGACTTTCAAGTTTGCCTGCTTTACCACCTTGGCCCAGCGCGCGGTATCGACTTTCAGATAGGCGCCGAAGTCCTGCGGGTTCATGAGCGCGGTTTCCGCGCCGACGCTCGCGAGAAAATTCTTGAAGTCCTCAGTCGCGACGATTTTCGCCACCGTATCGTAGAGTTTGCGGATGACAGGCTCTGGCGTCTTCGCGGGCGCCATCAAGCCGGTCCACGAGTTGACTTCGAAGCCGGGCAGGCCCTGTTCGGCGATGGTGGGCAGATCCGGGAATTGCGCCGAGCGTTTGAGCGATGCGACGCCGATCGGACGCAGACGTCCCGCCTTGATATGTGCGGCGAGCGCCGTCGCGCCGGTGCAGATCATCGGGACCTGGCCCCCGAGTACATCGATCATCGCGATGCCCGCACCTTTATACGGGATGTGCACGATGTCTATGCCCGCCATGGACTTGAACAATTCCCCGCACAGATGCGGCGAGCCGCCGCTGCCGCTGGATGCGAAATTCAATTGTCCGGGCTTGGACTTCGCGAGCGCGATAAGCTCTTTGACGTTGTTGGCCGGCACCGCCGGATTGACCACGAGGATATAAGGCACCGACGCGTACATCGCGATCGGCGCCAGGTCTTTGATCGGGTCGTAGCCGAGGTTCTTGTAGACGGCCGGACCGACCGCAAGCGGGCCGGCGACGCCGATCAGCAGGGTGTAGCCGTCAGGAGGCGCCTTCGCCGCCATCTCCGAGCCCATGTTGCCGCTCGCGCCGGAACGATTATCGACGACGACCTGCTGTCCGAGCGCGACCGACAGGCGCAGCGCGAGCGCGCGGCCAAGAATGTCGTTAGTGCTGGAGCCGGGCGGGTAGGGCACGATGAGCCGTATCGGGCGGTCGGGATAGGTCTGCGCTGATGCGGTCTGCAACACGCCCGCGCAAAATAGCGCACCGATTGCCGGCGTGATTTTCATAACTTCCTCCCCGTGCTGCGCTTGTTTGTTGCTGGATTCAAGAACGCGCATTTTACTTCGAGATGATGCGGCTGCGCGCGAAACCGCCGCGCCGCTGCGGTTCGCCAGCCGCTGAACGAAAAAAACGGCCCCGCAGGGCCGTCTGATTTGCGCGGGTGTCTTACTGCCTTGGTTCGCCGCGGTCATTGACCGCAATCGTCCGGCCCGGCGGCGCGCTCATTTGCAGGCGGTGATCGACGCCGCGGAAATTGTAGCCCACGTCGTAGTATTCGATCTTGCCGGACTGCGCGGTTTCACAACGCTGCACCTCGCGAGTGGTCGTACCACCGCCGCGGCCTACGTTGGCGCCTATGGCGCTGCCGGCGACCGCGCCGCCGATGGTCATGACGGTCTGTCCGCTGCCGCTGCCAATCTGATGGCCCAGCACGCCGCCCAGCACTCCACCGACTACTGCGCCGGGCACGTTCAGGTCGCGGCGCGGCTCATTGACCTGCTGTTGCTCCATCCAGCAGCGCTGTTCCGGCGCCCCGGCGACGGCGCGCACGGAGGAGACCGGGGCTTCGAAGATGCGCTCGCTCGGACGGCGCCGGTATTCGTACGGCGCGGCTAGGATCGGTTCGGGCGCTTCGTTGCGGACCTGCCCGCGACCGTTGATCTGACGCGCCGACGAAATGCGGTTGTTCATGCCCATGCCGCGCAGCGAGTCATAGCTGCCACTGCGCAGGACGGCGCACTGGCCGCCGAAGCGGGCGTCTTCACAGACTTCCCAGCGGCCCCGCTCCACGATCACCGACGATGCGCGGTCGTTAAAGCCGAAACGTTCGAAATTGCGGACCTCGCGGTCGGTGGTGAACGCGCGGCCGCGGAAATGTTCGCCTTCATAGAAGGTAATCTGCGCCATCGCCTGCGCGGCGAGCAGCAGAGCGGCGGCGCCGAGCGCGAATTTAACTTTATGGTTCATTGCCTTCTCCTTTTAAAATCGTTTTGCACCCGTAATGCGCGTTCGCGCAGCCGCCAGCGACATAAGGGCCGCGCGGTGGTGTAATCTGTTCTAACGCGCGAAAGATAAAAGCGTTGATACGACATTGCGCCAGGCGGCGCACCAGGTAATTTCAAGAAAGGGGAACTGCGATGAAAAACAACCCGAATGTCGCATCGGGTGTCGTCATTCTCGGCGCTGGCGCCTTGCTGCTTGCATTGACTGGCGATGCGCATGCGCAAGGCAAAAAGGCGGCGACGCAGGCCGACGTCGCCGCGCTGCTGTCGGAGATCGACGCATTGAAGCGCATCGTGCCGGGGCAATCGCACGTGATGATAGACGTCGACTATCATTTTTCGGGCCTGTGGTTCGCCGCGCAAAACGCGAACTGGCCGCTGGCGGCGTTCTATCTGAATGAAACGAAATCGAACCTCAATTGGGCGGTGCGCATACGTCCGGTGCGCAAGCTTTCCACCGGCCAGCCGTTCGATTTGCAGCCGCTGCTGCAGGGAATGGAAAACTCTTCGCTCGCGCAGCTCAAGGCTGCCATCGACCAGAAAGATCTGAAAGCTTTCGAGCCCGCGTACCGGCAGGCCATGACGGAATGCCACGCCTGCCACAAACTCGCGGAGAAACCCTACCTGCGTCCACGCATTCCGGAGGCGCCGTCGGCGCGCATGATAGACATGAAACCGGGCGCGGACTGACTGGACGGCGGCGCAAGCAGCGATTGATTGTGTAGCCAGATGACATCACTGGCCGCGCGCCTGACGCTCTTATTTTTGATTGCCGGCGCGTCGTGGCCGGCCGCGGGCGCGTCACTCGCACCCGGCGATTACCGTTTCGAATTGCCGTCCGGCGGCCGGACCCGCAGCTATCTGGTGCATCTGCCGCCGCAAACGTCCGCTGCAGCGTGGCCCGTTGTGCTGAGCCTGCATGGCGGAGGCGGCAATGCGCAGCAGCACCGGCAGAGTTCCGGCATGGACGCCGCGGCCGATCGCGACGGCTATATCGCAGTTTATCCCAACGGCAGCGGGCTTTTGTCCGACCGGTTACTCACATGGAACGCCGGCAAATGCTGCGGATACGCTCAGAAAAATTCGATCGACGATGTCGGATTCATTACCGCCGTCATCGACGACCTCGGGCGGCGCACGGCCATTGACGCACGCCGTATTTACGCCGCGGGCCATTCCAACGGCGGCATGATGGCCCACCGGCTCGGCGAGGAATTGGCGGACCGCATTGCCGCGATAGTTTCGGTCGCCGGCGCGCACGTGCCATCGACCCGCGGCGGACGCGCGGTGCCCGTGCTGCAAATTCATAGTGTGGACGACCCGCGCGCGCTTTACTTCGGTGGGCTCGGCCCGCCGTTTCCGTTTACCGGCAGCCGGGTGTTGCATCCCGCGGTAGAAGCGACGCTCGCTGCATGGGCGAAGCGCGACGGTTGCGCCGGTAACCCGGTCGAACAGGAATCGCGCGAAGCCAGCGGCCATACGGCGCGAAGGCTGGTGTACGGCAACTGCCGCGACGGAGCAGAAGTCGCGCTATGGAAATTAACGGGAGCCGGCCACGGCTGGCCGGGCGCAGTTCCCAGGCTGGCGTCCATGCTCGGACCGGCGACCCAGGTGGTAGACGCCAACACTGAAATCTGGCGCTTCGTTGCGCGGTTTTCGCTGCCGCGCTGAACGGACGGCAGCACTACTCAGCGCAGACTGTCGGTCACTGTGGTGATGTCGTCGACTTTTTCCAGCTGTCTGATCGTATCGAATGCGGTGAGTGCCGCTTTCTCGGCGACGCTGCCCGAATGCCGCGCGCAGTCCGTGAATTTCTCGCGCAAATCGTCCCACGACAGCGCGCGCTCAGGCGCACCTGGCGGTCGGTCGATGCGTATCCTGTCCGATTTGCCGTTGCGCAAATGGAGCTCGACTTCGACGAAACCTTTGCTGCCCGAGCTGCGGGTCTCGAACAGCGGGTCGTCGCCGCGGCATGCTGGATTCTCTGCGGCGTCCATGCGTTCGTACAGCGTAGTAATTTCCTTGCGCCGCACGGCCTCGTCGGTGAACGTCCATAGCGTGCATTTGCCGTCGAGGGCGGCCGCCGCCAGCGGGTAGTGCAGGCTGAACTTTCCTTCGAGCCCGGTAGTTGGCCGCGGATAGGTGAGCACATGCATGCCGCCGGGCGGCATGCGGCAGATTATTTTCTCTATCGACGAAGCGTCGGCCGCCAGTTTCGCGCGCAGGGTGAGCAAGCCGTCTATCGCGCGATGCGACGCGTAGCAGCACGGGAATTTTTTAAGTGCGAGACCGGGATCGGCGACGATAAGAGGCCTGCCCAGGGCCTTGACGGCGACCGCAGGGTCGGACTCGGTTACGCCGTATGACGAGAAGAATCCCGCCTTCGCTTCGAGCACGTCGGGCGCCGCGGTGAAGCCGCATGCCGCAAGGTTGTAGGCGGTCAACGCGCTGCGCGCCGCGATGCCGGTATGCAGCGGCTTGGTCATCGTGCCGAAATTGCGCCTGAGTCCGCTCGCCATCGAGGACGCAATGCCGAATGCCTGCTGTGTCGCGGCGCTGTCGAGGCCGTGCAGTTTCGCGAGCGCGGCAAGGCCCGAAAACATCGCGAGCGTGCCGGTCGCGTGAAAGCCGCGCTGGTAGTGGCCGTTAGTCATGCCGCGCCCGATATTGCCGCCGACCTCGACGCCGACGATATACGCTTCGATGAACGCCGCGCCGCTCACACGTTTGTCATTGAGGCTCGCCAGCAGCGCCGCGACGATCACGGCGCTCGGATGCGCGGGCATGAGCGACAGCACGTCGTCGTAGTCGAGCGCGTGGCCGTAAGTGCCGTTGATCAGCGCGGCGGTTTCCGGCGCGGCGGTCATCCTGGTGCCGAGGATCGGCACTGTGCCGGGCGCATGCGAGGCGGCGAGATATTTGCGCAAGGGCTCCGCGACCTCGGAGCCGGCGCCCGCGATGATCGCGGCGAACGTGTCGGCGATCGCTTTTTTGGCCTTCTCGACCGCATCGGGTGAGAAGTCGCGCGTCGTGGTGCCGCCGATAAATTTTGCGATGGTCGCTGTGGCGCCCATGGGCTCTCCTGCTGTTTTTCGCGACGGCTATGATACCGCGTGGCCGCTGTGATACGCGGACGCGAATATTGCGTAAAATTGCGGGCTATAAGAACGCACTATCCGCGCTCCACGCCGTTCCCCATTCCGCCATTCAAGGTTCCGCATAAATGAAACACGGGTTTCTGGTGTTGCCATGGCTGCTCGCTTGTAGCGGTGTCGTCCACGCGCAGGCTTATCCGTATAAGCCGATCCGCATCGTGATCCCGTACCCGCCCGGCGGCGGCACCGACATCGTGATTCGCGCGGTAAGCGGAAGATTATCCGAGCGGCTGGGGCAGCCGGTGGTCGTCGACAATCGCGGCGGTGCGACCGGCACTATTGGCAGCGAATCGGTGGCGCACGCGGCGCCGGACGGCTATACGCTGCTCGCGCATACCAATGCCGGCATCACGATCCTGCCGCACCTCAATAAGCAGCTGCCGTACGATCCGATCCGGGATTTCGCGCCGGTCACGATGGCCGCATCGTCGCCTTACCTGATGGTCGTGAATCCCAAAGTGCCGGCAACCAATGTCGCCCAATTCATTGCACTCGCCAAAGCGAAACCGGGCGAGCTGAACTTCGCTTCGTCGGGCAACGGCGCGTCGACGCACCTCGCGGGGCTGCTCTTCTGCCGGATGGCGCACATCAACATGGTGCACATCCCCTACAAAGGTTCGGGGCCGGCCACCACCGAACTCCTGGCCGGCCAGGTGCAGATGCGCTTCTCAAGTATTCCCCCGGTGCTGCAGCAAGTGCGCGCGGGTCGGCTGCGCGCGCTCGCAGTCACCAGCACGAAACGCTTCGCGCTGGTGCCCGAAGTGCCGACGGTCGCGGAGACCGTGCCCGGCTTTGAAGTACTGTCGTGGTATGGCGTGTTCGCACCAACCGGGACGCCCGCAGCTATCATCAAGAAGCTCAACGCGGACTTTGCGGCGGCGCTCAATTCGCCGGACGTGAAAGCGTTGCTCGCGACCGATGGTTCGGAAGTCGTTGCTTCGTCGCCCGAATATTTCAACAAGGCCATCCGCGCGGAATATGCGCGCTGGGCACCGGTGGTCAAAGAGTCGGGCGCCAAGATTGATTAAAGCAATTATTAGCCGCGGATAAACACGGTGAACGCAGATTTAGAGCCACATTTTTTAAAGCGCTGTCGATGTATGGCGTGTATCTGCGTTTATCTGCGGCTCAAAGGATCTAGGGATTGTTAGACGTGGCTGCCGAAAATCTACCGACCGACAAGGTATTGCTCGACATCGCAGATTATGTCGAGAGTTACGAAATCAAAAACGATGCAGCGCGCGAGATGGCGCGCTATTGCCTGCTGGACAGCCTGGGCTGCGCGCTCGAGGCGTTGGATCACGCCGACTGCGTGAACCTGCTCGGACCAGCGGTGCCGGGTACCACGGTCGTGCATGGTGCGCGCGTGCCCGGTACGCAGTTCGTGCTCGATCCCGTGACGGCGGCATTCAATATTGCGACGCTCATCCGCTGGCTCGACTTCAGCGACACGTGGATTGCGGAGCAGACCTCGCATCCGTCCGATGACATCGGCGCGATACTCGCAGTCGCGGATTATCTGAGCCGCGTCAACGTTGCTGCGGGGAAGCCGGCGCTGACGATAGGCGCAGTGCTCGACGCAATGATCAAGGCGCACGAACTGCAGGGCGGCCTCGGCGCGCACATCCGCCTGAGCGGGACCGGCATCGACCACTCGTTTTTGCCCAAAGTCGCGTGCGCTGCGGTAGTGGCGAAGATGCTTGGCGGCACGCGCGGGCAAATTGTTGCCGCTGCGTCACTCGCATTCTTCGACGTGAGCCTGTGCGTGCACCGTTTCGGTTCCAATACCGGGCCGCGCAAGGGCTGGGCGTCGGCCGATTCGACGAGCCAGGCTGTGCGGCTCGCGATGATGGCTGTCAAAGGCGAGCCCGGCTATCCGCAGGTGCTGACCCAGCCGAAGTGGGGTTTCAATAAATTCTTTCTCGGCGGGCGCGAATATACGCACGGCGCGTTCGGCACGGCAGTGATGGAAGGGGTGCTGTTCAAGATTCTGTGCCCGGTCGTCATACACGCGCAGTCGGCGATCGAATGCGCGCTGCAGCTTCATCCGGAGGCGCTCGCGCGCCTGAATGACATCGCAGCTATCAAGCTCGAGGTACACGTCGAGACTTTCAACAAGATCAACAAGACCGGCCCCCTGCGCAACGCGGCCGATCGCGATCATTGCCTTCAGTACGCGGTGGCAATTGCGTTGCTGCACGGTCGCCTGACCGCCAATGACTACAGCGATGAGTGCGCGCTGGATCCACGCATTGACCGCCTGCGGGCATTGATGCAGGTCGAGGAGAATCCGGAATACACAGCGATGCTGCGAGACAAGGCAGTCGGCGCCAATCCGAATGCAATCGAAATTGTCTATAAGGACGGCACGCGCAGCCCGCGCATCGAAGTCGAGTTTCCCGTCGGTCATCCACGCCGCCGTGGGGAAGGGATTCCGCTGCTCGTAAAGAAATTCGAGATTAATCTAGCGCGCTGGTTTGATGCGGCACAGCAGCGCAAGATCAAAACGTTGTGTCTCGATCATGAGCGGCTCGGGGCGACGCCGGTCAATATGTTCACCGATTTGTTCGCAGCCTGACAACCAAAGCCATGTCCGAAATCAACGAAGCAGGTGTTTCCATCGACCAGCCGTGCGCGGCCCCCGACCTCGACCCGCACCCGCCGTCTTTCAAGGTGCCGCAAGGCGCGTGCGATTGCCACGCACATATTTTTGGCGACCCCGGGCGCTATCCGTACAAGACGGTGCGCCGCTATACACCGTCCGCCGCGACGGTGGACGATTACCGTCACATGCTGAAAACATTGGGTCTCGACCGTGCGGTAATCGTGCAGACCGGCATCTTCGATGGCAATGACGTCACTTACGATGTGCTGAAGGAATCGGGCGGTCAATGGCGCGGCATTGCGCTGCTCGATGGCAGTGTGACGACGCAGGAAATCGCGCGCTTGAACGAAGCCGGTTTCCGCGGCGTGCGGCTCAATCCGCGCAATGTGAGGTCGGACGACCTGAAAGACATGGAAGCGATCGCGCAGAAAATCGCGCCCTTCGGCTGGCACCTGCAATTTCATCTCGACGCGCGCAATCTGGTGACGATGGCGGACCGTCTGCGCAGGCTGCCGGTCGATATCGTCATCGATCATCTTGGGCATATGCCCGTGGACGCAGGCGTGGATCATCCGGGTTTTCAGGAATTGCTCGTGCTGCTGCGCGAAGGCCATACATGGGTGAAGCTGTCGTCGCCGAACCGCTTCGGCGATCCGCGTCCGCCGTATCCGGGCGTCCTGCCATTTGCGCGCGCGCTCATTGATGCGGCGCCGGATCGCTGCGTATGGGCGAGCGACTGGCCGCATTCGCGCTTCGCGGGCTTCATGCCGAATGACGGTGACCTGCTCGATGTCCTGGCATCATGGGCACCGGATGAAACCGTGCGCAAACGCATTCTCGTCGACAATCCGGCGCGGTTGTACGGATTCGCGTCATCGCCCGCGGATATTCCGCTTCCGGGAACCACTATAATCGCCGCTGCAGACGCGCCTGGAGAAAGCAATACGATGCAATTTGACTGGAGCACACTCGGTAACAAGGCGCCGACGGCGCTCGTCAAGGCGCGCAGCGTCGCGCATCACGCGGCGCAGTGGCCGACCAGGGCTGCGCGCGCGAACCTCGACGCGCTGCCGGACGATAGCCATTCGAGTCTGACCTGGGACAGTGAGCGCGGCGCTCTCTTCTCGCAGCCCATGCCGTCGGACAGCGCGCACGTGCGTGTGGGGCTGCGCCTCGCCGGCCTCGCGCTCATCCTCATGCGCGGCAGCCTGGTGCTCGATACTTACGAACTGGCGGGCCGGCGCGATTCCATGGTCGGCGTGTGGCTCGATTCGGCATTGCGCGCGCTGGGTCTCAAGGCCGCGACCGAGGTGAAGCTGCCTTACACGATACCTTCACACCCGGTAGCGCGCGGCTCTGCATACAGTTTCAGCGGCGAGTCCGAAGCGTTCGACGAAATCGTCAACTGGTTCGACGCCGGCGCGGATCTGCTGGAGGAAGTGCGCGCCAGCTACACCGATGCGCATCCGGCACCTGGCGCGGCAGTATGCTGGCCGCATCATTTCGATCTGGCGACGCTGGTAAGTTTCGATGCGCCAGGCGCCGAAAACGCGCGCTCCATCGGTATCGGGCTGTCGCCCGGTGACCATTATTATCCGCAGCCGTATGTGTACGTGAGCCCATCGCCGCAATTGAATGCCGCAGCAATGAGCGCGCTGCCGCCGCCGGGCCACTGGCATACGCAGGGTTTCACTGGCGCAGTTGCAACCGGCGAAGCCATCGTTGCCCAGGAAGATCGACGCACGGCAGTGCTTGGTTTTGTACGCGCAGCTTACGACACCGGCCGCGCGCAGTTCGGCGTCGCGTCCTCGCAGCCACTTGAAGGAGTAAGCAATGACAACAATTAAATCCGCGGCGCCGATCGCGCCCGAACTGCCGTCGCACGGCTACGCAATTACCAAGCCCGTGCGGGGCTCAGATATTTCCATGGACGTTACGTTCGTGCTCACCCGCGATGAAATCTACGTGCCGATCGCGATACGCCGGCCGCGCGGCGACGGTCCTTTTCCCGTGATCGTGGTGGGCCGCGGCAACGGCCGCGGTGGCGTATTGCAGATTGAATCGCAGGTCGAGCGTCTCGCGGCCATGCACGACGAAATGATCGCTCGCGGCTATGTCGTGGTGTTCGTCAACTACCGCAACGAGATCCCTCATCTTTACGAGGACACCGCGCGAGCGCAGAATCTGGCAGACGACGTCGCGAACGAGGGGCGCACGCTGAAGTCGGCGCCCACGCTCGATTCGGACGACCTGATCGCGATCCTCAAGTATTTGCCGACGCTGCCCTACGTCCAAAAAAATGCGATCGGCCTCGTCGGCGTCAGCCACAGCGGCGAGATGATCCTCAAAGTGGCCGCCGAAGGCGCGCCGTTTACTGCAGGGGTGGCAATCGAAGGCGCGTCGCACGAGTTCCTGAGCGTCAATACCGGGCCGACCGCGCCGCGCAAAGGCAACGAGATCCAGTACCAGGACATCGAAGTCGTGCGGAAGAACGCGAACAAGGCGCGCGCGATGGAACGCATCAAGCGCATCCAGGTGCCGATATTGCACATCGGCCGCGATCCGGACCACCTGCAGGGCATCTTCAAGCTTGCGCACGAATGGATGACCGAAGCCGGCAAGGATTCGACCTGGGTAAGCCTCGATCATCCGGTGCATGGCTATCCGTATATTTATCGCGAGGAAGACGGGTCCTTCAAGCCGGATCCGGTCCAGCGCAAGGCGTTCGATATTTTCATGGATTATTTCGACCGTCACCTGAAGAAAAAGTAGCAGCAGTCATGCCCGCGCAGCCGGGCAGCGAGGAGGAAGCATGAAGTTATATGGCGCCGCCGCATCGGGTAACGCGTACAAAGTCCGCATCATGCTTGCGCTGTTGCGCGTGCCGCACGAAACGGTGCAGATCAGTTTTGCCAAGGGGGAGCACAAGACGGCCAATTTCCTGCGCCTGAACCCGCGCGGCGAGGTGCCGGTCATAGAGGATGCGGAGTCCGTGATCTGGGATTCGGGCGCCTGCCTCGTCTATCTCGCGCGCAAATATGGCGGGGAGCAGTGGCTCCCGCTCGAGCCGGCGGCGATGGCGGAAGTGATGCAATGGCTGGCGCTCGCCGCGAGCGAGGTGCAGTTCGGGCTGCAGTATGCGCGGCGCGGACTTTTACAGGGACGCTGGACGGCGGGCACGCTGGAGCAGAACCACGCAGTCGCGCGCGTCGCGCTGGATGCGATCGAGCAACGCGTGCAGCACAATGAATGGCTGGCGCAGGGGCGTCTCACCATCGCCGACGTGGCGTGTTTCCCCTACGTCGAAAGCGCGGCCGAGTCGGGCATTGCGCTTGAGAACTATCCGCACCTCAGTGCGTGGCTGGCACGCTGCAAGGCGCTGCCGGGGTGGCCGGGCCGGTGAGGCAGTTATTTGGTGACGGGGTGATTGGGTGATTGGGTGATTGAGTAATTTAGATGCTCAATCACCCCATCACCTGGTCACTTATTCTCCGCTCAATCCACCTTGGCGCCTGAGCTTTTGACGACTTTGGCCCACTTCTCGGTTTCGTAGGTGTGGATTTTCCAGAAGTCCGCCGGCGTGCCGGCGATCGGGTCGCCGCCGAGTTCCGCGAAGCGCGCTTTCATTTTCGGATCGGCGAGCGCCTCGTTGATGAGACGGTTGAGCTTGTTCACGGCTTCGGCCGGCGTGCCTTTGGGCGCGCCCATGCCGAACCATGCGCTCGCCTCGTAACCGGGCACAGTCTCCGCGACGGTCGGCACGTTCGGCAGCTGTGCCGAGCGCGCCGCAGTGGTGACGCCGAGCGCGCGCAACCGGCCCGAGCGGATGAACTCGATCGATGACGGCATGTTGTCGAACATGACGTGTACTTGTCCGCCAATCAGGTCGGGCAGCGCAGGGCCGGCGCCTTTATACGGCACGTGCGTCATCTTGATGCCGGTCATCGACATGAAGAGCTCGCCTGACAAGTGCACGGATGTGCCCGCGCCCGACGAGGCGAGAATGAGCTTGCCGGGATTCGCTTTGGCGTAGGCGATGAATTCGGGAATCGACTTGGCCGGCAGCGAGGTCGTCACTTCCATCACGTTCGGCACGCGCACGAGGCCGGCGACCGGGGCCAGGTCGCGCAGGAAATTGAAGCTGAGATTCGTGTAGAGCGTCGTATTGATCGCATTGGCAGGATTGACCAGCAGCACGGTATAGCCGTCCGGCGCCGCCTTGACCACGAGTTCGGTGCCGATGTTGTTGCCCGCGCCCGGCCGGTTGTCGATCAAAACCTGCTGACCGAGTTTCTCCGTAAGGTATTGCGCCGTGAGGCGCGCGAGTATGTCGGTGGTGCCGCCCGGCGGGTAGGCAACGATCCAGCGTATGGGGCGCGATGGATACGTGTCAGCGGCGTCTGCGCTACCGATTGTTGCGAACGCGGCACCTGTAGCGAGCAAAGCAGCAGCCAGAACCTTCATCGTCTCCTCCGGGTTTGATAATTTGCGGCCACGATACCTGTATGACGCCGTGTCGGCAAGCGGGGCCGGTCGTACGCAGCGCGGCATGATTGCCCGATCAACTACAATGAGCACTGCCTTACCGGGAGCTTTCGTGAAAAAAATAGTCCTCGCACTGCTTATCGCACTGGCATGCTGCACCGGCACGCAAGCGGCCGACGGCACGGCAACCGCGCGCCGGCTGCCGCGTCCCGCGCATGTCGTCATCGTCTTCGAGGAGAATCGCGCGTTCAGCCATATCATAGGCAATATGGCGGCGCCGTATATCAATACGCTGGCGAACCGCGGCGCTTCATTCTCGCAATCGTATGCGATCACCCATCCGAGCCAGCCGAACTATCTCGCATTCTTCTCGGGGTCTACGCAGGGTGTCGTCGACAATACCTGCCAGCAGCGGCTGTCCGGCGCGAATCTCGCGAGTGCGCTCATCGCGGCGGACCTCACGTTCGGCATATATTCGGAAGACATGCCGGCTGCCGGATTCGCAGGCTGCCGCTATCTCAACTACGAGCGCAAGCATAACCCGGCGGTCAACTGGCAGGGCGTCAACTTGCCGGCGACGGTGAACATGCCGTTCGCGCAATTTCCTGCAGACTTCGAAAAGTTGCCGACAGTCGCCATCGTGATTCCCAACCAGGAAAACGACATGCACAACGGTGTTGAGACTGACACCATCATCCGTGGCGACCAGTGGTTGCGTGCGAAGCTCGATGCGTACGTGCGTTGGGCAGAAACGCACGACAGCCTGCTGATCGTGACCTGGGACGAAGACGACGACAGCGCAGGCAACCGCATTCCAACGATCTTTGTCGGGCCGATGATAAGGCAGGGAGTCTATGCGCGCCGCATCGACCATTACAGCGTCCTGCGCACTATTCTCGACATGTACGGGCTCCCGCCGCTCGGCAAAAGTGCTGCTGCGGCGGCCATCGATTACGTGTGGACGCTACAATAAGCCGCTGCTCAACCAGAGGAAATTGTCATGAAGAATTTATTGTCGCGCGTATTCAGGCTGGCCGTGATATGGGGGATCGCCGGCGCCGCCGGCGCGCAGCAGTACCCGGTGAAACCTGTGCGCATCATTATTCCGTTTCCGCCCGGCAATACGATGGACATCATGGCACGGCTGATCGGCCCGAAAATTGCCGAGCGCCTCGGCCAGAATTTGATCGTCGACAATCGTGCCGGCGCCGCAGGGCAGCTCGGCCTCGAGCTCGCTGCGCGGGCTGCGCCCGATGGTTATACGCTGGTCGGCGGGCAGGGCGGCAATCTGGTCGTTGCACCGCACACCTACAAGAAGCTGCCCTACGATCCGATCAAGGACTTCGCGCCGATTGCATTGTCGACGACCAACTATCTCGCGCTGGTAGTACACCCCAGCGTGCCGTTCAAAAACGTGAGATATCTGATCAATTATGCCAAGGCACATCCGAACAGAGTCACGTTCGGCTCCAACGGGGAAGGCGGCTTTCCGCACATGACGATCGAGCTGCTGCGCGTGATGGGCGGATTTACTTACGTGCATGTGCCTTACAAGGGCAGCGCGCAGATTGCGACCGATCTCATTGGCGGGCACGTCGACGCGGGTATCGACGGTATCACCGGGCTCACGCCGCACATCCGCTCGGGGCGGCTGCGGCTGCTGGCAATCACCAATCCGACACGCGTGCCCGAGTTCGACGCGCCGACTATTGCCGAGACTCTGCCGGGCTATGATTCCCGCGGGTGGTTTGGCTTTCTCGCGCCGGCCGGCACGCCACGCGAGATCATTACGCTGCTCAACCAGGAAATCAACCGCGCGATTCAGCTGCCCGACGTCAGGGACAAGCTGGTGTCAGCGGGACTCATCATCGTCGCCGAGCCGCCGGAGTTTTTTACGGCGACGATCAGAAGCGACTATGCGAAGTACGGCAAGCTGATTAAGGACATCGGGTTTCAGCCGCAGTAGATTCGCCGCGGAGCGAGGCGAAGGATGAAAAATACGCTGCGCGCTGTAACTTAGTTCACCACTTCGCCTTTCCCTGCGCCACATCCATGATCATGCGCGACAGCAGATAGAGCCGCGGTTCGATCGAATCGATGTAGACATATTCGGCGTCATTCGAATGCGCGCCAAAACCCTGCAATCCGAAGCGTTCGATAACGGGCGCCTTGGTCTTTAACGCGGCGAATGCGGCATCCGTGCCGCCGCCTTCCGCGACGTCGCCGACCACGAGCTCCTTGCCGAGTTCTTTATAGATCTGCTGCGCGTGTTTGGCGAGCGCGGCATTGGCGGCGGTCAGTTCGAGCGGCGGACGGCGGCGCTCGAAGGTCATGTTCACCCTGGTGTCGGGGATTAGCTGATTCTTGATGCGCTCTTTGACTTTT
>JANYDM010000114.1 GCA_025363575.1 Betaproteobacteria bacterium | reverse complement strand
CAAAGGCATGACCCGTTTTAACGGGCGCATTCACGGCGAGGCGATGGAAGGCACGGTCGAATCGCCGGGGGCGACGTCCCCGCAGCGGTGGACGGCAACGCGCACGGTAGCGGCGACAGTCGTCACCGAATAGACGGCGCCGTAATCCAGGCATGCTCCGCGCGGTCGCTCACCGCGGGGAGCGACCGGTTGGCATACTCGCGCCAGGCGCACCGCCAGACCGGGAAGCTGCGCGTATCGTTGGCGCCAACGCGATACGTGCCCGTTCGATTCAGACTACACGAAGAGCCCGCCCACGATTAGCTTCGCGGGCAGGATCTCGCGCGACTTCTTCCAGAGCACATCAATCTTTACGGGTTTTTTACCTTCGTCCGCTGATAATCGTATTTGCCGATAGCCTGCGCCGCTCGTCGAGACCCGCGTCGGCAATCATGGTGGGGGATGCTGGTACAATGCGCGCCTGTCTTTATCGCGATAGCAAATGGATCAAAAACAACAATCAAGGCAGTCCCGTTCAGCGCTCGCGATGGCAGCGCTCGGTATCGTTTACGGCGACATCGGGACGAGCCCGCTCTACGCGGCGAAGGAAGTATTCAATCCGAGCCACGGCATCCCGTTTACGAGCGCCAACGTGATGGGCGGCGTGTCGGCGATTTTCTGGGCGCTGATGATTATCGTGTCCGTCAAGTATGTGATTCTCATCATGCGCGCGGACAACCGGAGCGAGGGCGGCATCATGGCGCTGCTGGCGCTGGCGTCGGCGTCGGTGAAGGACAAAGCGGGATGGGGGGGCTCGCTGGCAGTGCTTGGCGTATTCGGCGCGGCATTGTTTTACGGCGATGGCGTGATTACGCCGGCAATTTCGGTGTTGAGCGCGATCGAAGGTCTCGGCGTGGCCGCGCCGGGATTGAAACCCTATGTCATTCCATTGACGGTAGCGGTGTTAATTGCGCTCTTCGCGATCCAGCGCCGCGGCACTGCGACAGTCGGCGCGCTGTTCGGCCCGGTAATGATCATGTGGTTCGCAATCCTGGGTTGGATCGGCATCGTCAACATCGTGCAGGCGCCGCAGATCGTGCAAGCCGTCAATCCTCTGCACGCCTATGCATTCCTGACCCAGCATGGCTTAGCGTCGTTCGCGGTGCTGGGAGCAGTATTTCTCGCGGTCACCGGCGCGGAAGCGCTGTATGCGGATATGGGGCACTTCGGCAAGACGCCGATCCGTTTTGCGTGGTTCGCGTGCGTGCTGCCGGGACTCACGCTCAATTATTTCGGGCAGGGCGCGTTGCTGATCGTGAATCCGCAGGCCGTCGAGAATCCGTTTTTCCTGATGTTTCCCGGCTGGGCGTTGTTGCCGATGGTGGTTCTTGCCACCGCGGCGACGGTGATCGCATCGCAGGCCGTGATATCGGGCACCTACTCGATGACGCGGCAGGCGATCCAGCTCGGCTTCCTGCCGCGCATGAATATCATCCAGACCTCCGACACCGAGTTCGGCCAGATTTACATACCGGCCATCAACTGGACGCTGCTCATTGCAATCATCGCGGCCGTCATCGGTTTTGGTTCATCGTCAAATCTGGCGTCGGCGTACGGTCTGGCCGTATCGGGAACCATGCTGATCACCACGTTGCTCACCTTTTTTGTGATCAGGTTCGGCTGGCGCTACAGCCTGACGCTGTGCGTGCTGTCGACGAGTTTCTTTCTGGTCGTCGACCTGGCGTTTTTCGCGGCCAATCTTTTCAAGTTCGTCGAAGGCGGCTGGTTTCCGCTTGTCATGGGCAGCGTCATCTTCACCCTCATGGTCACGTGGCGGCGCGGCCGCGAGATATTGTTCCAGCACCTGCGCATGTCCGCATTGCAACTGCAGCCGTTCCTGAAGATGCTGTTCCAGCACCCGCCGCACCGGGTGGCGGGCACCGCGGTGTTTCTGATCGGCGATCCGGACTCCACGCCGCACGCGTTGCTGCACAATCTCGCGCACAACAAGGTGATACACGAACGCGTGATATTCCTGACGGTCGTCGTGCGCGACATCCCGCGCGTGCCGTTCGAAGAGCGCGTGAATATCGAGGCGCTCGGCAACAATTGCCATCGGCTGCGGCTGTATTACGGCTTCAAGGACATCCCCGACGTGCCGCAAACGCTGGCACTTGTCACGATCGACGGCGCCGGGTTCAACTTGCTCGAAACGTCGTTCTTCGTGAGCCGGGAGACCGTCGTACCCACGCCGGGCGACGGCATGGCGTTATGGCGCGATCGGTTGTTTGCAACCATGACGCGCAACGCGGGCAGCATCGTCGAGTATTTCAAAATTCCGGCCAACCGCGTGATCGAACTCGGCACGCAGGTCGAGATCTGAACGGCGATTCAGTTCACGAAAAACGCGGCCGGCAGCGCTTCGACTACGTAACGGCGGTTGATCAACTGACTCGCGGCGAGATCCATTGCGACCGGGTTGTTCGAGTCGGTAATGGTGCGCCCATGCGCGAGCAGTCGCTGATCGAGCGGGATTGGACGACGCAGCATCGCCGCCAGCGTCGGCAGATGGCGCGGCGGCACGTGACCGAGATCGTCACCGGCGGGGCTCGGCAAGGCGGCGGCGCCAGCGACTATGAAGCTGTTGATATGCGATGCGATTCCATAATCGGGCCGGTACAGCGTGACATAAGGCAGTTCGCTTTTGAGCGTAGTCAGAAAGTGCGCGTAGGCGCGTGGCTGATCGAGGTCTGCAAACGTATTGAATACCGCAATGCCTTCGGTGCCCAGGCAGCGCTTGAGATCGCGGAAAAAATCCCGCGTCACGAGATAGTCCGGCACGCCGTCGCCGTGGAACAGATCAACCACTACGACGTCATAGCCGCCTTCGCACGAGCGCAAAAATGTGCGCGCATCGGCGTGGATTGCGCGAACCTTCGTCGGCTCGAAACCGAACACCTCGGTCGCCGCGCGCAACGACGCCGAGTCGATATCGACGGTCGTCACGTCGACGCCACGGCCGGCGAGGCGCATCGGGACCATGCCCGCACCGATGCCGAGCACCAGCGCCTTGCGTAGATCCGGCCGGTATGAATACGCCAGCGCCTCGAGCGCGTACGTATACATGGAAAGCGAGCGGTTGGTCGCGCCGACGATGTTTTGAACCAGTCCGTCCTGGAAATACATGCGCGTAAACGGTTCGTTTTCGCGCGGCCCGCTCTTCAGCACTTTTACAGTGCCGAACGACGAACGGTAAATCGATTCAATGCGCCATTGCGCGCCGCTGTAGGCAGCGGGCCACAGCCGGTCGGTGTACGCATGCGCACCCGCCAGCAGGCCAAGTGATGCGACCAGCGCTACGCTGGCCGTTATCGTGAGACGCTTGCGCTGCGCGATCCGGATCGACGAGCCAAACAGCATGACGAGCGGCAGCGCTGCAAGGAGCGCTGCCACCACCAGTGCCGCCGCAAAATTGCTCATATACTGAATGAGGCCGAACGCAGTCACGATCACGCCCGCGACCGAGCCCAGCGTGCTGATAAAAAACACGCGGCCCGCACCCGCATCGGCGAGTTCGCCGCGCGCCGCGGAATGCCGCAACAATATCGCCACCAGCAGTGGGTTCATGGCCGACGTTACGAAC
>JANYDM010000032.1 GCA_025363575.1 Betaproteobacteria bacterium | reverse complement strand
CGCTGAAACTCAGGAAGCGAGCGAGGAAACGGCAAATCGTCTCGATCAAGCACGTCGATAACCATGGCCATCTCAGATTGGCGCAGATGCTCAACATACTACCGGTAGTGGGTCTGGGAGACAACCGGATAAGCACGGTTGGTTCATCACCGCGGTGATCCTGCCTGATGGTGCGACGCTGCAGCGCACCGACAAGGTGGTCGGCGAAGTCGTCGAGGCGATCCGCTCGAACCCGGCCAACGAGAACGTCATCGCATTCACCGGCTTCGACTTTCTCGGCGGCGGGTTCCGCAACAACGCGGCGTCGATTTTCGTCACGCAGAAGCACTGGGACGAGCGCAAGCAGACCACGCAGCAACTTGTGGGCGAGGTGTTCATGAAGACCGGCGCCATCAAGGAGGCGCTGGTGCTCGCCTTCAACCCGCCGCCCATTTTCGGCCTCGGCACCGCGGGAGGCTTCGAGTTCTACTTGCAGAACCGCGGCGAGGGCGGCCCCAAGCGCATGGCCGAAGTGCTGTTCCAGTTCCTCGGCAAGGCAAACAGCGACCCGATGCTCGGCGGCGTGCAGACGCTGTGGCGCGCGACCGTGCCGCAACTCTATGTGGATGTCGACCGCGACAAGGCGAAAGCGCTCGGCGTGCCGATCAACGATGTATTCGACACGCTGGCGGCGACGCTCGGCAATTTCTACGTCAACGACTTCAACCGCTACGGCCGCACCTGGCAGGTGCTGATGTCGGCCGACCGCGAGTACCGCAAGCGGCCTGAGGCCATCGGCGGCATCTACGTGCGCGCGCAGGAAGGCCCGAACGCCGGCGCGATGATTCCCCTCTCGGCGCTCGCCGAGGTCAAGTACTCGGCGGGCCCCGACTCGCTCGACCGCTTCAACAACCTGCCGTCCGTCAAGCTGTTCGGCCAGGGCGCGCCAGGCATCTCCTCCGGCCAGGCGATCGCGGAGGTCGAAAAGCTCGCCCGGGAAACGTTGCCGCCCGAATTCAGTTTCGACTGGGGCGGCGCCTCCTACCAGGAGAAAAAGTCGAGCGGGACCTCGGGGATCGCGCTCGGCCTCGCCGCGCTGATGGTATTCCTGATCCTCGCCGCGCAGTACGAGAAGTGGTCGCTGCCTCTGTCGGTGCTGCTCGCACTGCCCTTCGGCATGTTCGGCGCGCTCGCCGCGATCTGGATCAAGAACGGCCTGTCCACTCTGTCGTTCATCATCCCCGGCATGCAGATGATCACCGGGCAGATCGGGCGGCTGACGAACGACGTCTATTTCCAGATCGGGCTCGTCACCCTGCTCGGACTGGCGGCCAAGAATGCAATCCTGATCGTGGAATTCGCGGTGATGAAACATCACGAAGGCATGTCGGCCTCGGCGGCTGCCCTGGAAGCAGCGCGCCTGCGCTTCCGCCCTATTCTCATGACCTCGCTCGCATTCATCCTCGGTGTGCTGCCGCTCGCAATCTCGACGGGCGCGGGCGCCGGCGCGCGCCATTCCGTCGGCACCGGGGTCATGGGCGGCATGATAGCGGCGACCTTTCTCGCGATTTTCTTCGTGCCTATGTTCTTCAAGCTGATCACCGATCGCCACCTGACGGAGAAGCGCTCGACCGCGCAAATCCGCGAAGAGGTCGAAGAGCACAATCGTAAGGAGGGCGTCAGTGAATAAGCGCCTGCTCCTCGTTTCTGCGCTGCTGGTCGCGGGATGCGCCGTGCAACCCAAGTATGAGCGGCCCGCGGTCGAACTGCCGGCCGCGTGGCGCGAATCCGCGCAGGGCAATGTGACCGACGGTAACTGGTGGCGCATCTACGCGGATCCGGTGCTGGAGAAACTGGTGGCCGAGGCGTTCGAGCGCAACACGAATCTGACGGTAGCCGCTGCACGCGTCGAAGAAGCGCGCGCCCTGCTGCAGCAGGCGGAGAGCGCTTACTACCCGAGCGCGGACGTATCGGCCAGCCGCAACCGCACACTGTCGTCCGCCGCTACCGGGCTGTTGCCGCCGGGCATTGCACGTCTGCGCAATGACAACCTCGTTACGCTCAATGTCTCTTACGAGGTCGATATCTGGGGCAAGTTGCGCGCGGGCGCGCGGGCTGCGCGCGCCGACCTGCTGTCGACGCAGGCCGCACGAGACACGGTTCGCATCATACTGGCTGCCGACGTCGCGAAGACCTATTTCGCGCTGCGCGCGCTCGACTCCCAGGTTGCGGCCACGCGGCGCACGCTAACGCTGCGCGAGGATGGCCTCAACCTGCAGAAGAAACGCTTCGACGAAGGCTTGATTTCGATCTTCGAGATGCGCCAGCTCGAAGCGGAGGCCGCGACGACGCGCGCGCAATTGCCGCCGCTCGAGCGCGACCGCGATATCCAGGAGGCGGCGCTCGTCGTGCTGCTCGGCCGCAGCCCGCGCGCAATCATGGAAGATAAAGTCGAGCGCGCTGCGGAAGAACAAATAGCGCTACTGCCTGCCGTGGTGCCTTCCGGCCTGCCTTCGGAACTGCTGCTGCGGCGGCCGGACCTCGTCGATGCCGAACAGCGCCTGATCGCCGCCAACGCGCGCGTCGCCGTAGCGCGGTCGTACTACTTTCCGTCAATCCAGCTGACCGGTTATCTCGGCAGCGAAGCCCAGGGGCTGGCCAGCCTGTTCACCGGACCTGCGAGCATCTGGCAGCTCGCCGCCGGCATTACGGCGCCGATTTTTGCCGGCCGCCGTATTGACGCGCTGGTCGGCGCGGCGAAAGCGCGCGAGCAGCAGGCGCTGGCCGGTTATCAAGGTGCGATTCAGAACGCATTCCGCGAAGTGCGTATCGCACTGGCGACACAGACGCGCGCGCGTGAAAGTTTCGATGCCGAAGGCGCGCGCGCAGCGGCGCTGAGCGACGCGCTGCGGCTCGCGCGCCTGCGCTATGACAACGGGCTTGCCAGCCAGATCGACGTCATCGATGCCGAACGCAATCTGCTCGCCGCGCAAATTGCACGGCATGAAGCGCTGCGCGCGCAGCGCGCGGCAGTGGCCGACCTTTATAAGGCGCTCGGCGGGTAAACGGCGGCAGCAGGAACTCCGGGCGGCTGATCCGTATGCCCCTGCGCGGCGTACAGAGCATGCACGGTGGCGAAGGTATCGGCCGCCTCCGCACGCTTATCCGGCCGATAGGCCTTCACGCGCGCGAAGCGCAACGCAAGCCCGCCCGGATAACGCGCGCTTGCCTGTATTTCGTTGAATGCGACCTCGACCACGATCTCCCGCCGCACGAACACGGTCGCCGCGTCGCGGTGGGTTTCGAGCCTGAGAAATTCCTTCGTCTGCCATGCCAGCATCTGATCGGTGAGACCCTTGAACGTCTTGCCCAGCATGACGTAGCCGCCGCTCTCTTCATCGCGCGCGCCCAGATGCAGGTTCGATAGCCACCCGTTGCGCCGGCCGCCTCCCCATTCCGCCGCGAGCACCACGAGGTCGAGCGTATTGGCCCGTTTTATTTTGATCCAACCCGCGCCGCGGCGCCCTGCCTCGTACGGCGCCGTGAGCGACTTGGCGACGACACCCTCATGGCTCTGCGCGAGCGTCGCCTCGAAAAATTGCGCGGCCTCCCCCGGGTCGGCCGTCACCATGCGTGGAATGATCAAAGCCGGCGGCAGCGCTTTTTCGAGTGCGCCGAAGCGCTCGCTCGCGGCGCGCTCGACCAGCGCCTCGTCCTCGCACAGCAGGCAATCGAAGAAAAATACAGAGAGCGGCAGCTCGCGCTGCATTGCTTCGACACCGAGCTTGCGGCCGAAGCGCCTCATCGTCAGCTGGAACGAGTGCGGCTTGCCGTCGGCCCGCAATGCGATCGCTTCGCCGTCGAGTATCAGATTGCGGCACGGCGACGCGCGCACCGCGGCGACGATTTCCGGCACGCGCGGCGTGACATCATTCAGATTGCGCGTATAAACGCGAACCTCGTCGCCGGCCTTGTGCACCTGCACGCGCGCGCCATCGATCTTCCATTCGAAAGCAGCCGTGCCGAGCGCGGCCAGCGCGGCGTCCGTATCGGTCGCCGATTGCGACAGCATCGGCAGCACGGGCTGCATCAATCTGATCGAAAAGCGCGTCAGCGCAGCGCTCCCTTCGTGCAGCAACGCTTGGGCGACTTCGCCCAGGCCGCCCGCGGACATTGCTGCTTTGCGCACATCGGCAAGCGCGATCTCGGTGGCGGCCGCTGCTGCTTCGAGCACCAGCGCCTGCAACGCACCCTGGCGCAACTCCCCGGCGATGAGGCGCGCGAGAAAATCCTGCTCGTCCGCTGTTGCGCGTGCCATCAACGTTTGCAGCAACCCGACGCGGGCGGCGTTCGCGCCCGCGCCTTTGATCGCGGCGAGTTCGTCGAATACGGTGTCGACGTCATGCACGCTCAATGCGGCGGTCTGCGCGGGCGCCGCTACGCGGGCGGAATGCAAAGCGGCGTAGCTCACGCCGAGCTTGCCCTGCCGCGTCTCGCCGCTCAAGAACGCGACCGCGGACGGCACTTCGTCCGTCTGGAGCGCGCGCAGACAGGCAGCGACTTCGTGCACCTTGGCAAGTCGGCTGGAAGTCTTCGCCACACGCCCCGAAACGGCGGCAAGGTCTGCAAATAAGGTCATTAAGGCACTCTGGTGTGAGTGCCCGAAAACGCGCGTTAGTTCCGCTTACGGAAACCGGCGGACGCGCTAGGGCTTTTGCTGTGCGCCCGCGTAGTGCCTTGGCAGCACTATCCTGAATATCGTGCCCCGTTCGGGCTCGGAGGTCATTTCGACCGTCGCGTCCAGCAGCTCGCTTAGTCGCTTGACGATCGCGAGACCGATACCCTCGCCGTGTTCCTGATGAGTCTGTCGATAATCGGGCGGTGGCGCGGCCGGCACGGTTTTGTGCACGCCGACGGACTTGCCATCGCCGTCGACTGTGCGCTCCACCTGGCGCGCCTCTTCGGTGGCCTCTTCGAGCGCGCCCGCGAGAGGCGCGCCGGGGCCGGCGCGAAATCCCGGACCGGTATCTTCGACCACCAGCATCCAACGCTCGCTGTCGTTCGCCCGACTGTCTCCCCAGCGTACCGTGACTCCGCCATGCTGCGTGTATTTGAGCGCATTGATCAACAGGTTCTGCGCGATGCGCTGGATTTTCACCGCGTCGCCTTCTACGGCAAAATTGGCGGGGCCCTCGGTCTTCAGAAACAACCCGCGCTCAGCGGCCAGCGGCTGGAGGTTCTCGCACAAATCGCGCACCAGGGCGGCCGCGTCGATCGGCCTGATGTCGCGCTGCTCCTGGCCGGCCTGCAGGCGCGCCAGACTCATGACGTCGTCGAGCATGACGTGGAGCGATGACACATTCTTCTTGAGCAAGCGCAGGAAATTGTCGCGCACGGGTTGCGACACGTGCTCGAGCGTCAACCCCGTTGTCACGTTCGCAACGACACCAACCTTGCCGCGCAGGTCATGCAGCGCCTCGCGCCATAGAGCCGCGCGCTGACGCTCCAATTCGCGCACCTGCTCGAGCGCCTCTTCGAGGTCGCGCACGTAGCCGGCGGCCTCGATCTGCTGCAGCTCGAAATATCGATTCGTGCTGTCGCTCACGCCTTCGCCGCAAATGGTCGCCAGCGCGCGATACGCGGCCGGCATGACGCCCGGGTCAACGTCCGGATGCAAAGACGCAAAGCTTTTCAACTCGTCTGCAAGGCACAGTTGCAGATGACCCCATTCGCGCGTCACTTCGCGCAGATGGTAGCCCTGCTGCCACCGATGCAGGCCATGCGCGGCGCCATCCTTATGCGCTTCTTTTTTCGCATCGGCATGCTCAGTGGTGTCCCGCGCGCTCAGCTCGCGTCCGAACGCCTCCAGCACATGTGGGATGTGATCGTTCAACTGCTTGCGCGGCAACGCGGCGGCAGTGGTCAGCTGCGGATCACGCTCGATCGCATTGCACCACGTCTGCAGGATTACAGACTGGCGCCCGGCGAGATGGGACGCGAGGCCAGCCAATTGCTGATCTATTTGACTGCTACTGTTCACGGGTTCGGCGGCGAAGAGGGGAGACGCGGGAGGCACGACAGCGCGTATGAATGATGCGCGCAGACAGCCCGGCGATTATACGCTCGCGAGGCGATGCGTCGTGCGCCGTACCGTTGCGTTGGGCAGATCTTTGTAGGACTGATCTCAGTCCGCGCGCACCGTGCGGCCGGCGGCCCACTCCCTCAACTCTGCAACCTTCTCCGCCATGACTACGGACAGTGGCCGCGTATGCTCGACTTCGGCGAGCACATGGGCAGTAGCGAGCGGTTTCTTCTCGGCGAGGGCTTCATAAATCGCTGCAATCACCGCCTGCTCGATCTCGGCCCCCGCAAACCCGTCGGCCGCGGCGGCAAGTTGTTTCAGGTCGAACTGCGCAGGGTCGAGCTTGCGCTTCTGCAGATGGATGCGGAATATTTCTTCGCGGGTGGCGGCATCGGGCAGGTCCACGAAGAAAATCTCGTCCATGCGCCCCTTGCGCAGCAGCTCCGGCGGCAGCCGGCTCACATCGTTCGATGTTGCCACCAGGAAGCAGCGCGTCTTGCGTTCCGCCATCCACGTGAGCAGGGTGCCGAGCACGCGCTTGGAGACGCCGCCGTCGCCATCGCCGGAACTATCGCCGGCCAGCCCTTTCTCGATTTCATCTATCCACAATACGCACGGAGCCATGGCTTCGGCCTGCTTCAGCGCCTGGCGCAGGTTGCGCTCGGTTTCGCCATGGAACTTGTTGTAGAGCACGGCGAAATCCATCCGCATCAGCGGCAGCCCCCAGGAGCCCGCGATCGCCTTCGCCGCCAGGCTCTTGCCCGCACCCTGCACGCCGAGCAGCAGCACGCCTTTCGGCGGCTCTACACCGAGCCTCACCGCGTCGCCCGTGATCGCCGGCCGCCGCAGCTCGAGCCAGCGCTTGAGGTTCGCCAGGCCGCCGACCTCCGTCAGCGAACCCGCGTCGATTTCGAATTCGAGCAGGCCGCCTTCGCCCAGCGATTCGCGCTTGAAGCGCAGCACGCGGTGGATGTCGTCCATCGTGATCGCGTTGTCGTCGCGGATCGCCTGGCGCACGAGCCGCTGCGCATCGTCGAGGCACATGCCCACCAGGTGCTGCACGAGCAATTCAAGCGCGTGCTGCTGGCCCTTGATCGGCACGCCGTTCTCGTGCTCCCACAACTGCGCTTCGCTGCGGATCAATTCGCGGATCTCGTCCGTCGACGGCAAGGGCAGGCAGAAGCGCGCGCTCATGCGCTGCAGGTCGGGCGGAATCTGAATCTGCTGCGAAAGGAAGACGAGCGTGCGCTGCGTCTTGTAATACTCCTGCGCAATTTCCTTGATGAGCCGCACGTTGACGGGGTCTTCGAAGTACGGCTGCGCGTCGAGCAGAACATAGATGCCGTTCTGCGGCGTCTTGTCGATATGGCGCAGCGCCGCCTGGAACTCGTAGGTCTGGGTGATCACGTCGGTGCGCGGCACGCGGCGTATGCCGTCGGCGATGCTCCAGACGAACAGCGGCCAGTTCTCGAGGTTGGATACACGCTCGAGCAGGTGCATCATGCGCACCTCCTCGCTGGTCTCGACCTGGATCAGCGGGAAGCGCGATTTGACGATCAGCGCGAGGTCGTTGAGGTTATCCGCCACGCGCGCCTCCCAGCTCGGCGAGCAACTTGTCGTGAATGCCACCGAAGCCGCCGTTGCTCATGACCAGAACGTGATCGCCGGATTTCGCCACGGCCGCGATGGCGGCGACGAGCTTGCCGATATCCTGATGCACCTCGGCCTTGCCGCCCAGCGGGGCAAGTGCGGCGGCCGCGTCCCAGCCCAGGTTGGCGCCGTAACAGTACACGCGGTCGGCATCCGCCAGGCTCCCCGGCAACGCGTCTTTCATCATGCCGAGCTTCATCGTATTAGAGCGCGGCTCGAGGACGGCGAATATGCGCGTCGGCTGCGACAACTGCGAGGTTTTTCCGCGCAATCCCGCCAGCGTAGTTTTTATCGCGGTCGGATGATGAGCGAAATCGTCGTAAACCGATACGCCCTTGACTGTGCCGCGCAACTCGAGCCGGCGTTTTACGTTCTCGAACGCAGCGAGCGCTTCAAGGGCGACCGCAGGCGCAACCCCGGCATGACGCGCAGCGGCGATCGCCGCCAGCGCATTCGCCTGATTGTGCGCGCCGAGCAAATCCCACTGCACATCGCCCTGCGGCTTGCCGTCGAAAGCCACCTCGAACCGGCCGTCCGCCGATTGCGCGCCGGCTTGCCAGCCGCCGGTGATGCCGAATCGCTCGACCGGAGTCCAGCAGCCGCGCGTCAACACGCGCTCGAGATTCGCGTCGGCGCCGTTGCTGACGATAAGCCCCTTGCCGGGCACAGTTCGCACGAGATGATGAAACTGATTTTCGATTGCGCCAAGATCGGGAAAAATGTCGGCGTGGTCATATTCGAGATTGTTGAGTACCGCGGTGCGCGGCGAGTAATGCACGAACTTCGACCGCTTGTCGAAAAACGCCGTATCGTACTCGTCGGCTTCGATCACGAAAAACGGGTCGCCGCCAACGCGCGCCGAAATGCGGAAATTCTCCGGCACGCCGCCGATCAGAAACCCCGGATTGAGCCCGGCGTGCTCGAGTATCCACGCCAGCATTGCCGTCGTCGTCGTCTTGCCGTGCGTCCCGGCCACTGCCAGCACCCAGCGCCCGCGCAGCACATTTTCGGCCAGCCACTGCGGACCCGAGATATAGGGCAGGCCGCGGTTGAGAATTTCTTCCATCAAAGGATTGCCGCGCGTCACGACGTTGCCGATGACGTAGACATCGGGCTCGAGCCTCAGCTGATCAGCGCCGTAGCCTTCGATGAGCTTGATGCCCTGGCCTTCGAGCTGGGTGCTCATTGGCGGATACACGTTGGCGTCGCAGCCGGTGACGGTATGGCCGGCGGACTGCGCGATCGCCGCGATACCGCCCATGAACGTACCGCAAATACCGAGAATATGGATTTTCATCCGTTGTTTTTCATCCCTTGAAGATGAAATATACCGCACCGACAAGGCACAGGCCCGCGTACAGATAGTTCAGCGTGATTTTCTGGTCCATGTAGAAGAACGCGAACGGCACGAACACCAGCAGCGTGATGACCTCCTGCAGGATTTTCAGCTGCGGCAGCGACATGACGCCGATGCCGATGCGATTGGCCGGCACCTGCAGAAGATACTCGAAAAGTGCGATGCCCCAGCTGACGAGCGCGGCGACGATCCACGGTTTCGATTGGAGGTGCTTGAGATGCCCGTACCAGGCAAACGTCATGAACAGATTCGACGCGGCAAGCATGAGCGCGGTCAGCGCGAAGGATGAACTCGAGGTCGGCATGCGTATCTCCGGGAGCAACGCGGATTCTAACGCGTCCGTGCCGGCCGCTGGCCGCGCCGTGCCGGTTACAGCAGAATGTCGGGCAGAGTAGCCGAGCGCGTATCGGCAAGCGGCCGGTTGTCGGCGGCGTGATACGAGAGCACCAGCGAAAACTTGGTGTCCGCCGTCTGATTGTGGCCGGCCGCGTGGAAAAGACGGCAATGGAAAAACAACACGTCGCCGGGCTCCAGCTCGACGCGGCACTGGGTGCGGATCAAAGGCTTATTCGCTTCGACGTCGGGGCGCAGGAACAGCGCGGCATCGAGTTGCGCCGGTGAAAAATCCATCACGTGCGATCCGGGCAGCACCAGCAGGCAACCGTTTTCGAAGTATTCGCGCCCGAGGGCGAGCCAGACCGAAACCAGTTCCGGCCGCTCGAACGACCAATAGCGGATGTCCTGGTGCCAGCTCGTGATGCTGCTGTAGCTCGGGTTTTTCGTCATCACGCAGTTGTGATGAACCTGCGACAGCTCAACCTGCGGCGCCATCAGCTGGCGGAGCCGCGCGGCGAGTTCTGGCTGCGTTGCCCACTGCGCGATTACCGGATCGCGCGCGCAAGCCTGCAACAGGCGGCGCACGGTTCGCCCGCCGGGCGCGTCCAGCGACGCCGGCGCCCCCGGGTACTGCGTATCGGTTTCGAATTCGACCGGCTGGGTCGCTGCCGCCAGATCGCGCTGCGCGATCCCCCTGATGGCCGCGCAATCGGCGGCAGACGCCAGCCCGCGCGCCACGATATAGCCGTCACGCTGGAACCGGGCTGCCTCGGCGGCGGTAAACATCGTCCGGTATCCGGCTAAGCAGGCGCGGGTTCGGCTGCGCGCGGTACCGGCGCGGGGTCGTAGGCAAGATAAGGCGCGAGCCAGCGCTCGGTGTCGGCCAGACTCATCGCCTTGCGCCGCGCGTAATCCTGGACCTGGTCGAGCGCGAGCTTGCCAACGGCGAAATACTGCGAATCAGGATGCGCGAGGTGAAAACCGCTGACCGACGAGGCCGGCCACATCGCGTAGCTTTCGGTCACGGTGATACCCACCTCGGGTGCGCGCAGAAGATCGAACAGCGGCCCCTTTTCAGTATGGTCCGGGCACGCCGGATAGCCGGGCGCCGGCCGGATACCGCGATATTGCTCCGCGATCAACGCCGTGTTGTCGAGCGCCTCGTCTTTCGCGTAGCCCCAGAACTCGCGGCGCACACGCTTGTGCAGCAGTTCGGTGAATGCTTCGGCCAAACGATCGGCGAGCGCTTTCAGCATGATCGAATTGTAATCGTCGTGCTGATCTTCGTAGGCTTTCACGCGCTTGTCGATGCCGATGCCAGCGGTCACGGCAAACGCCCCGATGTAGTCCTTGACGCCGGACTCCCTGGGCGCGATGAAATCGCCAAGGCACTGATTGGGCCGGCCGGCGGGCTTCACGTTTTGCTGGCGCAGGTTATGCCACGTCATCAGCACGCGGTCACGCTTTTCGTCGGCATAAATTTCAATATCGTCGCCACCATTGACGCTGTTGGCCGGAAAAATACCGAACACCGCGTTGGCGGTCAGCCATTTGCCCTCGACGATCTTCTTCAGCATCGCCCGCCCTTCGGCAAGGATCTTGCGCGCTTCGACGCCGACGATTTCGTCGTCGAGTATCTTCGGATACGAACCGGCAAGCTCCCACGTCTGGAAAAACGGTGCCCAGTCGATATGCTCGGCAATTTCGGCGAGCGAATAATTCTTCAAATGTTTCAGGCCGAGGAACGACGGCACCGGCGGCGTATACGCACGCCAGTCGGTCTTGAAACCGTTGCGCCTTGCCTCCGCGAGCTTCAGCATCGGGCCCGGGCCTGCCTTGTTTTCATGCTGCGTCTTGATGCGCGCATACTCCGCCTTGATGTCGGCGAGATAGCCTGCCTTCAATTCGTCCGACAACAGATTGCTGCAGACGCTGACGCTACGCGATGCATCAGGCACCCAGATCACCGGGCCGTGATAACCGGGCGCGATCTTGACCACCGTGTGCGTGCGGGACGTCGTAGCACCGCCGACCAGCAGCGGGATCGTGAAGCCCTCGCGCTCCATCTCGCGCGCGTTGTGCGCCATTTCCTCGAGCGACGGCGTAATGAGACCCGACAAGCCGATGATGTCGCATTTCTCGTCGCGCGCGACCTGTGCGATCTTGGTCCACGGCACCATGACGCCGAGGTTGATCACTTCGTAGTTGTTGCACTGGAGCACGACGGCCACGATATTTTTGCCGATGTCGTGCACGTCGCCTTTGACGGTGGCGAGCACGATCTTGCCTTTCGGCCGTGAATCGCCCGACCTGGCTTTTTCCGCCTCGATAAACGGAATCAGGTGCGCGACCGCCTGTTTCATCACGCGTGCGCTTTTCACGACTTGCGGCAAAAACATCTTGCCCGCGCCGAAGAGATCGCCAACCACGTTCATGCCGTCCATCAGCGGGCCCTCGATCACCTGGATCGGACGGCCGCCCTGCTCTTCCATTTTTACGCGTGCTTCTTCGGTATCGGCAACCACGTAATCCGTGATGCCGCGTACCAGTGCGTGCGTGAGCCGCGCTTCGACCGTACCCTTGCGCCATTCGAGGTCTTCGACCTGCGCCTTGCCCCCCGTCTTCACCGTCTCGGCAAACTTCACCATGCGCTCGGCGGCATCCGGCCGGCGATTGAAAATAATGTCCTCGACGTGCTCGAGCAGGTCTTTCGGAATTTCGTCGTACACGCCGATCTGGCCGGCATTGACGATAGCCATCGTGAGGCCGGCCTTGACCGCGTGGTAAAGAAACGCCGTGTGGATCGCCTCGCGCACGCCGTCGTTGCCGCGGAACGAAAACGAAATATTCGATAGCCCGCCGCTCACTTTCGCGTACGGCAGGTTTTCGCGTATCCATTGCGTCGCCGCGATGAAGTCCTTGCCGTAGTTGCTGTGCTCTTCGATGCCGGTCGCGATCGCGAAGATGTTCGGGTCAATGATGACATCTTCCGGCAGGAAGCCGACGTCCTTGACGAGAATCTCGTACGAGCGCTTGCTGATTTCCCTGCGGCGCTCGAGCGTGTCGGCCTGGCCTTTCTTGTCGAAAGCCATCACCACCACTGCGGCGCCGTAGCGGCGCGCGAGTTTCGCGTGCTTGACGAATTCCTCTTCACCTTCTTTCATGCTGATCGAATTGACCACGCATTTGCCCTGCACGCACTTCAATCCGGCCTCGATGACTTCCCACTTCGACGAGTCGATCATGACCGGCACGCGCGAGATGTCGGGCTCCGCAGCGATCAGCTTGAGAAACGTGACCATGGCGGCTTTCGAGTCGAGCATCGCCTCGTCCATGTTCACGTCTATCACCTGCGCGCCGTTTTCAACCTGCTGGCGCGCGACCGACAGCGCCGCCGCATAGTCGCCGGCGAGGATCAGGCGCGCGAACGCTTTCGAGCCGGTGACGTTGGTGCGCTCGCCGACATTGACGAACAGAGAGTCGTCACCGATGTTGAGCGGCTCGAGCCCCGACAAGCGCGTGCGCTTTTCGAGCACAGGAATCTTGCGCGGTGGTATGCCGCGCACAGCGTCGGCAATCGCTTCGATGTGCGCGGGCGTTGTCCCGCAGCAGCCGCCGACGAGATTGACGAAGCCGCTTTGCGCGAACTCCTTTATCAGGCCCGCCGTGTACGCGGGCGTTTCGTCGTAGCCTGTTTCGGCCAGTGGATTCGGCAAACCGGCATTCGGATAAGCCGACACGTACGTGTCCGCGACGTTCGAGAGTTCCTCGATATACGGTCGCATCAATTGCGCGCCGAGTGCGCAGTTCAACCCGATCACGAGCGGCTGCGCGTGACGCATGGAATTCCAGAACGCTTCGGTTGTCTGCCCCGACAACGTGCGACCCGACGCATCGGTGATCGTGCCGGAGACAATCACCGGCAGCCGGACGTTGTGCTCGTCGTAGTACTGGTCGATTGCAAACAACGCGGCCTTCGCGTTCAAGGTGTCGAATATGGTCTCGACCAGCAGCAGATCGACACCGCCTTCGACGAGAGCATGGATCGCCCCGGTATAAGTGTCGACGAGCTCATCGAAGGTGACGTTGCGAAAACCCGGGTCGTTGACGTCGGGCGAAATCGACGCCGTGCGATTGGTCGGGCCCAGTGCGCCCGCGACGAAACAAGGCCGGCCATCCTGCTTCTCGACCTCGTCGGCGACCGAGCGCGCGAGCTTTGCCGCTTCGAAATTCAGCTCGTGAACGAGGTGTTCCATCGCGTAATCGGCCTGCGCGATCGCAGTCGAATTGAATGTGTTCGTTTCGATAATGTCCGCGCCCGCCGCAAAATACTGCGCATGGATCTCGCGGATGATCTGCGGCTGCGTCAGCGTCAGCAGGTCGTTGTTGCCCTTGACATCGCGCGCGAAGTCCTTGAAGCGCGCGCCGCGATAGCCTGCCTCGTCGAGCTTGTGGCCCTGGATCATGGTACCCATCGCGCCATCGAGGATGACGATGCGCTCGCTGAGCAGTTTTTTAAGTGCGTCTGTACGTTTCATAGAGAAGCAAAAATAAAAAAACCCGATCTGCGGGCGCCGATCGGGTCACGCCGCTTAGCAGGATTTGTTTTTACGCCGGGCCGGAAGCGTTCTCACCTCCGCGGCGGCGCCCGCAAGCAAAGCTAAATCGGCGCAGGAACAAGAGGTTACGCGTTGAGACGAAAATTGTCAATGCAGCTGGTAACAGACGATGCCCGCGACATTCCTCAGACTTTGATCATTCGCCGCCGAAGCAACGGGGCGAACGCCGTCCATGGTGCTGCACCTCACAATGAACGGCTTGTGGCAACGCAACTGCGACTCGCCCGCTATCCTGCGCGCGTCAATTCGACAAGCGCGCGGATGTTCGAAACATTCTCGAGCGCCCACAATTGCTTGAGCAGGGCGTCGATGCGCGCGGCTGGCAACTGCCGCTTCGCGAGCAGCCGGAATTTCTCTTCCATCTCCGCGTCTGTCATCGGGTTCTTGAAGTGCCCACGGTGATATTCGACGCGCAGCTTCCTGCGCTCGCCGGATTTCAGCACGAGTTCCATATCGCACAGGTTGTATTCCTTCTCGACGCGATCGGCCTCTTCGGAATAGATGACTTTGACACGACTTACCAGATCCAGCAGCCGCTTGTCGTGCAGGTAGGGATCTTCATAGTGATCATCCGTCACCGTGCCGTACATCATTGCAACGGCCGTCGAATACGGAATGCTATGGTCGGCGGTCTCGTGCGTCTGCGGACGCCATTTATCGGGGCTGTCCGCCATGATGATGATCGCGTTATGCGAAATCCGCAGATTGATCTCCTCGATCTCGCCCGTGTCCTTGAAATACTGGCGCGCTTCCACCCCCGCCTGGGCGATCGTCTGCGCGTACTGACCGAGCGCGAAACGCTTGGTGGAAGTAGACATGATGCCGAAAGGCGCGCCCCCGCCGCCCAGCTTCGGCAACTGAAAAGGCTCGCGCAGGATCACGTTGAAAAATCCGTCGCGTCCTTCGAATACCTGATCAGGGCCCGTCATGCCGGCCTGCGCGAGCTGTGCCGCGAAAATCGCCTTGCGGCAGCCCTCGGCGGAAGCAAAGGTTTTCCAGTTCGATAGATTGCCCACGCGCCCCTGATTGAGCGCGGTATTGCCGCCGACATGGATTCCTATGGCGTTGACCAGCTGCTTTTCTGTGAGGCCCATGAGGCGGCCGGCGCCGACCACTGCGGCAAGGCCGGTGATCGTCGCATGGTCGAGGCCGATACCGCGCGTGTCCTGGACATCCCCGACTTTGCAGAACACTTCGTGCGTAAGCACATTCGCCATGATGAGGTCACGGCCGCTGCGGCCGTTGATTTCAGCGACCGGCAGCAGCGCGGCTATCATATCGCTCGGATGGCCGCCGGTGCCGGGGGTGATGTAGCCATTGTTGAAATCGAGATAACGCATCATCACGCCGTTAGCGAAAGCCGCGAGATCGGGGCTGGTCTTGATGCCGCTGCACAAAACCGTTGCGCCGTCTTTTGCCGTGACATAGCCCGCGACCTTGTTTGCAATCTTGCTCGGCTCGGCGGCATAGCCGCCAATTGCGCAACCTATCGTGTCGAGCACGGTCCGTTTGCTCACGCGCGCCACGTCCGGCGGCAGATCTTCATACTTGAGACTGAGCGCATAACGCGCGAACGTTTCCGACAGGGGGGCTTGTCCTTTCGCAAGCGTCGATTTGCGCATCGACTTCTCCTGCGCCGCTGCCGGCAACGCCGTCCCGGCACCCGCTACCGCACTCGTGGCTGCAACTTGTTTAAGAAACGTGCGGCGCGGCGTGCTCGCCGGCGCTGTTTTATTTTTATCTGATTCCTGATGCATGACTTCCTCCAAAAACCACACAACGGCCGGCACTGCGCCGATAATTTATCCCCGGCATTCTTATTGTTGTTTGCGACACTGCGGCGCGGCACCAGCCGCGACCAGCTAAATCCAGAATGTTGTGCGCGTCATTATGCGCGAGCCCAGTTTCATCATGCGCTTGACCGGCGCCGGCAGTTCGGCGCCTCCGTGCTCGACGGCGGTATGCGCGTGGCGTGCTTCATCGGCTTTCATCTCGTCGACGATCACGCGGCTTTTTTCATCCTGCGGCGGCAAGCGGTCGAGGTGACCGGCAAGATGGCCTTCGACCTGGCGTTCGGTTTCGGCGAGAAAACCCAGGTTCCACTTGTCGCCAAGCAGACCGGCGGCGGCCCCCAGCGCGAATGAACCCGCATACCACAATGGATTCAGAAAACTCGCGCGCCCGCCCAGTTCGTCGATGCGTTGTTGCGTCCATGCCAGATGATCGGTCTCCTCGGCCGCTGCCTTGCCCAGCGCGGCACGCGCCTCTGCGTTGCGCGCCGTCAATGTCTGCCCCTGATAGAGCGCCTGTGCGCATATTTCACCAGTGTGATTGACGCGCATCAACGCGGCCGCGAGCTCCCGCTCCGCTGCGCTCAACTCCGCTTCGGCAAGCCCCGCGCCCGGCACCGGCCGCGCACTGTGTGCCGGCGCGAAGAGCGTGCGCAGCCCGTTGTCGAAAGCAATGATCAGACGTTCCAGATCCGGCATCGTCCTCTCCTTTTTTGCCAGCCAGCGTTCAGGCGGTGGTCGCGAACAAGCGCGCAAGTTCGACGCCCGGATCGACTGCGCGCATGAACGCCTCGCCGACCAGGAAGCAGTCTACCTTGTTCGCGCGCATCAAAGCCACGTCGCCGGGGAGGAGAATTCCGCTTTCGGTCACGACGATGCGGTCGCCGGGGATCCGCTTTAGCAGACCCAGGGTCGTGTCCAGCTTCGTTTCGAACGTGCGCAGATTGCGGTTATTGACGCCGATTAACGGTGTCTTCAGCTTGAGCGCGCGGTCGAGCTCAGCGGCGTTATGGACTTCTACAAGCACAGCCATGCCGAGCTCGATCGCAATGGCCTCCAGCTCCACCATGCAACGCTCCGTCAACGCGGCGACGATCAGCAGTATGCAATCGGCGCCCATCGCGCACGATTCGTAGACCTGGTAGGCCTCGAGCATGAAGTCCTTGCGCAGCACGGGCAACTCGCACGCCCCGCGCGCGCTGCGCAGATAGTCGGCGCTGCCCTGGAAAAACTGAGCGTCGGTCAGCACTGACAGACAGGCCGCGCCGTGCGTCGCGTAAGTTGCCGCGATCGCTACCGGATCGAAATCTTCGCGCAATACGCCGCGACTCGGGCTCGCCTTCTTGATTTCGGCTATCACCGCCGGGGCGCCGGCGCCGACCTTGGCGCGCAATGCGCCGACAAAATCGCGTTCGTCGGCGCGCGCCGCGGCGGCGATGCGCAGGGCCGACAGCGGTGTGGCAGATTTCGCGGCGGCGACTTCTCTGGCCTTGACTGCGATGATGCGTTGCAGGATATCGGACATGGTTCGCTTCAGGCCGTGCTGGCGGGCAGGACGTTCCACGCGCCGCTCTGCGTGAGCAGTGTCAGATAAATATCGCCGAGGTCGTCGCCCTCGCCCTCGTCGTAGCGGCGCAACACATGCAGCGCCGCGTCCCGGCTGTCATAGATATCGAGCAGTACCGCGAGTTTCAGCAGCTGTTCCGCGGGCAGCTCCTTGAGATCGAGCAGGTCGCGTGCAAATACGGCGTCGCACCACATGAACTGCGCGGGATAATGCGCGCTGCCCTGCAATGTCAGCGGCTTCATCACGCGTCCGGCCATGCCGAGGAATTTGTGGAACATCAGGCCACGCGCGCGCAGGCACGCGGCGACATCTCCGAACAGCGGCTGTTTTTCGTACAGCGGCACGAATTCGACTTCGCTCACGATAAGCAAAGCACTGCGTAATGCCTGCGTGCCACCCGTGAACACGTCGAGCTCGGCGCCCTGCACGTCTATCTTCAGAAAATCGATCGCGCCGAGCGCGTTATCGGCGACGAATTTGTCGAGGCTGACCGTCGCGATTTCGGCGACGCATTTCAGGCGCGCACTTTCGAGATCATGATACAAGTCGGAGTAACGCTCGTCGGGACGGTACAACGACGTGCACATCGGGTGCGCAGTCTGGTAGAGCAGCCGCTTTTCCTCGGCGCGGCCAATCGCGGCGGCATAGTAGCGTACGCGCGCGCGCGCGTGACGGTTGAGTTCCTCGCACAACCGCGCGTCGAGCTCGACACCCACAACGCTGGATGCGGGAAACACGTCAAGCAACTGCCAGAACGGTTCTTCCGCGCCCTTCATGGGCAACGCGCCGACATTCAGCATGTTGAACGCGAGATCGAATCCGTTTTCCTTCAACAACGACGCGAGCACGCCGTCCGGCGTGCCAGCGACACCGGGCTCGAGGGATGTAACCGACCCGTTGATATTCATTGGCCGACTTGCGCTGGTTTAGCGCGGCGCGCGGCTGAACGCGACGAATTGATCGAGCTTTTTGCGCGCCGCGCCGCTTGCCATCAATGCAAGCGCAATGCGCACCCCGCCCGCATGCGTATCAGCCAGACCGGCGACATAGATGCTGGCGCCCGCATTCAATGCGACGATATCGCGCGCCGCACCGTCCTTGTTGTCCAGCGCGTCGAGCAGCAATGCTTTGGATTGCTCGGCGCCATCGACGCGGATTGCGGAGGAATCGTGCGTGTCGAGCCCGAAATCCGCGGGCTTGATCTGGTACTCGCGCACGGCGCCGTCTTTCAGTTCGCCGATCATCGTCGGACCGGCGACCGATATCTCGTCCAGGCTCTCGAGCCCGTGCACTATCATCACATGCCGGCTGCCCAGTCTCTGCAGCACGTGCGCCTGGATGCCGACGAGATCGGGATGAAACACGCCCATGACCTGATTTTTGGCGCCAGCCGGGTTGGTCAGCGGCCCCAATATGTTGAATATCGTGCGCACGCCGAGCTCCTTGCGCACCGGCGCTGCATGCTTCATCGCGCTGTGATGATTGGGGGCGAACATGAAACCGACGCCGACTTCGTTGATCGAGCGCGCGACCTCTTCAGGCTTGAGATTGATGTTCGCACTGAGCGCTTCCAGCACGTCGGCGCTGCCGGACTTGCTCGACACCGAGCGGCCGCCGTGCTTCGCGACTTTCGCACCCGCCGCCGCGGCGACGAAGGCCGCCGCAGTTGAAATATTGAAGCTGTGCGCGGCATCGCCGCCCGTGCCGCAGGTATCGACCAGCTTATCGTCGCCGGCGACCGGCACCTTAGTCGCGAACTCGCGCATCACCGTTGCCGCGGCAGCGATCTCGCCAATGGTCTCTTTCTTCACGCGCAGCCCCGTGATGATGGCCGCGGTGAGCACGGCAGAGACTTCGCCGCTCATGATTTGCCGCATCAGCGACAGCATCTCTTCGTGAAAAATCTCGCGATGCTCGATAATGCGCGCGAGCGCGGCCTGCGGTGTCATCTCTGCTCTCCCTGAAGAAAATTGGCGAGCAGCGCATGCCCGCTTTCCGTAAGGATGGCTTCCGGATGAAATTGCACGCCCTCCACCGCCAGCGTGCGATGCCGAACTCCCATGATCTCGCCGTCGTCGGTCCAAGCGGTAACTTCCAGGCAGGCGGGCAGGCTCTCGCGCTCGATCACCAGCGAATGATAGCGCGTCGCCAGCAGCGGGTTGGGCAGCTTGCGGAACACACTGTCGGAATTGTGGCGGACCGCCGAAGTCTTGCCGTGCATGACCTGCTTCGCGTGCACGATCTTCCCGCCAAACGCCTGGCCGATCGACTGATGGCCGAGACACACGCCGAGTATCGGTACCTTGCCGGAAAATTCCTTGATCAATGGCACCGATATGCCCGCCTCGTTCGGCGTGCAAGGACCGGGCGAAATCACGATGTGACGCGGCTTCAGCGCAGCGACTTCGTCCAATGTGATCGCATCGTTGCGGTAGACGGCGACGTCCTGCTCGAGCTCGCCGAAGTACTGCACGAGGTTGTAGGTAAACGAATCGTAATTGTCGATCATCAGCAGCATAAATTCAACATTTCTTCATTAAATCAATATGATACAAGCATATATCACCGCTATTCTGGCTAAAGATACACCACGATATACACACTTTGGAATGCTGGCGCTGGCAAAAATACCAGAGGCAGCGTGAGAACTCTATGGACGCGACTGGACTACCGCCATCGGGCGGGAGGAGTGCTAGAGATCGGCAGGAATAGCCTAATTGCCATGGGCATAAGTGTAACTGAAAGCTCATATGTCGTCTAAAGTCGACACGTAGCTGAGTCCTTGCATTTCGCAGCTAGAATGCCCGCATCGCCAACACTGGTAAAGACTGGTGGGATGCATGGTCTCGAAGAACGAACGAATACTCATTCTTTGTAAAACCTATCCGTCGCCGAGCGCGCGTCACGCTGAAACATCATGCGTAGCTGGAATAACGGAAGACGGGGAAATGCGGCGCATATATCCAGTTCCGTTCAGATTAATCCAAGATGCGCGCCAATTTAAGAAATGGCAATGGATCAATGCTAGGACAGAGCGATCAAGCAATGACAATCGCCCCGAGAGTCATAAGATATATATTGATACGATAAATTGCGACGATAAACCATTGCCGACTACTAACCAATGGCGCGAACGTCGCCCGTGGATTCAGCAGTTACCGACGTTTAACAGCTTTGACGCCGCCGAGGATGCCAGGCAACGCCAAGGAATTACATTAGCTGTGATACGCCCTAAGCGCATCGTGGCCTTAGATATTAAATCTGTAGATGCACCTGATTGGACGACCGGCGAAAAAGCAAAATTAATGCAAATGCAGAACCAAGGCGACTTATTTCAGACAACAGACGCAAAAGATCTGCGCTTACTGAAAAAGCTACCCTATGACTTTCACTACCGGTATGAATGCGAAACACCTGCCGGAGTTGTCGAGCGAAAACACAAGATCGTCGACTGGGAAGCGGGTGCGCTTTTCTGGAATGTGCACGCCAGACATCGCGACAAATGGGAGGCGCCATTTCGGGCAAAGCTGGAGGCGGACCTTCCCGACAGCGATTTGATGTTCTTGATGGGAACGATCCATCGCTTTCCTGACCAGTGGCTTATTGTCAGCCTGCTATATCCACCTAAGCAGCTACCCCAAGAGAAACGTCAGGAGTCATTGTTTTAGCGGTTATATGCAAAACTGACGGGGCGCCAGCCGCTACCGCCGCGCGGGCAACAAAACTACGGTGACAGAAAGCGAAGTCCGCCTCAAAACAGACGAGGCAAATGGTTTTTCGCTTTGCTATCGTTGCCAGTTCACGAATTGCCAATTTCTGCGTCGATATATATTCATTGAACGCCCGCGCATACTCTTTCCAGTTGCCATTCGTTTTGTAGCGATTGCGAATTGGCTTTGGGCACCCCAATAGGGGCGTATGAATGTACTCGATTCCAGCGGTCCGCAAAGCTGCCGCGAAGGATTGCTTTGAAAACCCTTTTTTTCGTGACAGCGGCAGTTCGCGTACGTCCACGACCGCCTTCACACCAGCAGCGCGCAAGCGATCAATGAATTCGACTAAAGCAAATCCCTCATATCCGAACGTATAAAGGTTCATATTCTTACCCTCAAGCCCGAATATTACTTGCACATAATCGTGCATCGTCGCTAAGTCTCGCAAATAATGTCTCACTTTGCAACAGCCGGACAGCCGGTAATACGCTGGAACGCATCGGCATCAGCCAAGTCGCCGGCTAGCTTCTCGATCCAAGCATTGGTGTAAAGATAGTCGCCGTGTGCAGCGTCATAAACACAGTACCTGGAATCTGTTGCCTCTGGCTTGTCCGCGTCAGACGGAGGACGAACTTTAAAGTGCTTCCATGCGCCAGTGTGTGCATGAACCGGGAATTTGTGTGGCAATTTCTCCGCGACGTTATCTACAGCTTGTGTTGGTCTGTACATATCAAGATTCGCTATAGGAATGTGCTTCTCCTTGATAAGTACGTTTAGCTTCTCAAGTCGCTCAAGCTCCTGTGGGCTTGCTTCGTCTACCTTAACAAACTCGATTGACGCATCGGCCAATTCTTTTCTGTTACTGACTTTGGGGACGAGAAACACATTGAACGAGTATTTTGTGCTGTTGAGTGTGGTAGAGGGCAAACCGCCACGAAATTTTTCAACGTAGTCTTTTACTGTCTTGGCGGATGCTGCCAGTTGCTTGGCAGCTTTCTTTTTTTCTGGGGGCACGATGCGCGTAAATTGAAGCGATATCGCGAGCTGCTCTGCTAACGAGTATCGAGCACCAAATTCTGTAGCCAATAAATCCTCAAGATTCATTAGTGCGGCCTGACATTCTCCGTAAAGACCGCCATCAAGCTCCGGCAGGTGCCGATGCTCGATCTTATTTCTCAATCCAATCAAAAACTCTAGATTTTTTCTCTCGGCCGGATTGTTGCCACCGAAATGTTGTTTGAGGCACTCGCCGAGGTCCCAGTGTTTCGGATCTCCGTCTACGCGAACGTAACGGTCGCCTTTCGGATTTTTACCCGTTTTCTTGTACCATGGATTTGTCCCCTTTCTGTAAAACATAGCGTGCAAGGCGGCAGTCCATGCCATCACTATGAGGACAATATAGTGAGCGGTGCGAAAGCGTGGGCCTGGACGGTTGTAGCTATCGACCGCCGCAATGGCAGCCGCCCTGCATTTTTCAAGGTTGTCTTTGACAGACTGGGAAAGACCTTTTGGCATCAGAGAAACTTATGTGGCGTTCTTGCGACGCTTCGGCTTTACATCGCTATGCAAGAGGCTCGTATATCTCTGATGCAGCTCGAACAAAAAGGCTACTCGCTCAGCATCCGTCGCGAACGTCTTCTTGCCATAAGCGACCTCAACGGCGTGGTCGAGTGCTCGATGCGCCTGCATCAATGCAGAGGGCATAGTAAGCGGGTCGTACAAATCTGCTAGCGAGGAATTCTCGCATGTAGCGCGCGCGTCCAAAACTCCTTGTGCTGCTTGTTCAATTGCCAAGGCCTGCTTATCACTGCGATCATCAGGCCATGGATAATTGTTATACACAATGTCACCAGAATAGCGGTACCGACTTTCTAATCGGCCACCAACCGCCCGCACCCACGCCATATGCATCGCTGAGCACAAAACGCCGAAATGATAAAGTGTTGCGTTCGGCACGATAAATACAAGATCGCTTACAAGCGTGTCGGGCGACATAAAGCCTATTGGTATATAAGCCCGTCGCTCTGACGAAACCTTAGGTATCAGCAAAAATTGCGATTCCGGCATGTTCTCCACGTGGAAGCGCGTTGGTGTAGCGGCTATTTTCCGAGTCGGAGCACTCTTGCTTGCGAGTCGAAAATTTCGCACCTCTTCAATCCGCTTCATGGCATTCGGCATATCCCGCAGTTTTTCCGGTGCACAATCCCCGAGCCATAAACACCAACGTTCGTAGCGATTAATAAACTCGTCGGACCCAATCCAACGTCGGAAATAGGGTCCGGCTTTTGGTTCTCTAGACAGGAATTCTGCTTTTTCTTCCGTCGTAAATAAGTAGTGGCCACCATCAATAGGCTTATTGCCAATCCCGATTTCGGGTACACGACAAATAGGGGCTGAACGCCTAATAAGTGTTAGGTCCGCCGCATCTACCAGGTAAGGATTGATGTTTCTGGCTGCAATGGCATGCGGTTCGCCGGCGGGGTCGGCATACTCGTAAATCGTTTTGCTTGATGAGTCGTGCCGGGCAAACCCGACGATCACGCAGTGCACCGCCGCTACTCCACGGGCTTCGTTATTCCAGCGAAATGTACGGTGTGCAAAATTTATTATTACGCCAAGACGTAATAGTTCGCCCCATAAAACCCCCACCTGTTCGCCTTGCGTAATTGAGTTAGTGGACACGAAGGCACAGGAGATCGACTTATTACTTTCGATGTAGCGGGCCGCTTTCACATACCACGCCGCAACATAGTCGAGTAGCCCTGCACTCTGTATACCTGCGAAAACCGTAGCGACGTCCGCTCGTTGTTCATCGTCCATGTATTTGGCGCCGACAAATGGCGGATTACCCATAATGTACGCGAGGCGCTCGGCTACCACGATTTCGTTCCAGTCGAGTTTTAAAGCATTGCCGTGTACGATGTGGGGAGTTGTTTTCAGCGGGATGCGTGCGAAGTAAATTCCAAATTCCTCTGAAAAAAGCGTGTTCATCTGATGGTCAACTAACCATAAAGCTACCTGCGCAATTTGAGCAGGAAACTCCTCGACTTCGATGCCGTAAAATTGATCAACGTCAACTTGCGTAAAACGCAGCGCCTCTTGTCCGCCACGAGCAAGTTCCCTAAACGCCCTCAAGCCTTCAAGCTCTAGAAGTCGCAACTCACGATACGTAATAACAAGAAAGTTTCCGCAACCGCACGCGGGGTCGAGAAAAGCTAGGCTGCGCAGCTTTTTGTGGAAGTCGAATAACCTGTTTTTATTACCTTTGACGCGCTCGAATTCGGCCCAGAGTGCGTCGAGAAAAAGCGGCTTGATAAGCTTTAAG
>JANYDM010000108.1 GCA_025363575.1 Betaproteobacteria bacterium | reverse complement strand
ATTGGTGAGGGCAAGGCGCCCGGTGAAGGCAATAGTCATTCTATTGCCAAGACGAGCAACGCGGCCAGCGCCGATTCTGGCTGCAACCCTTCGGGCTGGCACGAGTTTTGGCCTGTAGCCCCCGGCTCTCGGCGAAAGGATATTGTCTTTGGGGCGGAGACGGGGGCCGAATGGCGCAGATATATTCCGGGGTCTACGGCACCGTTCCCGCAAACGGGCCTGCGGCTAACGAGTCACGGCGCCATGTTGTCGAAAGTCCCGTGCTTAGAATGACTAAGCCGCGGGCCTTTCTTCTAGCCCTGAGCCAAAATCGTGACAGCGCATCACGCGTTTCATTAGGTTAGGCACTCTGAGTGTTCGCTTATGTAGTTCGCAGACTGGGCGCGACCATTGTCGTCATGGCGGTGGTCGCGTTCGCCGTTTTCTCGCTCCTGTACCTGACGCCGGGCGACCCCGCGGCGATCCTCGCGGGCGACGCCGCGACCGACGATGACATCCGGAAGATCCGCGAGAAGCTCGGTCTCGACGAGCCGTTTTTCGTGCGCTTCGGCGGCTGGGTGTGGGCGCTGTTGCACGGCGATCTCGGCACGTCGATATTCACCAATTTGCCAGTCACCCATTTGATCGGCCAGCGTATCGAGCCGACGGTTGCGCTGACACTGTGCACGTTGCTCATCTCGGTTGCAATCGCCGTGCCGCTCGGCGTCATTGCGGCGGCCAGGGTCGGAACCTGGATCGATCGCGCAGTGATGGCATTCTCCGTGCTCGGCTTTTCCGTGCCCGTGTTTGTGCTTGCCTATGTATTGATCGGGACTTTCTCCATCAGTCTTGAATGGCTGCCGGTGCAAGGGTACCGGCCGCTGCGCGAAGGTGTGTGGGAGTGGTTCCGCCACCTCGTGCTGCCGAGCACCGCGCTGGGCACCGTCTACATCGCGCTGATCGCGCGCATCACGCGCGCGTCGATGCTCGATGTGCTGGCGCAGGATTATGTGCGCACAGCGCAAGCGAAAGGTCTGTCGTCGCGCGCGGTGCTGCTGGGACATGCGTTGAAGAACGCCGCCGTGCCGATCGTGACGATCATCGGCATCGGCATCGCGCTCTTGATCGGCGGGGCGATCGTCACCGAGACGGTATTCGCCATCCCCGGCATCGGCCGGCTCACCGTTGATGCGATTCTGCGGCGTGACTATCCGATAATTCAGGGCGTGATCCTGCTGTTCTCGGGCGCGTATGTGCTCGTCAATCTGGCGGTCGACATGAGCTATATGTATTTCGACCCGCGCATCCGCTATTGATATGGCAACGATCGCGATCGACGCATTGCCGAAGTCGAAGTCGCCTGTATGGCGGCGTTTCCGCGAGTCGTTGCGGCGTCATCCGACCGCGATAGTCGGCGGCGTGGTGTTGCTGCTGATGATTCTGATTGCTATCTTCGCGCCCTGGCTCGGCAGCATCGACCCGCAGTCGGTAGCGCCGATTCGCCGTCTGAAGCCGCCGTCGGCGGAGTTCTGGTTCGGCAGCGACATGCTCGGCCGCGATGTCTACAGCCGCGTCCTTTATGGAGCCCGCGTGTCGCTGGCGGTCGGCATCGCTGTTGCCGTATTTAGCACGCTGCTCGGCCTCGCGATCGGACTCGTCACGGGTTTTGTGCGCTGGCTCGATGCGATCGTGATGCGCGTGATGGACGGCTTGATGTCGATTCCGCCGGTGTTGCTGGCGATCGCGCTGATGGCGCTGACGCGCGCGAGCGTCGAGAACGTGATCGCGGCGATCACGCTCGCCGAAGTGCCGCGCGTGGTGCGGCTGGTGCGCAGTCTGGTGCTGACGCTGCGCGAGCAGCCGTACGTCGAAGCGGCGGTCGCCGCCGGCACCACCTTGCCGCGCATCCTCGTGCGCCACATCCTGCCGAATACGCTGGCGCCTTTGCTGGTGCAGGCTACTTATGTGTGCGCGTCGGCCATGATCACCGAGGCGATACTGTCATTCATCGGCGCCGGCACGCCGCCGAATATTCCAAGTTGGGGCAATATCATGGCGGAGGCGCGCAGCCTTTTTCAAATCGCCGGCTATCTGATTTTGTTTCCGGGCATCTTTTTGTCGCTGACCGTGCTCGCGGTGAATCTGCTCGGCGACGGCATGCGCGACGCGCTCGACCCGCGGCTCGCGCGCAGGATGTAATGGACGCGACGAAGCCGCTGCTCGAAGTCGACGGGCTCAAGACATATTTTTACACCCGCGATGGCATCGTGCGCGCGGTCGACGGCGTGTCATTTTCCGTTTACCCCGGTGAAACTCTTGCCGTCGTCGGCGAATCGGGCTGCGGCAAGAGCGTGATGTCGCTGTCGATTTTGCGGCTGATTGCATCGCCGCCGGGAAAAATCGTCGCCGGCCGGTTAATGTTCGAAGGCCGCGATCTGCTCGGCTTGTCCGAGGATGAGATGCGCGCCGTGCGCGGCAACGAAATCTCGATGATTTTTCAGGAGCCGATGACTTCACTCAATCCGGTGCTGACCATCGGTCGTCAGATTGCCGAAGCGCTCGTGCTTCATCGCGGCCTGACGCGGCAGCAAGCGCTGGCGCGCGCCGAAGAAATGCTGACGCTTGTCAATATTTCCGAGGCCGCGCGCCGGATCGAGCAATATCCGCATCAACTGTCGGGCGGCATGCGCCAGCGCGTGATGATCGCGATGGCGCTCGCGTGCAACCCGCGGCTGCTGATTGCCGACGAGCCGACAACCGCGCTCGATGTCACGATACAGGCGCAGATTCTCGATTTGATGCGCGGCCTGAAACAAAAAACCGGCGCGGCGATCGTGTTGATTACGCACGATCTCGGCGTTGTTGCCGAGATGGCACAACGCGTTGTCGTGATGTACGCGGGCCGCAAAGTCGAGGAGGCGCCGGTCGACGAATTATTTGCCCGGCCACGCCATCCGTACACCGAAGGTCTTTTAAAATCGATTCCACGTCTCGATCACGCACAGGCTGCGGACCGTCAGCGGCTGGCAGAAATTCCCGGCATGGTGCCATCGCTCAAAGAAGAGATGGTCGGCTGCGTGTTCGCGCCGCGGTGTGGATATGCGACAGAGCGTTGCCGCCGCGAATATCCACCGCTCGAGGAGAAGGTGCCGGCGCATTTCGCGGCGTGCTGGGAATCAGATCGTTTGCGCGGAGGCAGCGCATGAAAGCGGCGCGCGTGAGTGAGGGAGGCGCATGAGCGCGGGCGAGCGGTTGCTCGAGGTAAAACACCTCGTCAAGCATTACCCGGTGCGCAAGGGCGTATTCGGTCGCGTCACTGGGCAGGTGCACGCCGTCGACGACGTGAGCTTTACAATTGCCGCGGGCGAAACGCTCGGCCTCGTCGGCGAAAGCGGCTGCGGTAAATCGACCACCGGCAAGGCGGTACTTAAACTCGTCGAACCCACCAGCGGATCGATCGACTGGCGCGGACGCCGCATCGACCAACTGTCGGCCGCCGACATGCGGCCATATAGGCGCGAATTGCAGGCAGTATTCCAGGATCCGTATTCGTCGTTGAATCCGCGCATGCGCGCCGAAGACATCGTCGGCGAGCCGATTCGAAATTTCGAAAGCGCCGGCCGCGCTGAAATCCGCGAGCGCGTTGCAGCGCTGTTTGACAAGGTGGGACTGCGCCTCGATCAGATGATCAAATATCCGTATGAGTTCTCGGGCGGCCAGCGCCAGCGCCTGGGTATTGCGCGCGCACTCGCGCTGCGGCCCAAGCTCATCGTGTGCGATGAGCCGGTGTCGGCGCTCGACGTGTCGGTGCAGGCGCAGGTAATCAATCTGCTGATGGATTTGCAAAGCGAAATGCAGCTGTCGTACTTGTTTGTCGCGCATGACCTCGCTGTAGTCGAGCACATCAGCCATCGCGTGGCGGTCATGTATCTGGGCAAAATCGTCGAACTTACCGACAAGCGCTCGTTGTTCGCGCATCCGCAGCATCCGTATACCGAAGCGCTGCTGTCGGCGGTGCCGACGCCTGATCCGCGCGCGAAGAAAACCCGCATCATCCTGGGGGGCGATGTGCCGAGCCCGATCAACCCGCCGCCGGGCTGCCGTTTTCATACGCGCTGCCCCTATGCGTTCGAGCGCTGCCGCGTCGAAGAGCCCTTGATCCAGGAGGTGATGCCCGGACATTTTGTCGCCTGCCATCTACGCGACAGCAAAGGAAGTTCATGAGTGCAATGCCGAATGCCGTGCAACTGACGCGCGAGCTGCTCAAGTTCAACACGATCAATCCGCCCGGCGCCGAACAGGCGTGCGCGGAGCATCTCGGCGAACTTCTGAAGCGCGCCGGCTTTACCGTCGATTACGCAGAGTTCGCCCCGACGCGCACAAGTCTCGTCGCCAGGCTGGGTGGTGTAAAAGGCCGCCGGCCGCTGGGTTTTACCGGTCATATCGACACGGTGCCGCTAGGGGCGGCCGCCTGGAAAACCGATGCATTCGGCGCCAGCATGGAAGGCGGCAAACTTTATGGACGCGGCTCGAGCGACATGAAAAGCGGCGTGGCGGCGTTCGTCATCGCGG
>JANYDM010000175.1 GCA_025363575.1 Betaproteobacteria bacterium | reverse complement strand
GGCGCAACGCCGCCGTGTGCTTGTCTGGCAACCCCCGTAATGCCAGCAGCGCGTCCTGGAAGCGCCGTTGATCGAGCAGCATGTCGGCCGCCGCGATAATGCGCGCGGCAGGCTCGCCCGGTGCCAGCTCCGCGCCGCGCGCAAGGTATGCGTCGCGGTCGTCGTAATGGCGCATCTCGTGCGCTGCGCGCGCGGCCAGCACGGCGCCGAGCGCGGCCGTCTCCGTGGATTCCATGGCGCTGGCGGCCGCCTTTTCCGCGCGCCCAAAGCGGCCCGCGAAATACTCGCTGACCGCCGCCAGCAGCGTGGCGCGCGTATCCTCGCGGCGCCGGCGTTCGCGATACTCGCGCACTTTGGCCGGCAATCCGATGGCGCCAAATACAAAGCGCAACAACAGATAACCGAGCACGAAGCCCGCGCCCGACAGGATCACGAGCAGATTGAGCGACAGTTCGACGCGATATGGCGGCCACACCAGCAGGGCATAGCCGGAGTTGAAGCGCAGCGCGAGCGCCACGCCGACCGCCAGCGCGAACAAACCGAGAATCCAGAATACCCAGCGCACTCGAGATCCCTAGCCTAGCGCGCGCGTTCGCGCGTCAGCCGGTAGTTGCGCACGGCATCCAGGCTGGACGCGACGTCAGGCACCTCGATGCTGATCTGGCTGTCGCGCAACTGGCGTATTGCAGCGACCGCGCTGGTCACACTCTTGTCGCGCATATCGTAATAACGCGTAAGCCAGTCGCGCGCAGCGCCGAGATCCGCTTTGAAACTTTTTTCGTCGTGCGCGAGCAATGCCAGCCGCGCGCCGAGCAGGCGCAGCTTCAGGTTCTCGCGCAGAAAATAAGCCTGCCCCGGCGCAAGCAGCGGGATGTCGGGACGGTCTATTTTTTCGATGCGCACGAGTTCGCGCATATCCCGCCACAACTCGCGCGTGAATTGCAGCCATGCGCCGGGTTCGCGCTCGGCGGGCTTTTTGGCAGGCGCCGTGTCGGGTGCGCGCACATCCATCGCCAGCGGCAGGCTGTCGACGGTGCTCGCCAGGTTGTCGATGCGCGCGCTGATGCCGATGATGTCGATGTAGGGCGCAAGCTTCAGCCGCTCGATGTCGCGCGCAATCACCTTGCGCAGACCGGCGAGCTGCGGCCGGTCCAGCCGCGCAAGGCGCGCGTCCGCCGCCTGCAGCGCGATCAACGCCGACTTGATGTTGCCCGCCAGCTGCAGTTGCTGGCTCGCCACCAGCAGCGTCTGCTCGATGTCCGCGAGCAGCGACTCGTCGCGGCTGCGCGACAACTCCTGGTAGAGCGCTTCAAGCGCAATCTGCTGGTTCTGCGATTCCTGCAGCTTCGCTTCGAGCACCCCGAGCTTGACCTGGGCTTCGCGCGTCGCCTCGCGCACCTGCTCGGCAATGCCGCGGCTTTGCTTATTTTCGACATCGGCAGCGGTCAGACGCTGCGCCAGTTCCTTCTGCAGCGACTTGATCTGCTGATCGCTGTCGTACCACTGCCAGGCGAGGACTGCCAGCGCGATCGCCGCGACTATTGCAACCGGCTGCGCATAGCGGGGGCGCGAGCCCGCAGCCGCCGGCTTTGCCGGCAGATCGCGCGTTTCGGGTTGCGGGGAGTCTTCCATCAGCCCAACTCTAATCAGTGGCGGTTCCGCTGTAAACAAGCATGCGGATTCATGCGTGCGTGGAAAACCATTGCTGGAGGCCCGCCATGAGCCCGTCGTCCCCCTGCGCAGTCTGCACTACCGCCATGAGGTTCAACTCGCGCGCCGCGGCGGCGATGCGTGGATGCGGCACGAACAGCGGCGTTTGCTGCAGCCATGGCCGGCCGTGCACGCCGATCAGCGCGCAGAAATTGCGCAGGCCCTCGCTGCTGGTCACCGTAACGGCATGCAGTTCAGAGCGCTCCCACGCCTCTAGCAGTGGCGCGGCGTCGGCGCGCGGCCGCAAGCGCCGATAGCACTCGGCGTAATCGACGCTTGCGCCGCGCGCAGCAAGCGTGTCGCCGATTAATTCGCGGCCGCCGGTACCGCGAAAGATGACCACGTGCTGGCCCGCGACATTGCTGAATTCAGGCAGCGCGAGCAGCGCCTCGCTGTCGAACTGCACGGGCGCCGCTACCTCCACGATGCCGAATTTTTCGAGCTCGCGCACGCTGGAGCGGCCGACTGCCGCGAACTTCAATCGCGGCGGTAAAGCACGCCGCGCCTTGATCAGGCTCATTGCCTTGTAGACTGCGTTGGGACTGACGAATATTGCGCGGTCGAATTCATCGAGCCGGTCTATCAATGCATCGAGTTGCCGCGCGTTGTCGATGTCGGCGATCTCGATCGCCGGAAACAAGAGCGCGCGTCCGCCCGCGCCGTGGATAGCCTCGGCGAGATTGGCGGCCTGATGCGCGGGCCGCGTAACTACGATGCCGCGCCCGGCCAGCGGGTGTTCGTCGCCTGTCACCTGGATGCCCGCAGCGGCGACATCAGGTCTCGAGAGCAGCGAGTATCGCCGTTGCGCCCAACGTACGCAACCGCGCGGCGAGCTCGGTGCCGAGCGCTTCCGGATCGCGCGCATCGGCGGTCAACTCCGCGCGCACGCATTCTTTGCCGTCCTGGCTCGCGACAAAACCGCGCAGCAGCAGGCGCTCGCCTTCCAGCTGCGCAAAAGCGCCGAGAGGCAACTGGCAATTGCCCGCCAGCGCGCGGGAGAGCGCGCGTTCCGCGCGCACGCAAACGGCGGTTGCGTGATGATCAAGCGGCCGCATCATCGCCACGATATCGGCGCGCTCGGCACGGCATTCGATGCCCAGGGCGCCCTGCCCCGGCGCCGGCAGGCTTTCCTCCGGCGTGAGCATCGCGGTGATGCGGTCGGCCAGCCCCAGCCGTTTCAGTCCCGCGGCGGCCAGCACGATGGCCGCGTAATTTCCGTCATCGAGCTTTTTCAGCCGCGTGTGCACGTTGCCGCGCAGCGGCTCGATCTTCAGGCGCGGAAAACGCGCGCGTATCTGGCTTTCGCGGCGCAGGCTCGACGTGCCGATACAACTGCCGTCAGGCAGCGCGGCGAAATCCGCGTACTGGTTGGAGACGAAAGCATCGCGCGGGTCGGCGCGCTCGCTGATCGCCGCGATCGCGAAGCCGGGCGGCAACACCATCGGCACGTCCTTCATCGAATGCACCGCGATGTCGGCGCTGCCGGCAGCGAGCGCGTCTTCGAGTTCCTTGACGAAAAGGCCCTTGCCGCCGATCTTGTCGAGCGCGCGGTCGAGTATGCGGTCGCCCTGCGTGGTCATGCCGCGTATCGTCACGTTTGATTGCGGATATAATGCCGCGAGTTGCGCTTGTATGTTGCGCGCCTGCCACATCGCCAGCGCGCTTTCGCGCGACGCGATCACCAGGTTGGACGATGGTTTGGGCGTAGCGGCGCTGGTCACGCGTTTTCCTGCCGGACAATTGAACATGAAAAACTACTCGCGGAACTTCGGATTGCTGCTGTTGATTTTAGCATGCGGCGTGCTCGCGACCCGCGCGCAGACGCCGGCTGCGCCGTTGCAGTATGCCGATGATTTCGCCGCGCTCGGCAAAGTCGCTGCGGCGGGCAATCTACAGATCATGCTGATTTTCACGCGTCCGGGCTGCCCGTATTGCGCGCGCGCCAAGAAAGACCATCTGGAGCCGATGAACGCGAATCCCGCCTACGGCGCTAAAATCATCATGCGCGAAATCGAGTCAACCAACGATTTGATTCCGCTGCGCGATTTTGACGGTGCGCAAATGACCCACGGTGACTTCGCGCGCCAATACGAAGTGCGCACCGTGCCTACCGTGATCATGGTCGATGCCCGCGGCAAGCCGCTCGCCGATCCCATCGTCGGCCTCAATCTGCCGGAGTTTTACAATCTGTATCTTGAGCAGGCGATCGACGCCGCGCGCCTGCAGCTACGCTCCCGCTAACCGCATTGCAGACGCTGGCCTTCGCGCTTGCGCTTTACCGCGTCGGGATAAGACCCGAGTTCGAAATTGACGAACACCAAATCTTTGCCGCGCAGCGCCACGATTTTACCGGCCGGGCTTTGCCATCTCAACGTGGCCTGCTCATTGGCGTTTTGCACCGGTTCGGCCTGCGGCGCGCCGTAGCGCGCGCGCAAATAGGCCACCACCGCGTCGAAGTTCTGCGCCTCGGCGGTCAACGAGAATTGCTGCAGCCGGCCGTCGAGAAAATGCAGCCGGATCTCGCGCGTCTCCATCCCGTCGAGCCGCTCCGTATGCGATACGCAGCCGACGTCGGCAAAATCGTCTTCACGCTGCATGCAGCCGTAACCCCGCTTGCCGAGGTCGGGCTTGCCCGACTTGGTCTTGGCGAGCGTCTCATCGATATCGCGAAAATCCAGATCGCGCTCGAGCCGAGCGTAGCTTGCGCCCAATCCGATGTCGAGCACGCCGAACGGCATATCGGCGGCCGCCGCGGTCGTTGCTGCCGCGGCCAACATGCAGACGCTAATGAGTCTTACCATCATAATATTCTCCCGAGTTCGCGCACGATATGCTGCTGGCGCCGGCTGACGGCGAGTTTTTCGGCGACGTTGTTCAGCACTACCACCCAATGCCCTTCGCCTGCGGCGTCAGTGGCGCGCTCGAAGCCGCGGATCGCGTCCTTGGCCACCAGGCAGTTGCGATGGATGCGCACGAAGCGCCCGAGAAATTCCTGCTCAAGCCTGGACAGGGACTCCTCGAGCAGGAACTCGCGCGCCGCCGTACGTACCGTCACGTATTTTAGCTCGGCTTTGAGAAACGCGATGTCCGCCACCGGAATCAGGTGGATGCGCCCGCGCTCGTTGACCGACAGGTGGCTGCGCGCGTCGGGCTTCATC
>JANYDM010000121.1 GCA_025363575.1 Betaproteobacteria bacterium | reverse complement strand
GCAAGCCGTATAATTCGCGTTTTCGCCAACGCAACGATCGGAAACGCGGCCATGAGTCACTGGTTTGAATATTTCCCCGGCCACCATATGTGGTCGCAAGGCATGATGTTCGGCATCGAAATGGCCGCGCAGGGCGCCGCTGCGCTCGGCGAGATCGATCAGATCGGTCAGCGTTTGAAACCGCACGTCGGCGACAACGAGCGCTGGTGGCTGGAATGGACCACCATGGCGAAGCGCATCGAGAGCTACGGTGATGACGCAGCTGAAAATGGTTTCGAATTGACGGCGGGCAGCTATTACCTGCGCGCGGCTACGTACTATTTCTGCGGCGAGCGGTTCATCGCACCATCGGAGCGCAAGTGGGATACCTATCGCAGCTGCCTGCGGTGTTTCACCAAGGGAATTGCGGTGCGTTACCCGAACATCGAACGCGTCGAAGTGCCGTATGAAGGCACGACATTGCCGGCATGGTTTTACAAAGCGGATGTCGCCGGCCCCGCGCCGACCGTCGTGATGTTCGACGGGCTCGACAACGCAAAAGAACTATCGGTGTTATTCGGCGGCGTAGAGATCGGGCGCCGCGGTATTCATACACTCGCGATCGACGGGCCGGGGCAGGGTGAGGCATTGCGTCTGCAGGGCATTCCGAGCCGTTTCGATTACGAAGTGCCGGCAAGCGCCGCGTATGAATATCTGGCGCGGCGCCCCGAAGTCGATCCGCAACGCATGGCCGTCATGGGTTTCAGCATGGGCGGTTATTACGCGCCACGCGCGGCGGCGATGGAACCGCGGTTCGCGGCGTGCGTCGCATGGGGCGGGCATTGGGATTACCACGAGTCGTGGGTGCGCCGCCGAAAAATTATGGAAACCGGTGGCACCAAACTATCCGCGCCGTCGTTTCAGTTGCCGTGGGTGCTCGGCATGCCCGACATGGATGCGTGCATGAAAAAACTCGAAAACTACCGGCTGGCCGGCGTCGCCGAAAAAATGCGCTGCCCGTTCTACTGCATCCACGGCGAGAACGACAACATCGTGCCGCTCGAATTCGCGCAGAAGCTTTACGACGCGTGCGGGTCGCAGGACAAAACGCTGAAAGTGCTGACTACTCTCGATGGCGGCAGCGACCACTGCCAGGAAGACAATCGCCAGGTCGGCTCCAACCTCGTCGCCGACTGGCTGGCCGAACGTCTCGGCGGGCGCCTGTAGGCAGACGAAATCCGTGCGCGCGAACAAGATTCTGCTTGCGGTGAGTTTTATCGCCGCGCTGGTTCCGGTGCAGGCGGCAGACTATCCGGACAAGCCGGTGCGTCTCATCCTGCCGTATCCGCCGGGCGGCTCGGTGGATTTCACCGGCCGCGAGCTCGCGCAGAAAATGAGCGCGGCGTGGGGCCAGCAGGTGGTGCTCGACAATCGCGGCGGCGCCGGCTCCACGCTCGGCCACGGCCTGGCCGCGAAGGCCACGCCCGACGGCTACACGCTGCTGCTCGGCACATCGGCGGGCCTGGTGGTGAGCCCGGCGCTCGGTCTCAAGCTTTCATACGATTCCCTGAAGGATTTCGCGCCGATCGGTCTTGTCGTCTATGCCCCGTTTGCGCTGACGCTGCATGCGGCGGTGCCCGCCAACACGACGAAGGAGTTCATCGAACTCGCGAAAGCGCGTCCCGGCAAGATCAATTTCTCGTCGCCGGGGACGGGTACGCCGAATCACCTGGGCGGCGAACTCCTGAAGTCGCTCGCGCATATCGACATCGTGCACGTGCCGTACAAAGGCGGCGGGCCGGCGCTGGTCGATCTCATCAGCGGCCAGGTGCAGATGACTTTTTCGGGAGTGCCGCAGATCCTGCCGCACGTAAAAGCGGGAAGAGTGAAGATCATCGCCGTTGGCCATCCGACCCGCATACGCTCGCTGCCCGACGCGCCGACGGTCGCCGATACGCTGCCGGGCTTCAACAATACTTCATCGTACGGACTGCTCGCGCCGGCCGGCACGCCGCCGGCCATCGTCAACCGCATCAACGCGGTACTGAACAAGGTGCTGGCCGATCCGGAGTTCGGTCAGAAGCTGTTGCTGCAGGGCGTCGAACCGGTGACGAGCACGCCGCAAGGCATGCATGACATGATCGCCAACGAGCTCGCGCGCTGGCGCAAGGTGATCAAGGACGCGGGAATCAGCG
>JANYDM010000102.1 GCA_025363575.1 Betaproteobacteria bacterium | reverse complement strand
GCATAGTCGTTAGCCGTCAATCGGCCATGCAGCAGCGCGACCGCCACCGCGTATTGCAGGCAGTGATCGCGGTCCGCGGCATTGCGCAGCGGTCCCGTCTTGTTGATTTTGTTGAAGGTTTCCACGTGCACGTCGATTTTGATCGCCGCGATGTCGTCGATACGTGCGTGCGCCACAGGATAGAGTTGCATCGCGCACTCGATCGCGGATTGCGCGTGTATCACCACCGGGCAGAGTATCTTGAAGAGCACGCCCTCCATAACCGCTGTGCCCAGCGCGCCCGCCGTGAATTCGCGTCCGCCCAGAAATGATTTGTTGAATCCCCATAGCGGCTGGCTCAGTACCTGAGGATAGCCGGGCTCGCCCTTGACCGCCATCATCGCGAGCCGCACCGCGTGGCTGGTGGAGTCCGCCGCCGCCCAGCCCTTGCGCGGCCCGGTGTTGGAGCCGAAGCGATGCACGCACAGGCTGACGTCGAAGAATGCGAGCGATGTGGCGGCGACGATCTGCTCGCGCGTGCCGCCCAACATCTTGGCGGCCACCGCCGCGCAGGCAATCTTGGGCAGAAACGGATGATCGATGCCGGCTTCGCTCAACCTGATTTTGGCGCCGAGGCCGCCCTGCAACTCATGCGCCTTGATCATGGCGTCGAGCAACATGCCGACGGTCAATGGCGGTTTGCCGGCGGCGGCGTTGACGCGGCTCAGATAATCCGCGACCGCGAGTAGTGCGCCGATATCATCCGACGGATGCGTAGTCTGCGCGGTGATCCAGGTGTCGCTGAAGTCGAGCCAGCGCACCATGGTGGCAATGTTGAATGCGGCAGTCACCGGATCGAGTACGTACTGCGTACCCGGGACGCGCGCGCCGTGCTCAACGGTCGTGCCCGGCACAATGGGCCCCAGTAATTTTGTGCAATCGGGATGATGGAGCGCTTCCAGCGCGCAACCGAGGCTGTCGATCAGGCAGTAGCGCGCGGTGTCGCGCGCAAGCTTGCTGTCGACGACGTACGTGTCGACGTACTCCGCGACGTCGAGCAGCACTTGATCGACCGGCAATGTCTTCACGCTCGATGACAAGCGTTCTTCTCCCTAATCGATCCTGGCGCCCGACTCTTTGACCACCGGCGCCCAGCGCGCGTACTCCGTGCGGATGATTTCACCGAAACGTTCCGGCGACGAGGCAACGACGACCGACCCATCGGTGGCGAGCAGCGCCTTGACGTCGGGCAAGCTCAGCGCCGCGGCGAACTCCGCGTTCAGCTTTTTGATGATGGCAACCGGCGTGCCCTTGGGTGCGAACACGCCGTACCACGACTCGACTTCGAATCCGGGCAGAGTTTCCGCGACGGTCGGCAGTTCGGGCAAGAGGCTGAAGCGTTTCGCGCTGGTCACTGCGAGCGCGCGCAGCCGGCCCGTCTTTATGTGCGGCAATACCGGCGGGATGCTCGAAAAACGCATCTGCACCTGCCCCCCGAGCAATTCGGTGGTCGCCGGACCCGACCCTTTGTACGGGACATGCACCATCTTCACGCCGGCCATCTGACAGAAAAGCAATCCCGCGAGATGCGTCGACGCGCCGTTTCCCGACGAGGCGTAATTGAGTTCGCCCGGCTTCGCCTTGGCCATCGCGATGATTTGTGCAACTGAAGTCGCCGCGACTTTCGGATTCACCACCAGGACATAAGGCGACGACGCGGCGAGCGTTATCGGCGCGAAATCCCGGATCGGGTCATACGGCAGGTGCTTATTCAGATGCGGCAGGATGGTGATACCTGCATTCGTGTGCGCGAGGAGGGTATAACCGTCCGGCGCCGCATGCGCGACCGCTTCGCTGCCGATGGTGCCCGTCGCGCCGCCGCGGTTGTCGATGACCACCGGCTGGCCAAGGCGCTCGGAGAGGCGCGCGCCGACCGGCCGCATCACGATGTCGGTGCCGCCGCCGGGCGGATATGGGATGACGATGTGGATCGGCTTGCTGGGATAACTGGAATAAGACTGGGTCTGCGCATGCGCAAATCCGCCTGCCAGCATGAGCAATGCCCATAAACATATTGCACGCATTTAAGTTGTCGCCTGAAGAGTAGGCGCCGCGTTTGAATTACGGCGGGAATGAATACACTGGCGATTCTACGCAATTTCGCGCGCAGCGGTGCGCCGTGCCCGCGGTATCATACGGACGAGATCATCCACCAAAGGCACAACCATGGGCGCCACTGCCGCCGTCGCGGAATTCATCGCAAACACATCCACCAAAGACTTTCCGCCGGACAGCGTCGAGAATGCGAAAAAGGCGATCGCCGATACTTATGCGGTGATCATCGCCGGCGCCGGCTCCGAAGTCGCGGAACCCTTGCGCAAGTATCTCGACTCCGCGCAGGCGCCGGGACCGATTCCCATACTCGGCACCGACATGACCGCGGCGCCCGAGACCGCGGCGCTCGTCAATGGCACTTACGGGCACGCGCTCGATTTCGACGACGTGCTGTCGATCATGCCCGCTCATCCCAGCGCTGTCATCGTGGCCGCCGTGCTCGCGAGCATCCACGGCAAGCGCGTGGACGGGCGCGCCTTTATCGAAGCCTATCTGGTGGGCATAGAAGTCGGCGGCAACATCGGCATCGGCATGACCAACGGCCATTATCAGCGCGGTTTTCACGCGACCGGCACGCTCGCGCTGTTTTCCGGCCTTGCCGCGCTCGCGAAACTGCACAAGCTCGACGTGGCGACGACGCAGCAGGCTATCGGCATCGCGTCATCAATGGCCAGCGGGTTGCGGCGCAATTTCGGCACCATGACCAAGCCGCTGCATACGGGCATCGCGGCGCGCAGCGCGCTGACCGCATTCAACCTTGCCGCGTCCGGGTTCAGCGCCGCGCCCGACGTGCTCGAAGCCAAGGCCGGCTTCTTCTCGTCGTATGGCGTCGCCGAATCCAGCCTCGAAATCGTGGTCAAGGGCCTGGGCAAGCCGTACATCATCGTCGATCCCGGGCTCG
>JANYDM010000078.1 GCA_025363575.1 Betaproteobacteria bacterium | reverse complement strand
TCGCTGAAACTCAGGAAGCGAGCGAGGAAACGGCAAATCGTCTCGATCAAGCACGTCGATAACCATGGCCATCTCAGATTGGCGCAGATGCTCAACATACTACCGGTAGTGGGTCTGGGAGACAACCGGATAAGCACGGTTATAACTATTACGTGATCAATGATCCCGCATCGAAAATGCGCCGTGTCGAGCAACCCGATCCACAAGCGGTTATCGCGTATTTGGACAAGTACTGCAAGCAGTATCCAACGCGAAGGATCGTATTCGGCGCCGCGGAACTGGTCGAGCAGTTGGGCGGCGAAAAGGCCTTCCACAACAAGAATCCGAAAAAATAGATTCCATCGCATGTCCGCGTGGCCGCAGGCCTGATGCGCCGTCGTGGCGGCAACCGGCTCAGGTATCCGTCAGCTTGAATGCCTTCGGGCTGATGTCCGGCAGCCAGTACTGGATGCCCTCGACGCCGCCCTGACATTGCGGGCACAGGCGCGCGGCGATGTCGCTGCCGTTCGCGCCGTAGACATAGCCGCAATCCATGCATTCGAGACGGTACGCGTACTGATTATGATCAGTGCCGTAGACGCCGAACGTGCCGTGGCACTTCTGGCGATTGCCGTTCACATAACCGATCTGCGTCGTCGGCCCGTCTCCCGACCGCAGCATCATCGCGCGTCCCTCATCGCTCCGCTTTCATTGAGCTTTTATCGCGTTTTCATCGTTTAATACGCCTCGGGCTTGATGCCGCCCTCGCGTATGAGCGTCTGGAAACGCGAGTATTCCTCGCGCATCAGGCGCGTGAACCCGTCAGGCGTGCCTTCGGGCGCCGACTCCGCGCCCTGGCGCAAGAACGATTCGCGCAGCGCCGCTTTGCGCAGGCCGCGCACGATATCGCCGTGCAACTGCTCGACAACCCGCCGCGGCGTCGCCTTGGGCGCGACGATGCCCGACCAGCTGTCGAACTGGGCTTCGGGCAGGCCGGCCTCGGCAATCGCGGGCACTGACGGCAGCGTCGGACTGCGCTGCGGCGTCATTACGGCGAGCGCACGCACGCGGCCGTCGCGCACGGGGCCCAGCACCGCGGGCAGCGTGAATATTGCGTAGTGCACGCGGCCCAGCCCCATTTCGATGATCGAGTCGTAAAGGTTGCGAAACGGCACGTGGGTCGCGTGGATGCCGACGGCGCGCGTAAATACCTCGCCGGCGAGATGCGACGCCGAGCCGATGCCGAGCGACGCGTAGTTGAATTCGCCGACGCGCGCGCGCGCCTGCGCGACGAATTCAGTCGCGGTGCGCGCAGGGACCGCGTTCGTCACCGCGAGCACATTGGTGATCGAAGCGACGTGCGAAACGCCGACGATGTCGGCGAGCGCGCTATACGGCGGCTGGTCGTGCATGAGCTCGGTGATGATGCGCGTGACGTCGACCATGCCCAGCGTGTAGCCATCGCCGTTCGCGCGCGACACCTGGCTGTTGCCGATCAGCCCGCCCGCCCCGGCACGGTTATCCACGACAACCCGCTGCTGGTAGACCGCGCTCAACTCTTCGCCCAGCACACGCGCGAAAAAATCGCTCGCTGTGCCGGGCGACGACGCGACGACGATGCGGATGGGCCGCAGCGGATAATCCACCGGCGGCGCCGCGGGCCCGGCAGCGCAGGTCGCGGCAAGCGTGCACAACGCGAAGCGCAATGCCATTGTCACAGCCGATCGCCCGCAAAAAGCCGCTGCCATACTTGCCTTTTCGCCGTCACGGCACCGCTCGAGTGCCGCAAAGCGGGCAGCTTACAGCGAACTTCGCCCGGCGGAAACCTTGTCCGCCGCAGTCCTGCGAGACGGGCGGGTCGCCAAATGCAACGGCGGCCGTATTGTTATGCACATCACAAGACCTGCCATCACTACGGCGGCGGGGTGGCGACGCGCTATCGCCTGAGTCTACTGCCGCAGCAGAGCTATTCCACCGCGGGCATGACTTCTTTGGCGAAAAGCTGCATGGACCGCAGTACGCGCTTCTGGTCCATGTCGCCGAACCAGAAGCTGCAGTTGAAGTGCGTGATGCCGACAAGCTCCTGCACGCGCTTGATCTGGCGCGCAACAACGTCCGGCGTTCCAATGATCAGGTAGCGATCGAGGAGCTCGTCTATGGTCGGTTCGGTTTTGGCGGGTACCGGCACGGCCATGCCGTTTTCGACGCGCTCGTAATTGTTGCGCAGGCTCAAAGTGACGCGCATGTTCCAGCGTGCCTGCTCCGCAGCTTCGCGCGCGTCGGCCGCATCTTTCGTCACGTATACCGCGCGCTGCACGCCGACGCGGGGCGGCCGCTCGGGCTTCACCTCGGCTACCACGCGCTCGAAGATCTTGCCGAACTCGGCGAGCCGCTCGATCGGCACGCCAAAGCCGCCGGTCAGCACATTGAAGCCCCGCTTGACCGCGGCGTTTATCGAATACTCGCTCTGCGCCGTGATCCAGATCGGCGGATGCGGCTTCTGCATGGGCTGCGGATAGACCGACGTCTGCGGCAGCGGGAACAGCTTGCCGTCATAGCTGAACGGCGCGCCCGCGAACGATTTCATCAGAATGTCGATCGACTCATCCCAGCGCTGGCCGCCGGAATCGAGCTTCAAACCTAAGCGCTCGAATTCGTAGCGCTGGTAGCCGCGCCCGAGGCCGACATCGAGGCGGCCGCCGGACAGGATGTCGAGCATCGCGATTTCCTCCGCGATCAGCAGCGGATGATGCAGCGGCACGACGATGACTGCCGTGCCCACGCGCAGCGTGGTGGTTTTGGCCGCGAGGTAAGACGCAAACTGGCACGGCCGCGACAGATAGCCGTAAGTCGAAAAATGATGCTCGCCCAGCCACACGTTACGGTAGCCGAGCTCCTCCGCGGCCTGCGCCTGCTCGACGCCGCGCGCAAAGACTTCCTGCGACGGCCGCCCCGACGGCGATTGCATGAGCAGAAATGTTCCGATGTCCATTTCAATCCTTTCCGTTATTGCGCGACGCGAGTTGCGCGACGCATTTCACCTCCTCCCCTTCAAGGGGAGGACTGAGGTGGGAATGGGTCATTACTTGCACGAAAGCAGCCCCATCCCCATTCCGGGCAATGCCCTTGAAGGGAAAGGTGAGATTAGTGCTGCGCATTACTTCACTCCGGCTTGATGCCACGCGACTGTATGAGCCGGGTCCATTTTGCAAGCTCCCGCTTCAGGAATGCGCCGAGTTCCGCGGGCGTCATCTCGATCGGAATTGCGCCGAACGACGCCATGAGCTGCCTGACCGCGGGCGCCTGCTTGATCTGCGCCACTGCGGCGTGCAGCTTGTTGATGATGGCCGGCGGCGTTTTCGCGGGCGCTACGAGCGCGTAGAACAGAAGCCCTTCGTAACCGGGCAGGCCGCTCTCCGCGATGGTCGGCACATCGGGCAGATTGGGCACGCGCTGCGCGGTGGCCACCGCGAGCGCGCGGAATTTACCGGCCTGCAGATGCGGTGTCGCGACCAGCGTGCTCGCGAAACCGAAAGCGGTCTGCCCGCCCAGCAACGACACCAGCGCGGGGGCGTCGCCCGGATAAGTCACGATCAGCACATCGATGCCGGCCATCTGCTTTAAAAGCTCCATGTTCAGATGCGAGCTCGTGCCTATGCTGGATGCTGCGGCAGTAAGCGAGCCGGGTTTCGCTTTGGCGAGCTTGATGAGCTCGGCGATCGATTTTGCCGGAAACGATGGATGCGCAACGAGCACGCCGGGCACATGCGCCATCATGGCGACCGGCGCGAAATCGGCGATTGGATCGTACGGCAGCTTGCCGAACATCGCGGGGCCCGTCGTCAGCACGCCGCCGTAAGTAAAAAAAAGCGTGTATCCGTCAGGCGGCGCCTTCGCCGCGGCGGCGGCGGCCACCCGTCCACTCGCGCCGCCGCGATTGTCGGCGACCACCGGCTGGCCCCATTTCTCGCTCAAACCTTCTTTTACAATGCGGCCGAGCAGGTCGGTGCCGCCGCCCGGCGGTGACGGAATCAGCAAGCGTATGGGTTTGTCCGGATAGGCCTGTGCCGCGTTCGTCGCGGCAGACTGCGCGGCCGCAAATTGCGACACTGCGACCGCCAGCAGTACGCCAACCGCTAAGCGCACCCCGCGCCGCGGGCCGCGCATTTTGGTTTTAACCGCCAATGCTCAGTGCATGAAGCCGGGGTCGACTTGCTCCATCCAGCGCAGTACCGCTGCCCACATGATCGCGGGACCGTCGTTGGTGTCTTTTTCGTCTTTCTGCACGAGCTGCGTGGTCTGGTTGCTGGTCTTCTTGACAACGTCCATCGGCGGGAAAATCAACTCGGCGCCGCCGGACTGCGCCATGACCTGGGTTTCGCACGACATTTCCAGCCGGCGCATGAGGTGAAACGCGTGCCCCATCGTCGGGCCGCAGGTCAGCAGGCCGTGGTTGCGCAGGATGGCGACGTTCTTGTTGCCGAGCGCCTTGGCGATGCGTTCGCTTTCTTCCGCTTCGTTGGTCACACCTTCGCAGTCGTAATAGGCGATCTTGTCGTGAAGGTGCATGGCGCCGAGATTAATCGGCAGCAGTCCCTGCTTCTGGCACGACACTGCGACGCCGGCTTTCGAATGCGTGTGGATCACGGCATGCGCGTCTGCGCGCGCCATGTGAATCGAGCGGTGCACCACGAAGCCCGCCATCAGCATCGGGTACTGCGACGGCACCAGCTTGTTGCCGTCGAGGTCGACCTTCAGCAGGTTCGACGCCGTGATTTCGTTGTACAGGAGGCCGAACGGATTGATCAGGAAGTGCGACTCCGTGCCGGGAACGCGCATCGAGATGTGGTTGTAGATCAGGCTGTGGTGCCAGCCCATCTGCGCAACCACGCGATAGGCGGCGGCGAGATCGACGCGGGCGGCCCATTCTTCGGGCGAACATTCGATTCTGGGTACTGCTCTGAGCGGTGCGTTCATGCGGCCGGATCTCCTCGGTTGAAGCGTCTTTTTGCGGGAATGCCCGCTGGCGCGAGCGCGTTTTTTCTACTGATTAAATATTCTACATCAACCCGCGGCCCCACCGGGCTAGCGGCGCTTCGGCGCGCCCGGACCGTCCGCCTTTTTGTCGCAGGCATAGTTCCACAGCGTATCGTCCGCGCTGCCCTCGGCGATGACGGCCCAACTGCCATTCAAATTGATCGTCGCGAGCGGTTCGCCTTTGCCGAGGTGGTCGGCATAGGAGGACACCGAGATCCCGTGGGCGCGCGGCTGCTTGCAGTCGTATTCGAAATGCCGCCGCGTCGACAGATACTTCTTGTTGTCAGGACCGCCTTCCTGAGGTTGCTGATAGTCGAACACGCTCGTCATGCTCACGAGGCTGCCTTTCTTGCGGACGGTAGTGGGATCGATGAACACCGTGAACTTTTCGTTATTGCCGGTCAAAATCAGGACCTGCGCCGCGGCGCCCGCGCTGAGCGAGCTCAACAGCAGCACCGCTATCGTTTGGGGAATGACACGGCGGCGCGGTCCGCTGCCGCGCAGTGTGTCGATGGACAGCGAAGTCATGATGCGATGTACCCTCCTGATGTCGAAGCGACGGCCGGCAACGTCATCGGCATATTATGCCCAATCGCGCGCGCGCCCGCATGCGGAGGCGCCGCGCCGAAAGCGCGCTAGAATGCAAACATCCCGTTTACCGTAAGTGTGTGCGCATGGAACTCGTCGCGGTCGTCAAACGTGAATGCGAAACCTGCAAGCTGGTCGAGCCGGTGCTCGCGGAGATCCGCGCGCGCGCGCCACTCGAACTCTACAGCCAGGACGATCCCGCATTTCCAGAAGCGCTGGGCGGCGCCACCGACGACAGCGCTCTCGCTCGCTCGTGGCAGTTGAAAATAGAGACAGTGCCGACGCTGATCCGCTTTGAAGGCGGCCGCGAGGTCTCGCGTATCGCCGGCTGGGACCGCGACGAGTGGCAGCGCGTGTCGAAATTGCCCGCGCTCGGCGATGGCCTGCCGGCGTTTCAGCCGGGGTGCGGGTCGCGCACGCAGGACCCCGGCATGCCCGAACGCCTCGCGCTCGCGCACGGCGACCTGAAATTAAAGTCACGCGCCATCGATGTCGCCGATCCCGAAGACGCGATCGAATTCGCCTACGATCGCGGCTGGACCGACGGCCTGCCGGTCGTGCCGCCGACGCCGCTGCGCGTGGCGATGATGTTGTCGGGCACGACGCGCAGTCCCGCTGAGGTCATCGGCCTCATCCCGCCCAATCTTGCCGGGTGCACGGTGGAAAAAGCTGCTGTGAATGCGGTGATGGCCGGCTGCCGTCCCGAATATTTTCCCGTCGTGCTGGCGGTGATCGAAGCGGCGCTCGATCCGCTGTTCTCGATGCACGGGCTGCTGGCGACGTTGTGGTTCTCGGGGCCCGTCATCATCGTCAACGGGCCCATCGCCAAACGCATCGGCATGAACAGCGGCGGCAACGCGCTCGGCCAGGGTAACCGCGCGAACGCGACGATAGGCCGCGCGTTGCAGCTCGTCATCCGCAACGTCGGCGGCGGCATTCCCGGCGAGATCGACCGCGCGGTGCTCGGCAACCCGGGCAAATACACGTTCTGTTTCGCCGAAGACGAATCCGACCCGACATGGACGCCGCTCAATGTCGCGCGCAGCTTCAAGCCCGGCACCTCGACCGTCACGCTCTTTCACGGCGACGGCGTGCAAGGCATCACGGCTGGCAAATCGCGCACGCCTGAAGGCCTCGCGAACTCGCTGGCACTGGGACTGTCAGTCGTGTGCCATCCAAAGCTCTGCGAGTACGCGAACGCGATACTCGTCGTCTCGCCCGACCACTATGCGATCTTCAACAGCGGCGGCTGGCGCCGCCCCGAGATCGAAGCGGGCCTGCGCGCGGCCTTGCGTCGCCCCGGCAAAGACCTCATCGAAGGTGCGCACGGCATCGAAGAAGGCATAGACCCCGCGCGCGCCGGCGAGATGGTCGACAAGTTCAACGAAGGCGGGCTGCTCGTGGTACGCGCCGGCGGACGCGGCGGGCTCATGTCCGCAGTGATCGGCGGCTGGCCGGCGCAGCGGCGAAAATCCGAAGTGCAAACCGTAACGCGGGAGATAGCTCTATGAACCAGGCAACGTACAACATGCTCGACCCGACGGCGGAGGTCGCGCCGGAACGCCGCGCGCGCCGCGCACCACCGGCGCGTCTCGAAGACGTGACCATCGGCCTCCTGTCGATATCGAAAGAGCGCAGCAACGAATTCCTCGACACCATCGAGCGTTTACTTACGCAGCGCGAATTTTCCGTTGCGCGTTTCTCGAAGCTGACGCATACCAAGCCCGCGCCCGAATCGGTCGTGCAGGCCATCGTCGAGAAGTGCGGGGTCGTCGTCGTCGGGCTCGCCGATTGAGGCTCATGCACGTCGTGCAGTCTGCACGACCTGTCGAACCTCGATCGTCGCGGCATTCCGGGATGCGCGGTGGCTACCGAAGCGTTCAAGCCGGCTGCCGCCGCGCAGATGAAAGCGCTCGGCATGGATGCGGCAATGGCGTGGGTGCCGCACCCGATTCAGAACCGCACTGCGCAGGAGCTCGAAGCGATCGCCAACAAAGTAATTGATGACATTGTCGGGCTGATCCGCGCCTGAGCGACGCGCCTGCCAGCTTCAGGCCGCAGGGTCGACTTTCACGATGCGCCGCTCGTCTATCGACTTCAACACGGCTTGCGTGACGGCCACGGTGTAAGCGCTGTCTTCGCCGTCAGGCAGCAGGCTGCGCTCGCCACGCACTTCGCCCGCGAACGCGCCTATCTCCAGCGCGTAAGCCGGGCTTGCCGGAAAACGCTCTGCGGTGACACCGTTCTTGTCGCGCACGCTGACGACGTGCTCCTTCGCGAAACGCAGCGCGGAGGTGAACAGCGTGGCCTCTGACCCTTCGATGATCAGGCTGTTTTCGGCGCTCGCCACTTCGCGCGTCGCGCGCGCCTGTGCGTGGCAATCGCCTTCGAGCCGTCCTAACACTGTAATCGTATCGTCGGACTTGCCTTCCCTGCGGTCGGGATGGCTGAACGCGCTGACTTCGACGAAGCGCTGGCCGCTGATCCACTGAATGAGATCGAGCAGATGCACGCCGACATCGAAAATAACGCCGCTCTGCTTGTTGTCGAGCCGCCACGTCTTGCGCGCAGGGTTCGCCGAGCCGCGCTCAAGCGAAATCTCCGCGAGCCGGCCGAGCCGCCCGGACTGCACGATTTCACGCGCGCGAACGATGGCTGCATCGAGGCGGATCTGGTGCGCGACGCGCAAAATGACGCCGGCGTCGCGACAAGCCTCCACCATCTCCCGCGCATGCGCAGACTCCATGGCCAGCGGCTTTTCGCAGAGGATGTGTTTTTTCGCGCGCGCCGCCGCAAGCACGGCTTCGTGGTGCATCGCGTTAGGCAGCGCAATGTACACCCCGTCGACTGCGGGATCTTTGAGCAGCGCGTCGAAATCGTTGCACGCATGCGGCACATTGAAGCGCTGCGCGAACTCGCGCGTTTTGTCTGGTGAGCTGCCGAGGCAGGCAACAACTTTGGAACCGGGATTCTGCGGCATGGCTGCCATGAAAAAGTCGCTCGTGACCCAGCCCAGGCCGACGATGCCCCAACCGCATATAGATTCAGCTCCACTCATCTGCAATCTGCCCGCAATAGTCAAAACAGACCGCATGATGCCACAGGCCCGGCGCGGCGAGTTCGCGCCGGCTGCGCGCATGCCGGAAGCTATTCGGGCGCGGTGAGCCGCATCGACGGCCGGGCCTGCATATGATCAAACCAGCCAGCCAGTGCCTGCGCGCTGTCGCGCCAGCGCACCTCTTGCAAGCGAAACTGAACGTACGCAAGCCCGACTGCAATCGCGAGATCGCCGATGTCAGGCTGCTCTTGCGCGCGCATCAGGGCCGGATCCTTTTCCAGCACGTCTATCGTGCGCTCGACAGCGGCAAGCCAGCGCGCCGGCAACACAGCCGCGGCGTCCGGCTTCGCATAGCGCCTTTCTATCGTGACGCCAAACGCAGTATCGATCAGTCCCCGGCCCAGACCGTATTTCATCAAGGCGGGAACACTGTCGGGCGCGGCAGCCGGCAGCAAACGCGGGCCCTGCCCGACGTCGTCGAGATAAGCGCAAATGCATGCGCTGTCGGTGATCGGCTGGCCGCCATCGGTAAGCAGCGCCGGTACTTTCGCGGCGGGATTCACGGCCAGCAACTCGGGCGGCGACGTCCACGGATCGATCCATTGCAATTCGACGCGGTCGGCGAGGCGCTTTTCATGGATCACAACCATTACGAGACGCGCGTAAGGAGATGTCTTGTTCAAAAACAATTTCATTGCGGTTCCTTCTGGATAAGCGCGTTGCCGACAGATGCGGCGCGCAGAGGTTGGGGACTGCGATAGAGCAGATAGGCGCCCGCCATGAGGACGCCGCTCGCGAGCAGCAGCGCCGACGCGATAGTGCCGCCTGCTGCGATCAGCACGTTGACGCTCAGCGGGCCCAGTATCTGGCCGATCGCAAACGCCGCCGTGAGCGCGCTTAGCAAGCCGACAGCGCGCGATCCCGCGAGGTCTTTTCCCTCCTGCACTGCGGCCATCGTGATCACCATGAAAGTTCCGCCGACCAGCAGCCCGGACAGAATGATGGCCGTCATCGAGCCGGAGAGCGCGGGGAGCGCAACGCCCACTGCCATTACCAGCTGGCTCCCTATCCATAACTGGCGGTTGCCGGCGCGGCGGCGGAGCGCAGCGGCAAACAGGGTCGATGCGAGCGCGGCGGCGCCGAACACGGGCCATGACCAGCCGAATACCGACGGTTCGTGCATGACCGCCTTCGCCATCGCCGGCAGAAAAGTGGCCGGCACGATGTAGCCAAACCCCGCACTCGCGAAACAGATGACAATGCGCGCGGTTTCGCCGTCCCAAACCAATTCCGTGGATTTTGCGTGCGGCACCGGCGGCGCGGGTGCAGCGCGTCCCTCGACAAAAACCGGGCCGGCCAGCATCAGCACAAAAAGCGCGACCGCACCGAGCGCTATCCACGCCCCCGCCGCCCCCCAATGTGCGGTCATCATGACAAGGCTCATCAGGCCGGCGGCGGCGATGCCGAGCCCGACGCCGGCATAAATTCTGCCGCTCAATTGCGGCGCATGCAGCGCGGCCAGCCGCTGCAAACACCATGACGACACGTAAATCATCGTCCACGCGCTCGCGATGCCGGCGATTGCGCGCAATGCGAGCCATGCGGCAAAGCTTTCGGTAAGCCCCATACCGAGCGTTACCCCGGCAATCGCCAGCAAACTGCCGCAGATGGCCGCGGCCGGCGTTACCCGCATGGCCATCGCCATCAATGCGCCGGCCAGATAGCCCGCGTAGTTCGCAGTAGCCAGCCAGGTTCCCATCGCGACCGGCAATGCATAGTCGTCCTGCATCATGGGCAGCAGCGGCGTGAACGCGAAGCGTCCTATGCCCATGGCGACCGCCAGCGCCAGCATGCCCGCATTCGCGACCCGGGTTCCCGTCAATTCACGCATGCCAGCATGATAGGCTTGACCATCCATCTTTAAAAATGAATAATAAAGATACATACCATCTTTATTCAAGAACTATGGACCTGACCGCCCTCAGATACTTCAAGACCGTCGTCGACGAAGGCGGCATCAGCGCGGCGGCGCGCAAGCTGCACCGCGTGCAATCCAACGTCACGACCCGCATCCAGCAGCTCGAGGCCTCGCTCGGCGCGCAACTCTTCATCCGCGACAAGCGCCGGCTCGTGCTGTCGCCCGCCGGTGAAACGATGCTCGGCTACACCGAGCGGCTGTTGGAGCTATCGCACCAGGCGCGCGGCGCAGTACTCGGCAGCACCCCGCAGGGAACGTTGCGCATAGGAACGCTGGAGAGCACCGCGGCGAGCCGGCTGCCGCCGCTGTTGTCGAACTACCATCGCAAGTACCCGGCTGTGCGCATCGAGCTCACCACGGGCACTAACGACGCGCTGCTCGAAGCGGTGCTTGCGCGCAAGCTCGAAGCCGCGTTCGTCGTTGAATCCGCGGGCGCTGCCCAGCTCGATGCGATTCCGACTTTCGAAGAGGAACTCGTCGTGATCGCCGCAAAAGCCCATCCGACCATCCGCACGGCGCGCGATGTTGAGGGCGACACGGTGATTGCTTTTCCATCCGGGTGCGCCTACCGGCGGCGGCTGCAGCGGTGGTTTGCCGCCAGCGACCTCGTGCCGGAACGCGTGCTGGAATTGAGTTCGTACCACGCGATTGTTGCGTGCGTCGCGTCCGGCACCGGCATTGCCGTCATGCCCCGGTCCGTGCTCGACGCGGTGCGCGGCGGGGAAAATCTCTCCGTCAGTCCGCTCATGAAAAGCGCGGGCCGCATCACCACTTGCCTGGTATGGCGCAAAGGCGAATCGTCGCCCGCACTGAGCGCACTCAGGGCCCAAGTTTCCGCAACGAGAAAAGGGCGGCGTAAGCCCCGCTAAGAAGACTCGCCGCGCTTTACAATATCGACCGGCAAGATGGCCGGACGAGGAGAATGCGCATGGACCGCGGCATCTGGGCGATTTGGTATGACGTGTCCGCGCAATACGCAGCGGAATATCTCGACTGGTTTCACGGCGAGCATATTCCGGAAAAGCTGTCGCGTCCGGGCTATCAGTGGGCAGCGCACTACGAGCTTGCGGGCAAAGGCTATCTCGCGCTGTTCGGCGGCGCGACTACGCACACGTTTCTCAATCCAGGCCCGGGACAGTTGCTGATGCGTCAGAGCGCGGAGACGAAGCGCTACATGGGCATGCGCCAGCAATCGTCGACTTGCATACTAGGTGAAGAAGTGCGTGTAGACGGGCCCGCGGCGGCACTGCGCGGTCCGGAGCTGACGACGGGCCCGGTTATCCAGATGGGAAATTACAATGCCGCGAGTCCCGCAGTCGAAGACGATCTCGGCGCATGGTATGCACAGGAGCGGTTGCCGCTGCTTGCGACGCTGCCCGGCTGCATAGGCGCGCGCAAAATGCTTGCCACTGCAGGCGCTTACAAGCACGCAATATTGCACGAATTCGTTTCGCTCGAATTGCGCGATCGCCATTTTGCGCCGCACGAGGCGCAGGCGCATGATCCGGGGACCTGGATGGGACGGGTGCGACCGCAATTGACGCATTCACCGCGATCGCCCGCAGTCGGCCAACGCATCTGGCCGCCGGCCGCCGGCGAATAGCAGCTTCCGCGCAGGCAAATTCCATGGCGCGATCCCGCTTTCGTTTCAAGTTATTTGCCGCGCGCGGCGGCGGGAAAGCCGCGATGCCTTTTATCCTGTTCGCCGCGTTGATCGACATGATCTCGATCGGCATCGTCATTCCAGTATTGCCCGAGCTGGTCGGCGGCTTCACCGGCTCGCCGACCGGCCAGGCTTTCTGGTTCGGCACCGTCGCATTCGCCTACGGGCTCGCGAATTTTTTCGGCTCGCCTTTTTTGGGCGCGCTGTCGGACTCTTACGGGCGGCGACCGGTGCTGCTGATCGGTTTTTGCGGGCTTGCGCTGAGCTATTTCGCGATGGGACTCGTAACTTCGCTGTGGATGCTGATCCTGATACGCGCGATGGGCGGCGCGATGCAGGCCAATGTATCAGTCGCCAACGCGTACGTAGCCGATATCACCACGGCGGAAGAACGCACTGCGCGCTTTGGCAAGCTCGCCGCGATGTCGGGCGTGGGCTTCGCGCTGGGGCCGGTGCTCGGCGGGTGGCTTGGCACCGTCAATGTACAGCTGCCGTTCTACGTCGCCGGCGGTCTGGCAGCGGCCAACCTGCTGTACGGTTGCTTCGTGCTGCCCGAGTCGCTGCCGCCGCAGCAACGGCGCGCGTTCGCGTTAAAGGCGGCAAATCCGCTCAACTCTTTTCGCAAGCTCGCCCGCCTGCGGGGCGCGGGCAAGCTCGTGACCGTTTTGGCAGGCGCAATGCTCGCGCAGTACATGCTTTACACCGTGCTTATCCGGTTGTCTCCCAGACCCACTACCGGTAGTATGTTGAGCATCTGCGCCAATCTGAGATGGCCATGGTTATCGACGTGCTTGATCGAGACGATTTGCCGTTTCCTCGCTCGCTTCCTGAGTTTCAGCGAC
>JANYDM010000050.1 GCA_025363575.1 Betaproteobacteria bacterium | reverse complement strand
CCGGTGGTCACGCGCGTACGCACGAAGACATCGGGATTGAGCGAGTCGCGCAGCGCAGATTCCTGCATGTCGATGTTTTTGCCGATAGTCTCCTGCGCGGCGCGATTCAAAATAGCGACCGTCACCTTCGATGGCAGAACTTTCTCCGCCAGGCAAATTCTCACAAGGCGCGCGACGACGTGGTGGGTCTGGCGGAAGGAGACTCCTTGTTCCCGCACGATCACGTCGGCGAGGTTGCTCGATGTGCACCAGCTATTGGCAACCAGCTCGCGCATGCGGTCTTCGTGAACGATCAGTGTCTCCACCACGCCCGTGCTGAGATCGCACATACCCTCGGTGGTGTTGAAAGCATCGTCGATCATCGGCAGGCCGCGCATCGCCTGATCGCCGGTCCCTTCGGCCCGATAGGTAGCGAGCGCGGATGCCAGCCACGTGACCGAGGCGCCGCCGGCCCGCTTGATCGTTTCGAGCGAGTTCGGGTTTTTTTTCTGCGGAAAGATGCTGCTCGTCCCGCAATAGGCGTCGTCGCTCTCGACCAATCCAAACTCCGTGGTGGACCACACATGAAAATCGGTCGCGAGGTCGTTGAGGTCGCACATGACGTACGATAAAGCGGCAATCGCTTCAGCCGCGTAGTAAGCCTCGCGGCCGAGCTTGGAGTTTTCCACCAGGCCGGAGAAGCCCAGCAGTTCTGTCGTGCGCTGACGATTCAGCGGCCATGAGGTTCCCGACAGGCCGACCGCGCCGAGCGGATTCAGATTCACGCGCGCGTAGCATTCCACCATGCGCTGGAAATCCTCGCGGAACTTGGTGCAGAAACTCAAGAGGTAGTGACCGAACACCCACGGCTGGGCGTGCTGCATGTGGGTGTAACCCGGCATGATCGTCCGCGTATGGCGCTTCGCCTGGCTAATAACCGCGCGCTGCAGCCGGAGCAAGCTTTCCATCGTATCCAGCATGCGGCCGCGTTTGAAGTGGCGTCGAACAGTAGCGCCCTGATCGATGCGGCTGCGGCCCGTGTGCATTCGTCCCGCAGTATCTTCACCAATGCGCTGCGACAGGAACGCCTCGACCTGCAGCAGGAAGGTTCCCTTGACCGGGTCGATCTGAAAATCCTCGGGAGGCATGGCGAGAATTTCCAGCAGGGTCTTCAGTATGGCGGCCCCGTGGTCGCGGGCGAGGATGCCTTCCTCCACGAGCATCACGGTGTGAGCGAGGTCCACCGCCATGTAGTTCTGGAGTTGCCGCTTTTCGCGGGCAAGGCTGGGCACATGGTAGTGCCGCAGGAATTGCTCGGAAGGCGGGCTCGAAAGCCGTGCCTCGGCCAACAGCATGTCTTTATGTTCTGCGCTCATTCTGGTTTGATCCCCACTTTTTTTGCCACGTTGCCCCATTTGACGTACTCGCTCTGTATAAGCGCCGCGAAATTTTTGGCGCTCCCGCCGGCGAGATCCAGGCCGAGCCCCGCGGCCTTCTCTTTGACACTGGGAGTCTGCAGCGCCCCGTTCGCGGCAGCGTTAATTTTGTCCACGATGGTCTGCGGTGTCGCCGCAGGCACCATGATGCCGCCCCAGGCGACGACTTCATATCCCGGCAAACCGCTCTCGGCCACGGTCGGCAGTTCGGGCATCACCGTCGATCGCTTGCTCGACGTGACAGCGAGGGCGCGCAGTTTGCCCGCTCTGACGTGCGGTGCGAGCGCGCTCATATTGCCGAACATGAGCGGCACGCGACCGCCAAAAAGATCGTTGAGCGCCACCGGCACGCTCGCATAGGGCACGTGGGTGATTTCCGTTCCGGTCATCAGCTTGAAAAGCTCGCCGGCAAAATGCAGGCTGGAACCGTTGCCGGATGACGAATACGATAACGCGCCCGGATTTTTCCTGGCGTAATCGATGAGCTCGCTCACATTCTTCACGGGAAGGCCGAGATAGCCGACGAGTACGTTCGGCTGCGAATGGGTCTGCACGACCGCGCGCAGCTGGCGATCCGGATCGTAGGGGAGCTTGGCGTGCGCGAAGCGGTTCATCACGATGTTCGTGCTGTTGCCCGACACCATGGCATAGCCATCGGGCGACGCTTTGGCCACCAGCTCGATGCCGATTGCGCCGCCGGCTCCGGAGCGATTGTCCACCACGACTTGCTGGCCCAAGTTTACCGAGAGCTCGTTCGAGATCATCCGTGCGCCTGCGTCAACGCCGCTGCCGGCCGCGCCGGGGACGACCCAGCGGATGGGACGGTCAGGATAGGCGGCGAACGAGTTCATCGAGTCCGCCATGGTGATGATCGCAGACAGCGCAAGCGCACTGAGCTGCCATGAGGCGTTGATACGCACGAAGTGTTTCCTTGAATCCAGGGATTTATGAGGGCCGCGCTGTTTAACCGGCCGCAAGACGGAGCATACCGAATTTTCCGGGCGCCGGCGCGGCACGCGGGTCCCGGGCTGCAGGATCAAGGCTTGCAGGCCCGACCGTTCAGTTTATCGAACGGGTTCCAGCCTGCTTTTTACCGCGGAGCGCTGCAGCTATCGAAGCTGTCGTCAGCGTAGGCGAGAGCAGATTTATAAAGTCGAAAACGAATTGCCGGAGGTAGGCATTTTTGCGGAGCGTTACGTATATGGTGCTCGGCGGAAACAAGTGGCTGATATCGCGGCCCCGCAGATTCATTTCGCGCGACGAATCGATTGCCATGGTCGGCAGAATAGCGATGCCCAGGTCGCGTTCGACATAGGCTTTGCTTACGTCGGCGTCCACAATGCCGAACATGAGTCTGGGCGACAGCCCGCGTTTTTTGAATGCGTCCATGACTCGCCAGCGGCCGCTGAACGCCGGGTCGTTCGTGATGATCGGGTATTTTGCGATCTGCTCCAGCGAAGGGCGCTTAATGCGCAGGATAGGGTGTCCTTTCCGGGCCACGATGCTGCGTGCCAGCTGAAAACAGGGCAGCATAACGAGATTGCCGAACTGCTGGCTCGTCTCGCTACCGATCGCGATGTCCGCAGTCCCTTCATCGACCATCGCGCAGATCTGCGCGGGGTTGCCTTGCCGCAACCCGACTGTCACTTCCGGATAGCGCGTGACGAAGCGCTGCACTATGTCGGGCAGCACATAGCGTGCGGGCGTATGCGTAGTGGCGATCGTCAGCGAGCCATGCGTTTGCGCGGCCAGATCGGCTTGCACTGACTTCATGCTTTCGACATCCATGATGACGCGCTTGGCAATTTCTACTATTTCGCGGCCGGGGTCGGTGAGCCCCAGGATGCGATTGCGGCTGCGATGGAACACCGCGAAGCCGAGCTCCGCTTCGAGCATCTGGATTTGCTTGCTCAGTCCCGGCTGAGAGGTGTGCAGGTGCTCGGCGGCGTCGGAAAAATGGTTGTTGTGCCGGCACACCTCGACAATATATTTCAGTTGCTGGAGCTTCACGTCATTTCAGGATAATCAAAAGGAATACCACGATAACACGATATTCTTGAGAGGTATGCTTCACGGTGCTAGTCTGCCAGCGCGACGATACTGAAAAAAAAGGTCACCGAGGGCCAGGTCGTGGCAGTGCTGGAGGGGTAGAGCCGCGACTTTGCCGACCGTTGGATCCGCAGCCAACTGATAAAGGCGGGCGGGTGGGGTCGCCGCAATTGCCGGTTAGGCCATCCAGGCAGCGCGTCAATCATCGAAAACAAGAAGGTCAACTATGCCGTTCACTGCACTGATCGAAGAGTTCGAGGAAAGGCGTCTGCGCGCCATGGCCATGGGCGGCCCCGAGAAACTGGCGAAGCGGCGTGCTCAAGGCATTTTGAATGCGCGCGAGCGAGTCGACTATCTGCTCGATGACGGCAGTTTCAATGAGTCCGGATTGTTCGCCGCGTCTTCACGCCCGGAGATGCGTCATAAGACGCCCGCGGATGGCAAGGTGTGCGGTTTCGGCAAGGTAGAGGGCCGGCCGGTCGGCGTGATTTCCAATGACTTCACGGTGCTCGGCGCCTCGAGCGCGCTCGTCAACCAAAAGAAGGTCAAGCACGTCAAGAATGTCGCTAACAAACGCGGCTTTCCGATGATATTTCTCGGCGAGACGAGCGGCGCGCGCATGCCTGACCGCATGGGCGCATCGGGACGCGCCATCATCGGCCAGGACGGCGCGGAATATCAGCGCACGCGCCAGTCGCCGTGGGCTTCGGCGCTGCTCGGCAATTGTTTCGGCCATTCGGCGTGGTACGCGTGCCTGTCCGACTACGTCGTCATGCGCAAAGGCGCGACGTTGGCGGTCGCAAGCCACCGGGTTGCGGAAAAAGCCATCGGTCGTGCAGTGACCGCGGAAGAACTGGGCGGCTGGAAGATGCATACGCGGGTCTCGGGCCTCGTCGACATGGCCGTCGATACCGACGAGCAGGCGCTGGATGCGGTGAAGAAGTTCCTGTCCTATTTGCCTGGACATCAAAACGAAGCGCCGCCGAAACATCCGGTGCCCGCCGGCGCCGATGAAGCCTGCAAGGACATACTCAAGCTCGTGCCTGAATCGCGCAGCGAGATTTACGACGTGCGCAAGATCATCAATTCTATTGTCGATCCCGGCAGCCTGTTCGAATTGAAGGCTTCGTTCGGCAAAGCGATCGTTACCGGCTTGACGCGGCTCAACGGCAGCACGGTCGGCGTTATCGCCAACAATCCGCAGCAGAAGGGCGGCGCATTGGATGTCGATGCGTGCAACAAGGTTGTGAGTTTCCTCGTGCTGTGCGACTCCTTCAACATACCGATCGTTTTTCTCGTCGACGTGCCCGGCTTCCTGATCGGCCTTGAGGGCGAGATGCGCGGCGCGCCCGGCCGCATCATCAACTGGGTCAACGCGCTGTCGCAGGTCACCGTGCCGAAAATCTCGATCATCCTGCGCAAGAGCTTCGGCAAGGCCTACCTCAACATGGGCGGCGGCAGGAACTCGGATGAAGTCGCCTGCTGGCCGACGGCGGATCTGGGCTTCGTCGATCCCGCGGTCGGCGTCAACATCCTGCACGGGATCAAGGAGGAAGACGATCCGGTGCGCTTCAAGGAACTCGCCGCGCAGATTGCGCAGGATTCCGCCGTATGGGGACTTGCGGCGTTGTACGAAACGCAATCCGTGATCGACCCGCGCGATACGCGAAATTACCTGATCAAAACGCTGGAGGTGCACACGATGCGCTTGACCGGCGGAATCGGCAAGCACCTCATTCACAATTGGCCGACGACTTTTTAAAGCACGGTCTGAATCAATCAATCCGGCAGCGCAATCGATGCAAAACAAAGTGAGGATCCCATTGCTCGTTGCTGCGTTCGCCATTCCCGTCATGGGTGGCGCCGCTTTCGCGGCAAACGTTGCAACGTCCTATCCGCTCAAGCCGATCCGCATAATCGCACCGTTCCCGCCCGGCGGGCCCGGCGATATCGTCGCGCGCGAAATCGGCCAGCGCATGGCGGAGGCGTGGGTCCAGCAGGTCATCGTCGACAACCGGGCGGGTGCCGGCGGCATGATCGCGCACGAGATGCTCGCTAAAAGCGCGCCCGATGGCTACACGCTGATCATGGGATCGTCCGGCGGGCTCGTCATACAACCTCTGATGTCGGCCAAACTGCCGTACGACGCGCAGCGGGATTTCGCACCGGTCAGCAAGGTGATCGACGCCGCGCATGCGCTCGTGCTGTATCCGCAGGTGCCGGCGAATTCGGTGAAGGAACTAGTGGCGCTGGCCAAAGCAAAGCCGGGACAACTCAACTTTGCATCGGCCGGCGTGGGCAGTGCAACTCAATTGAGCGGCGAACTGTTCAAGGCTATGGCCGACATCAATATCACTCATGTGCCGTACAAGGGCGGCGTACCGGCACTCACCGACATGGTGGCCGGACAAGTCCAGTTCATGTTCAACAGCGTGCCGCCGGTGCTGCCGTTTTCGAAAGTCGGCAAACTGAAAATCATCGCGGTAACAAGCGCCAGCCGGCTCGCGATGATGCCGGACGTTGCGACCGTGGCGGAAACCCTGCCCGGATTTCACTCCGCTGTCTGGTACGCGCTGTTCGCGCCTGCGGGCACGCCGGGTGCGATCATCGCCAAGCTCAGCTCGAAACTCGTCGAAGTCCTGTCCGAACCGGAACTGGCCAAACGCCTGTTAGCGCAGGGCGTCACGCCGCAAGGCAGTACGCCGCATGAACTCGCGCGTGCGCTCGACGAGGACCGAAAACGCTGGAAGCCCGTGATTGCCGGTGTCCGGCTCGCGGAATAGCGGCGGCTTTGGAAATCAATTCGAACGCGGCGCGATGTGATTCCGCGAGGAGAACAAATTGATGTCAGGAGAGGGCAAATGTTGCGGTTCTTGATTGCGTTGTCATTGGCGGGTGTTGCTATCGTCGCTGCGGGTGCAGAATCCTGGTCGCCGGAACGGCCGGTGGACATCGTGGCCGGCTCGGCTGCGGGCGGCGCACAGGACCGCACCGCGCGCACCATGCAGCAGATCTGGAAAGACCGCGGGCTCGTCAAAGTCGTGACCAACGTCGTCAACAAGCCGGGCGGCGGCGGCGCGATCAGCCATACTTATCTCGTGCAGCACGCCGGCGATGCGCATTACATCGCCGTCAGCTCGCCTTCGCTTTTGACCAGTCATATCGCCGGCACCAGCAAGCTGAATTACACCGACCTGACACCGCTTGCATTGCTGTTCAGCGAATACATAGTCATTGCCGTCCGCGAGGATTCGCCGATAAAAAGCGGCGCCGATCTCGTGCGCCGCCTGCAATCGGACCCGGCTTCCGTAAGCGCCGGGGTGGCGACGGCGCGTGGAGGAATGCAGCATGTGGCTATCGGGCTGATCGCAAAAGCGGCAGGCGCCGACGTACGCAAAATGCGCGTCGTCGTTTTCAACTCGGGCGGTGAATCCATCACGGCGGTCATGGGCGGCCATATCGACATCGTCGCGACCGCGGCCGCCAATGCGGCGCCGCAGGTGATCAACGGCAAACTAAGGGTCATCGGCGTTGCGGCGCCGGCCCGGCTCGAGGGTGCTTTCGCGAATGTGCCGACGTGGCGGGAGCAGGGATACGACGTCGTCGCTTCCAACTGGCGGGTCGTATTGGCCCCGCCGGGGCTTTCCGCGGCGCAAATCGCCTATTGGGATAGCGCGCTCAGCCGGCTGGTGCAGACGCCGGAATGGAACGATGACATGAAAAAGAACGACTGGGTCGGCAACTATCTCGGCAGTGCGGCGACGCGTGCATTTCTGGCGGCGCAGTACCAAACCCTCCATGGCGTGCTGGTGGATTTGATCGCCAGGTAGTCAGTCGCGGCAAATATTTATTGGAGAATTGATGCAACAGCAAAAACAGCAATCCGCGTCCGGGCCCCTGCAAGGAATACGCGTGCTCGAGCTGGGCACCACGGTGGCCGGACCATTTTGCGCGCGCCTGCTGGCCGACTTCGGCGCCGAAGTATTCAAGGTCGAGGCAGCGGACGGCGATCCGATCCGCACGTCCGGCAAGCGTTTCAAGGATAAGCCGCTTTACGCGGCGAGTCTGATGCGCAACAAAAAACTGATAGTCATCGACCTGCGCCTTCCCGCCGGCCAGGATCTCGTGAAGCGCTTCGCTGCCAAGTGCGATATCGTCATAGAGAACTTCCGCCCGGGCACTCTGGAAAAGTGGGGGCTCGGCTACGATGTGCTCTCCAAGATCAATCCCCGTTTGGTACTCGTGCGCGTATCGGGTTACGGGCAGACGGGCCCGTACAGCCAGCGGCCCGGTTATGGCGTGGTGTGCGAAGCGGTGGGCGGGCTGCGTCACGTCACGGGCGATGCCGATCGTCCGCCGGCGCGCGCCAACGTCGCGCTTACCGATTGCATCACCGGACTTTACGCCGCCTTCGGCGCGATGATGGCGTTGCGTCACAGTGAAAGCACCGGGCAGGGGCAGGTTGTGGACACGGCGCTCTACGAATGCGCTTTCAGTTTCATGGAAGCGCATATCAGCTCGTACGAGAAGCTCGGCTACGTCGTGGACCGCGAGGGCTCGAGTCACACCGGCAGCGTCGTCAACAGCTTATTCCTGACGCGCGACAAGCATTACGTTCACGTGCAGGGCGCGCAGACCAACAGCTTTCGCCGATTGTGTTTCGCCATGGGTCGCGCGGACATTCTCGACGACAAGCGGTTCAACACGCGCCTCGAGCGTGTCAAGCATGCGGAGGAGATCGACGGGATCGTGGCCGCGTGGATGGACGCGCGCGATTATGCCGACGCCGAGCGCGAACTGAGTGCGCACGACGTCGTATTCACGCGCATATTCACGATGACCGAAATCTTCAAGGACCCTCATTATCAAGCGCGCGGCATGCTGGCGGTGGTGCCCGACGAGGATCTCGGATCAATGACGATGGCGGCGCCCGTGCCGCGCCTGACGCGCACGCCGGGCGCTATCCGCAAAAGCGGCGGCGGCGTCGGCCGCGATACTTTCGACGTGCTGCGCGAAGTGCTAGGCTTGTCGGTCGCGGAGATAAAACGGCTGGAATCCGAAAAAGTCGTCGGCCTCGCGGTTCAAAGCGCAATGACGTCTGCCAGTGAACCCAAATGACAAGGCTATCTGATTACGCCTGTTTTGCCGTCGCGGCATTATTGCTGGCGTGCAGTGGAGGCGTCGCAGCGCAATGGAAGCCCGAGCGGACTGTCGAGATCATCGTGACGGCGGCCGAGGGCGGCAATCAGGATCTGACTGCACGCCTCATCCAGGGCATCTGGCAAACGCGCAAGATCGTATTTCCCACGATCATCACGAACAAGCCGGGCGGCGGCGGAACGATCGCGGCTTCGTATCTGGCGCAGCACCCGCGTGATCCGCATTACCTGATGATGCTCGCGCCGACGCTGCTCACCGGACGCATCATGGGCACGACGACTTTCAAGTACGATGACTTCACGCCCGTCGCCATGTTGTTCAACGAATATATTTTTGTCAGCGTCAAAGCCGATTCACCGATCAAGACCGGGCGCGACATGATCCAGCGTCTGAAGCAGGCGCCGGATTCATTGAGCATCGCGATCGCCACCGCCATCGGCAACCATATTCACATGGGGGTGGCGCTGCCCATGAAAGCGGCCGGCGTCGATATCAAACGCATGAAAGTGGTCGCGTTCAAATCTTCCAGTCAGTCGTTGACCGCATTGCTCGGAGGGCATGTCGACGCCGCCGCCTCGACATTTACTGCATTGCTGCCGTACGTCACCGCCGGCAGTCTGCGCATTGTCGGCATGAGCGCGGCACAGCGCATGGGCGGATCGCTCGCGAATATTCCCACGTGGAAGGAGCAGGGTGCGAATGCCGTCTTCGACAGCTGGCGCGGCGTGGTCGCTGCGAAGGACCTCACCGCTGCGCAGGTAAATTACTGGGATGCCGCTTTCTCGGCATTGAGCCAGACTGAAGAATGGAAGGCGGACGCGGAGAAGAATTACAACGTCGTTCATTATCTTAACGGCGCGGATACCCGGCGCTATTGGGACATGCAATACAAAGAACTGGATTCCGCGCTGAGCGAGCTCGGGCTCGCGCGGCGGGCAAGATAGCTGGCAGCAGGATCGATAAACGAATCGAGGGCTACATGAGCAACAAAGATGCGACAGGCTGGGAGCAGGAAGCCGAAGAAATCAAGCTGAGGCACAAGTGGGCGGAGGAAATGGGCGGAGCGGAAGCTGTGCGCCTGCGCCACGAGAAAGGCTTCCTGACCGTGCGTGAACGGATCGCGGGCATCGCCGATCGCGGGTCGTTTCAGGAGGTCGGCAAGCTGACCGGCAAGGGCGAGTACGACAGCGCTGGAAAACTGGTAAAGGTAACGCCCGCGCCCTATGTGATGGGGATCGCGGAAATCGACGGGCGAACTGTCGCCATCGGCGGCGAAGACACGACCATACGCGGCGGCACCAGTTGGGGGCATGGCCGGCGCAAGGGCGGGCAGGGCGGGTTTGTCGACGATCTCGCCTGCGCTTACCGCATTCCGCTGATACGCCTGGTCGACGGCTATGGCGGCGGTGTGGCGTCGGCCAAACGCGGTTACACGGTGTTTCCCGGCCACACCAACGATCCGGGCGTGAACGTCGCGGAATTGCTCGGGACGGTGCCAGTGGTAAGCGCGGTGCTCGGCATTGCCGCCGGCGGCCCGGCGATGCGCGCCGTCATGTCGCACTGGTCCATCATGGTGAAGAACAGCACGATTTTTGCCTCCGGCCCGCCGATCGTCGAGCGCGGGCTGGGCCAGAAGATCACGAAAGAAGAATTAGGCGGGTATCGCGTCGCGGCGGACAAGGCCGGCACCATCGACAACGTCGCGGCGAGCGAAGAAGAATGCTTCAGCATGATACGGCGTTTTCTCTCTTACATGCCGACCAATGTCTGGCAGTTGCCGCCGGTGGTGCCGATTGACGACCCGATTGACCGTTGCGAGGACGAATTGATCCGCATCGTGCCGCGCGACCCGCGCAAGCCCTACGACATGAAGAAGGCGGTCGAGATGATCGTCGATCGCGGCTCGCTGTTCGAGATCCAGGCGACATTCGGCCGCTCGGCGATCACCGCGCTGGCCCGCATGAACGGCTATGTGGTCGGCATCATTGCGAACAATCCGATGGTCGGCGGCCGCATCGACGTCAAGTCTGCGCGCAAGCAGGCGCACTTCATCGAATTGTGCGACTGCTTCCATATCCCGCTTATTTTCTTCATGGACGTGCCGGGCTTCATGATCGGTAAAGAATCGGAAGAGGCCGCGATCCTGCGCGAGGGCGCGCGCGCGATTCATGCGAAATGCCAGGCGACCGTCCCCATCATTTCCGTGATTACGCGCAAGTGCTATGGCATGGGCGGCGGCGTGGGCATCGACAAGTACGGGCTCGATTTCAAAGTGGCGTGGCCTTCCGGCGAGTGGGGATCGCTTGCGGTCGAAGGCGGTGTCGGCGCTCAGTACAAGCGTGAAATTCAGAATGCCCCGGATCCCAAGCAGCGCGAGAAAGAGCTCGAAGCGGAATTGAAGAAGATCACTTCACCTTTTCTCACTGCCGAGGCGTTCGCGGTGGAAGACCTCATCGATCCGCGCGAGACACGCCCGTACTTATGTCGTTTCGTGAAGGCGATGCAGCCGCGTCTTGCAGCCGGCGTCGGCCCGAAGCCGAAATATGGCGTTCGACCCTAACGCAGGAACGGATTGCGCGCGCGACGTCAGAACCGTTCATCACCGACAGCCCGAGATCGACGAGTACGAGATCCGGCCGGTCCTCCGCGACGCGCGTTACTCCCGCCATGCCGTCCGAAGCCATGGTTACCTCATGGCCCCATGCGGTTAAACCGATGGTCGGCCGGACACCTCAGCAATATCATTGAGATTGGTTTGACCTCCGCCATGATCAACACACCTGTTCCGACGATATGAAAATCCTAGCAAAATCGATAGTGCGGGCTATGTGCGCTACCGAACATAACGACCCTGGACTCTATTTTTCAGCTATCGGGTTTGGCTTTGGGCGTCCTCGACGGGGTCGTTATACTCCGCGGTGCAGCGACGACGGTGAAGACCTGACATCGGCGTCGGTGACGTGATGCGGGGGTGACATACCGTCATAGCCCGCGTAAATTCCCCCGACTTTGAAATGCAGCGATAAGGATCAGCTTTGTCCAGCACCACCACTGCCGTCGTAGAAAACCATCGCGCACTAATCGCGCTGTTGATCGGTTCGGCGTTTGTCGTCGCCGGCGGCATCCACTATCAGACGCCGATGCTGGCGACGATCGCCAATGAATTCCAGGCCAGTCCCGCGGCCGTGGGCTGGATACCCACACTGTCTTTCGGCGGCATGCTCGCGGGCATCGCGTTGCTGGTGCCGCTGGGCGACCGTGTCAGCAAGCGCTGGCTGATCATCGGCATGATTCTGGTGCTGGGCATGGCGCAGGCGGCGATGGCGGCGGCGCCGTCCATTGCCGTCCTGGCGGCAGCGAGCTTCGTCACAGGAATATGCGCGTCGGTGGGGCTGGTGTTCGTTTCCATCGTGGTCGAGATCGCGCCGCCGCAGCATCGCGGACGCGCGGTGGGCACGCAACTCACGGCGATGTTCACCGGCATCCTGTTTGCGCGCATTGCCGGCGGGCTGATTGCCACGCACTTCGGGTGGCGCTGGAGCTATGTGTTTTCAACCGGCCTGCATTGCGCGCTGGTGTGCGCGCTGCTGGCGTGGCTGCCGCATACGCGCCCGACCACGCGGATGGCTTATGGCGATTTGCTCGGGTCGATGTTCACGATGTATCGCAAGCACGGCGATGTGCGGCGCGCGGCGGCGATCCAGTTTTTGCTGGGCATCGGTTATGGCGGTTTCTGGGCGGTGGTCGCGTCTATGCTGGCGACCCTGCACCATGTCGGCCCGACCGCCGCCGGCCTGATCGGTATCCCCGGCGCTGCGGGCATACTCATTACGCGGCCCGCCGGACGCTGGATGGATCGCGTTGGCGCAACGCCGGTGGTGACCACCGGGGTGTGCGTGATGATCTGCGCGTGGGTTGCGTTCGGCATCTCATCCGCGTCAATCGCGTTTGTGGTCGCCGGCGCGGTCATGCTCGACTGCGGCCTGCGCACTGCGATGGTGGCGAATCAAACGCTGGTCAACGCTGCAGTGCCCGACTCACGCGCGCGCGCCAATACCATCTTCGGCATGCATGTGTGGAGCGGCAACGCGGCGGGGGCGCTTCTCACCAGCACCGCGTATGCAGTGTACGGCTGGCTGGCGGTGTGCGCGATTGCGATGGCGGCTGCCACCTGTGCATTGCTGATCCATTGGGGCATTGTGCCGGTGGGTAAGGTGAAGCCGGCCTGACAATAAAACTTTCTAGTCCGCGAAATGCGGCTTGCGGTAGCATGGTGTGAATTGACTTGATGCACTCAAGAGCGCATGCGCTGGCCGGGTGCTCTTGAAGATGAAATCCAAATGGGGGAGAGATCATGAAAAAGCTGATTGCCGTACTTTGTTTCTCGGCAGGGGCCGCGCTCGCGCAGCCGTATCCATTTAATGAAGCCGGCGTGACAATGGGCCACTGGCATCTCAATTCGCGCGACGTCGAAGCCAGCAAGAAAATGTTTGTCGCGATGGGCGGCACGGCGATGAAGCCGGGCGATTTCGAGCTTGTTCGATTTCCCGGCGTCGTGGTCAACCTGCATCTGCGGCAGCCCGCGGCCCCGGCGAACGGCGGCACTATCGGGTCGGTCGTGAACCATGTCGGATTCATCGTCAACGATGTGCAGGCTTCGATGGCGCGCTGGAAGGCGGCCGGCGTGCCGGTGGAGCCCGGCAGCAACGGCAGGCTCGATCAGGCGTATGTGACCACACCCGACGGATTGCGCATCGAAATTCTCGAGGACAAAAAACAGTCAGAGCCGATCCGGCATGAGCACGTGCATTTGTTTTTGCCGGAAGCCGCGATTCCCGAGGCGCAGGCATGGTACGTCAAGACCTTCGGCGCCAAGGCCGGCGAGCGCGCGAAAAATCCAGTGGCGGACATTCCCGGCGTGCAGATGCGGTTTGCGAAGAGCGAGACGCCGGCCGTGACGACGAAGGGACGAGTGCTCGATCACATCGGTTTCGATGTGAAGGACATCGATGCTTTCACTCAGAAGCTCGCGGCCGCAGGCATCAAGCTTGACCGCCCGATCAATCGCAACGAAAAGACGCGCGATGCGCTGGCGTTTATCTATGATCCGTGGGGCACGTACATCGAGTTGAACGAGAGGCATAGCCAATAGTTTCTGGCACGCGCTGCGAAACGCCCGGTTACGTTTTATGCCTCCGGCTATTTATCCCTGACGTATTTCGTCACGCCCCGCAGTTGCGCCTCTGCGGTGAAAATATTTCCGGCGGCGTCTATGGCAATGCCTTCACCCATGGCGCCATCGGGTGAGTCCGGCACGGCGTGCGGTGGAATGAATACCGTCACTTTGCCGTCGGCAAGATTGCCTATGCGAACGCCGCGCAGCCAGCCCGGGTGTGATTTGGCGTTCGATTCCGAGTCGGCGGTGTAAATAACGTCGTTCTTGTCGATGGCGAGACCGCTGCTGCGGCCGAAGTCAGCGTATTCGCCGATGAATTTTCCTTCCTTCGTAAGGATTACGATGCGATGGTTATGTCGATCGGCGACGATCAGCCGGCCGCGTGAGTCGAACTCCAGCGCGTGCGGCGTGCGGAACTCGCCCGGCCCGGTGCCGGTCTTGCCGATAATGCGCTTGAACTTTCCATCCTTGTCGAACACCGAGATGCGCCCGACCAGGTTGGGGTCGGTGACGTCGGTGTGGCTCTCTGCGACGTAGATGTCGCCGTTCTCCGGATCTGTCACGACATCGGTGGGATCAGTTAAAGCATCGGGCGGATTTCCGCGCACACCCGGCTTGCCGAGGGTCATCAAAAGTTTTCCTTCCGGACTAAACTTGAACGCAACGCTGCCCTTGTTCGCTTCACCGGGAACCTTCGCCAGTTCATCAGCGCTTGGCGCCCGCGAGTCGGTCACCCACACGTTGCCGTCGCGGTCGACGTGGATGCCATGCGGCCACACGAACAGGCCGCTGCCGAAACTTCTGATCTCTTTTCCCGACTCATCGAAATGATGAACCGGGTTCGCCTTGTTACCGAGGCAGCCGGGCGCGATGCCTGGCGAGCAGCGGTCCGTCGCCCATACGGTCTTACCGTCCCGATCGATCGCAACGCCGTTGGAGCCACCCCACGGTCGCGCCTCACTCTCGATTTTTGCCCAATCGCGGATCGCGCGATAAGGATTGGCGCCGCTGTTGACGGGCTGCACCTGGTTGGTCTGCGGCGTGCCGCCCTGCTGCTGCGCATGAGCGTCGCCGGCAAATGTTAAGAGGGCAAGAACGAATCCGATAATGGGACGGGCCACGAAGACTCCTCTTTGATGATCGGGTTGCGGCGTGTTCAAGCGGGAAGCTAAGAGCATACCGAATTTTCGGGAAGGACGGCAGAGCCCGGCTTATACTACGTGCACCGGTGGTGCCGGAATCAAAGGAGAGAGATCATGAAGCAATTATGCGTTGCCATGGCGCTGGGGCTGTTGTGCAACCTCGGGTGGGCTGCAGCAGGCCCGATCGTGGATTCGGCGTTCGTTGCCGACGCGACGAAGCGGGGAGCCATCCTCTGGGATGTGCGCAACGCCAAAGATTACGGTGAGGGGCACTTGCCCGGCGCGATCAGCATCGGCGATGCCGCTCAAGTGCTGCGCGATCCGAACACCGAGGATTTTCTCGCGACCGACAAGATCGAAAAAATTCTCGGCGCGGCCGGCATCGATCCCGCGCGGGAAATTGTCGTCTACGGTACCCGCGGCACCTGGAACCCGTATCTCGGTCTGTACGCGATGCAGTATTTCGGCGGAACGCATGCTCATGTCTATCATGGCGGGATCGATGACTGGCGAGCTGCCGGCAAGGCCATCAGCACCGAGGCAGCCAGACTTCCGCCGATATCGCTCAAGTTGAGTGCCAATGGGTCGGTCGCGGTCAGCACCGCGCAGATGATCGCGCAACTGAAAAACCCCAACGTGCAAATCATCGACGCGCGCACGGCGGGTGAATTCCGCGGCGAAGACATACGCGCGATCCGCGGCGGCCACATTCCCGGCGCGGTCAATATCCCGTACGAGATGAACTGGGTTGATCCCGAAACACCGATGAAGCTGGCGAAAAAGCAGGTCTCCGACAATAGAGGCATGTCGCTCAAGCCGGCCGACCAGTTGCTGGCGCTGTACGCCAATCTCGACCCGAGCAAGGAAACGATCGTCTACTGCCAAAGCGGCGCGCGCGCATCCGAGACCGCTGGTGTGTTGCAACAGCTCGGCTTCAAGAACGTCAAGGTCTACGATTCGTCCTGGCTCGGTTACGGCAATACTCTCGACGCACCGGCGGAGAACGTCACGTTCTTCAACGTCGGACTGCTCAATTCCAGGTTGTCGACGCTGCAATCCCGCATCGACCAGCTGGAAAAGGAACTCACCGACGCGAGGGCAAGGAAATAGCCCGCTTCATGCGCGAACCACCCGGTGGTTATGTTTCACTCTAGACAAGGAAGGCGAGGCAAGCGGCATGCTGAAAATATGGGGACGGGCCGACGGCTCGAACGTCATCAAGGCGATGTGGGCGATAGGCGAGCTGGGCATCGCCCACGAGCGCATCGACTGGGGCGGCGAATTCGGCGGCAATGACGACCCGGAGTACCGCCGCAAGAATCCGAACGGGCGGCTGCCGACGCTCGAGGAAGATGATGGCTGGACGCTGTGGGAATCCGGTGCGGTGGTGCGCTATCTGTGCTCGAAGCACAGTCTTGGCAACCTATGTCCCGATACCCCGCGCGGCCGCGCCGACGCGGAGAAGTGGATGGACTGGAGCTCGCTCAACTTTGCGGGCTTCAACAGCATCTATCTGCAAAATTATTTTGGACCGGAAGACAAGCGCAGCCATGACGCTGTTCTCAAAGCGGCCAGGGCTCAGGTGCAATGGCTCGACATTCTCGAACGGCATCTTGCCGATCGGCAGTACCTGTGCGGCGATAAATTAACCATGGCCGATATTCCGGCGGGATCGCTGACTCACCGGTGGTTCCACTGGACGCCGAAAGCAGCGCAGCCCGCGCATCCCAACGTGCGCTCGTGGTATGAGCGGCTCGCGGCACGCCCCGCTTATCAGGCGCATGTCATCAAAGTCAACGAAAAGCGAACCCGCGAAATTGCAGCACGCGGGTAGTCGCGTCACAGGTCAACAGGAATTTCATCGTGAGTTTCTCCACGCAGGACACCGCATTCATCCGCAGCCAGACGCTGCGCGCAATCTCGAGCAACCGCGCGCCGGGCTTGCATTTTGCGGGCTATTTTTTCAATTTGAACGTGCCGCGCTTTGAAGCGGATGGTGTGGAATTCACCATCGATCCGGGACCGCATTGCGCCGACGCGAATGGCATCGTCAATCGGGCCGCGCTGCTTTACCTGGCAGACATAGCGCTGGCAGGCGCGATCCGTGTGTTTGTCGATCCCAATTCACGCACCGCGACTTTGATGCTCAGGGTCGAATTCACGGGCGAGCCTGCGCGAGGCCGGATGACGGCGGGCGGGCGTGGCAACGGGTTTTCACAGATCACCGCGCTGCCCGAATGCGTTGCCGCCGGACGCATCCTGTGCGAGGGCCGCGAAGTCATGCGCATGTCGGGCACCTGGGTGGCGCCGCCTGCGCCTAAAGACGTGGTGGTGCGCGGCGCGCCATGGGAAGGCGGCGAGAATGGCAACGCGTGGCCGCTGCTGAAAAAAAATGTACTCGAAGCCAACGAAAAAGCGACGCTGCGCAGTGTCGAGAAGGCGCTGCGCGAAGCGCAAAACGGCGACTTGCTCGGGCCGTTATGCAATCCGCAGGTCAAGCGCACCGCGCAAGGCGCTACCGGCCGGCTGACCGTCGGCACGCATATCGGCAACCGCGTGGGCCATGTGCAGGGGGGATTTCTGCTTCACGCAGCACTCGCCACCGCAGAGGCCACGGTGCCCGATCATCCGCTGCTCACCGGCGCGTCGGCGTGGTACATCAGCCCCGGTAAGGGCAAGGCGATCAGCGCACGCTCGATCATCCTGCAAAGCGGCCGCAACATCGCAGTGGTGCGCACGGAGCTATTTAATGCGGAGCGCAAGCTCGTGCTGGAGGTCGTCAGCAATCATTCGGTAGCCGCGCCTGCCGTTGCTCTATAGCGCCGCGGCGCCCGCTACCGTAGCGCCCGCGGCTCCCGGCCTGCGCGTCGCGAGAAACTGGCGGGCCTCTTCGAGCAGCCCGGCGTTGAGGTAGGCCTTGAGCAGCGTGAACTCGATGAGGTCATGCTGCGCGCGGCTGCCGCCGATGCGTTCGCTTTGCCGAACCAGCGGGGTAAGTGCAGCGATCGCCGCCGCATAGTCCCCGCGTTCAAATGCGACGAAGCCGCGCGACAGCTCGGGTACGTAGGAGCCGGACGCATAGCAATTCCCGCCTACCAGCTCCTTGATTTGTCCGGTGCGGGCAGACAGCGCGGCGTCATCACGCATGACCGCGTGAGTGAGCATGACATGCAGATCCGCGAGGCCGGCGCCCGGCCGCGGCAGATTGCTCGCGGCATAATCGTACAGTGTGCGCCATGCGGGCTCGTTACGCGGATGGCCGGCCAGCTCGGAGCGCCAGAGAAACGCCACGCCGTCCCACGTTTTTTGCTGCGGTCCGCCGGGGTGCCGGTCGGGCGCGATGGCGTCGCGGTAAAGCTGCTGCGCCGCAGTCCAGTTGCCCGCGGCCAACTCGAGCAGTGAGAGATGCCAGCTGAGATGCCCGTGGAACGCCGCGTCGCGCGGATAGGTCGCGAGCCAGGTAGAAAGGAAGTCGCGGCCGAAATCCGCGTCGCCGCTCTCGTAGCCGACGTGCGCGACGCCATGCGCGCAATGCGCGTTCTTCTGGTTGAGCTGCACGGATCGTTCGATCTTCGGCCGGGCCTCCGCGACACGGCCATCTTCGCCGAGCGCGATCGCGTGATAGGAAAGAAACCAGTAATCGTCGCCGTAATGCGGGGCGAGACGGTCGAGCAACTGCGCGGTCTGCCGTTTGTTGCCGACGCGGCCCGAGCTCCCGATGAGACCGTTAGGATTCGCGGCCGTCGCTACCATCAATGCATCGCGCGGCCACTCGGCGAGATGGGCGTTCAGGTGTTCAATGGCGGCGTCGCTCTGTCCCGAGTACGCAAGGTCGAAGAAGCGGATATGTCCTGCTTCTCTGGCGGATACGCCAGCGGCCAAATCTTTGGCCGTCGCCAGGGACGCCCGCGCCGCAGCAGCCTTGCCTTCACGCATGAGGATCTGCGCCTTGCCCGCGTGCGCAAGGGCGAGTCCGGTGTCGGCAGCGAGCGCACGGTCGAACGCCTCCATCGCACCGGGATACACGGTGAGCGCCAGGTCGTAGCCTTCTGCATAGGCGTCCCGGGCGGCTGCGGAGGTGGTGGAGACGGGAAGGTCGTAGCGGTCGGAGAGCATCAGATTTCTTTCGCGGTTTCCGCAAACATTATATGTCGTGCCGAGAAATGCCCCGTCAGTGTCGTAACCCTATCCCCACCCCAGCCCTCCCCTCCCCTTGAAAGGGAGGGAATATTTCAATAGCACAAAATAGAAACTCCTCGCCCTTCAAGGGGGAGGTTGGGAGGGGGAGGGGGTGCAGTATCGTCGCATTTAAAGAAGCACTGCACTTAAGTTAGACTTCGGGTCTGGCATAACCATCATCTATCACAATAAAACGAGAGGGCGCAGGACATGGATCTCCAGTTGAAGGGCAAATCGGTATTGGTCACCGGCGGAAATCGCGGCGTGGGTCTCGGCATCGCGCTGGCTTTCGCGGGCGAGGGCGCCAACGTCGTCATCTGCGGCCGCGACAAGGTGGCGCTAGCGGCTGCGGAAGCGCAGATTGCGGCGAAGGGCGTGAAGGCGAAGGCCGTCGCGGTCGATCTCTTCACCGGTGAAGGCTGTATCGCCGCAGTGCAGGCAGCGGTCGATGCATTTGGCGGCCTCGACATTCTGGTCAACAACGCTTCGACTGCAATCAGCGGCAACATCGAGACGCTGGACGACGAAGGGCTGCTGGAACGGCTGAAAGGCAAGACGCTGGCTTACATGCGCTGCTGCCGCGCTGCGCTCCCGCACTTGCGCAAGTCGCGCGGTCGCGTGATCTGCATCGGCGGCAACGCCGCGTTCCATGCCGGCCCCACCGCGCTGCCCAGCGCGCTAGGCAATTCGTCGATCATCGCCTTCTGCAAACAGTTCAGCACGATGGTGGCGCCCCAGGGCATTACGGTGAACGTTGTCCACCCGCCCTTCACCAAGACCGACCGCTATCCCAAGCGGCTCGCCGCGCGCGCGAAAGAGCTGGGCGTGAGCGAGGCCGAGGCCGAGAAAAGCTTCATCAAGCAGTTTCCCATCGGCCGCCTCGTCGAGCCGAAGGACATCGCGCCTATGGTGCTCTTCCTTGCTTCGCCGAATGCATCGGCGATCACGGGTCAGAGCATTGCCATCGACGGCGGCTCGACGCCGGGCGTCCGTTACTAGGCGGCCCGGTTCATTTGATGACAGACCTGAATCGCTGCTACAACATCTTTGATCTGCGCGAGGCCGCGCAACGCCGCCTGCCGAAAGGCATCTTCGAATACGTCGACAAAGGCACGGAGGACGGGATTTCGCTCGAGGAAAACCGGGCGGCGTTTCAGCGCATCAAGCTGCGCACGCGCTTTCTCAACGACTGGTCGGAGCGCGATCTCGGCACGGAGATCTTCGGCAAGCGCATAGAACTGCCGTTCGGGATCGCGCCCACCGGCAGCGCCGGACTGATGTGGTATCAGGGCGAGGTGGAACTGGCGCGGGCCGCGGCCGCGGCGGGCATTCCTTTCACGCTGGCCACGGGCGCACTGACCTCGATGGAAGAAGTCAGCGAGAAAGTGCCTGCTGCACGCAAGTGGTTTCAGCTATATCCGTGGGCAGATGAGGAGGGCTCTTACGAAATGGTCACGCGCGCGCGCGATCTCGGCTGGGAGGCTTTGGTCGTAACAATAGACGCCGCACCGGGCCGCGGGCGTGAGCACAACGAGCGCAACGGCTACTCCTTTCCATTCAAGCCCAACGTCACGGCAGCGGTGGACATGGCGATGCATCCCGCCTGGATGTGGCGCGTGATGCGCAAGTACCTCATGAACGAAGGCATGCCCACGAATGCCAATTTCCCTGCGCGCTACCGTCATACCATCCTCGACGGCAAAAGCAGGACGCGGCCGAAAGCATTTCAGGCCATGACGTGGGAACACATCAAAAAATTCCGCGACTTCTGGCCTGGCAAGCTGATCGTGAAAAGCATATTGAGCGGCGATCAGGCGCGGGCCGCCGTCGATGCGGGTGCCGATGGCGTGATCGTTTCGAATCACGGCGGACGCGCATTCGACAGCGCCGTCGCGACCATCGACATGCTGCCGGAGGTCGTAGCGTCGGTTGGCGACCGCTGCACCGTCATACTCGATAGCGGCATCCGCCGCGGCAGCGACATCGTCAAGGCGTTGGCACTCGGCGCAAAGATGGTGCTCGTCGGCAGGGCGACGCTTTACGGCACCGCATGCGGCGGGCAGGCGGGCGCTGCGCGAGCGATCAAGATACTTGCCGATGAGATGGAGCGGTCGTTCGGTTATGTAGGCGCGCGGCGCGTTGCCGAAATCGGTGCGCATATCTTCGCGCGGCAGGACGGATGAAAAGAAGTGTGGTCGTTGCGATAACGTTAGTTTCATTCACCGCAGCCGCTGCGCAGGCACAAGTAGTCGCGTATCCGGAGAAACCAATTCGCATAGTCCCACAGGGACTCGCGTATCCGGAGAAACCAATACGCATCGTCCCACAGGGACTCGCGTATCCGGAGAAACCAATACGCATCGTTGTACCGTCTTCACCCGGCGGCGGTCTCGATCTCATCTCCCGGGCAGTCGCCCCGCCGCTCACCGCTGCCTGGGGTCAGAGCGTTATCGTCGACAATCGCGCCGGCGCTGGCGGCACGATAGGGCCCGATATCGTCGCGAAAAGCGCGCCTGATGGCTATACGCTCCTGATCGCCAGCGCGAGCTTCGCCGTCAACTACAGCGTCTATCCCAACCTTCCGTACGACTCGCTGAAGGATTTCGCGCCGGTCATTCTGGCAACGACTCAACCGCAGGTGCTGGTTGTTCATCCATCCGTGCCGGCACGGTCCGTCAAAGAGTTCGTCGCGCTCGCCAAGTCCAGGCCGGGACAGCTCAACTACTCCTCGCCGGGCGCCGGCACAATGTCACAGCTGACCTTCGAATTGTTCAAGTTGGCAGCCGGCGTCAGGATCGAGCACGTTCCCTACAAGGGAGCAGGACTGTCCATGGTGGCGATGCTCGCGGGCGAAACGCAAGCCTCGACGGCGAGCACCGTATCGGTACAGCCGCATCTGAATTCGGGCAAGCTCCGCGCACTCGCTACGACGGGACCGCGGCGTTCGCCCGCGATGCCCGATATCCCCACCATGGCTGAGCAGGGCCTGCCGGGGGCGACGGTCACCGGCTGGTATGCATTTCTCGCACCCGCTCGTACGCCGCGCGCGATCATCGACAAGCTCAATGCCGAGATTGCACGCGCCCTCCAATTGCCCGAGACGCGCGAACTGCTCGCGCGTGAAGGCTCGGAGATCGCGCTCGGTACGCCGGAGCAGCTTGGCAAGCATCTCGAGAACGAGATTCAGCGTCTTGGCAAGATTGTTAAAGCGTCAGGCGCGGCAATGCGGTAGCTGCTACCGAAAATCCCGTGCTGTGGCGCTAGGTGGTGAAAGACGCGAACATCAAGCCGGATTAGACTGGGAGCCGGCCTGCCGACGTTCGAACTCAATCTGGAGCGCTGAAATCAAATGAATATTACTCAAAACTGGCTTCCGTTCGCGCTGGGATCGGCGTTTTTTGCGGCGTTGACTGCGATCTTCGGCAAGATGGGCGTGACGGAAATGAATTCCAATCTCGCGACTTTCATACGCACCATCGTAATCCTGGTCGTCACCGCGGGCATAATTTCGTTCCGCAGCGAATGGCAGAGCCCCAAGCCCGTATCCGCTTACAGCCTGACGTTTCTGGTGCTGTCGGGTATCGCCACGGGACTTTCATGGCTTTGCTACTACCGCGCTTTACAACTCGGCCCCGTTTCGCTGGTCGCGCCCGTGGACAAGCTGAGTGTTGCGTTGGCCATTGTGTTGGGAATCTTTTTTCTGGGCGAGCACGTTACCTGGCAGGTCGCGGTGGGCGGGTCGCTCATCGTCGCCGGCTCTCTCGTTATTGCTTTGGCATAGAGGAAAATCATGAAAAATATTATTACGTTGTTGCTGGTGCTGTGCGCGACTGCTTTCGGCTATCCAGCGTTCTCGCAGGCGCCGCAAAGCAGGTTCGCCGAAGCCAATGGCATCCGCATCCATTACCTCGTGGCGGGCAAGGGCGACCCCATCGTTCTGCTGCACGGTTTTGCGGAGACTAGCCATATGTGGCGGCCGCTTATCAGCGAACTGGCGAAGAACCACACGGTCATCGCGCCCGATCTGCGCGGCTACGGCAGCACGGCGGCGCCAGCGGATGGATACACCAAAGCGGCGATGGCGCGGGACGTACACGCGCTCCTCAGTAATCTGGGCTACAAGAGTATTGCTATCGTCGGCCACGACATCGGGCTGATGGTCGCCTATGCGTACGCCGCGCAGTATCCCGCAGAGGTCAAGCGCATCGTTCTCATGGATGCTTTCCTGCCCGGGGTGGGAGATTGGACGCACGTCTGGTTGCTGCGCGACCTGTGGCACTTTCATTTCTACGGTAAGACGCCGCTCGCGCTTGTCACCGGCCGCGAGCGCACCTACCTCGAGCATTTCTGGAATGACTTCGCGGCGGATGCGACGAAGTCCATCGCCGAAAGCGATCGTCGGTTCTACGCGAGGGAGTATGCGAAGCCAGGCCATATGGCGGCCGGGATGCAGACGTTCAAGGCGTTCGAGCAGGATGCGAAGGATTTCTCGGACTACGCCAAAACGAAACTCACGATGCCTATGCTCGTGCTATCCGGAGAAAAAGCGGGAGGCCAGTTCCTGATCGATCAGGGCAAGCTGGTGGACTCGGGTGTCGAGGGAGTGATCGTAACGGGGGCGGGGCACTGGCTGATGGAAGAGGCCCCCGTTAAAGTCATTCCTAAACTCGTCGAATTTCTGAATCGATAAGCAGGGGTTTTAAAGGTCTAATTAGTTCCATGCCCTAGCCTTTCTTCGGCGCCCACCGATAAGCCTTTTCGCACGCGCCACCCATCAGCATTGCGCGCTCGCTGGCGCTCAGCTTGTCGGTGTAGCGGAAAGGCTTGACCGCATTTTCGTAATTGACGCAGGCAAAGGCGCGAGTCCAGTCGGTGCCCCACAGGCAGCGCTCGAAACCCCACGCGTCGAATATTTTCGCGAGCGGGTCCCAAATGTCTGCGTACGGATACGGCTCTTTCGACAAGGTGCAGGCGCCGCTGATCTTGATCACGGCGTTCTTGCGCTTGGCGAGGTCGACCACCTTCGGCAGATCGGCCCACGGCTCGGCGGCGAGCGCATCGCGCGTGCGCGGCTGGAAAATGCCGAGATGGTCGACGATGAAGCGCGTGTCGGGATGGCGGTCGATCACTTTGGTGCCGACGTCGATGTTGCCCCAGCACAGGATGTTCACCGGAAAGTCATGCTTGACTGCGGCGCGCAGGATGCGGTCGAGGCCCGGATCGTCGAACTTCCGCTCCTTTTCCTTCGGCAGCATGATGCGGATGCCGACCGTGCCCGGCGTCTTCTTCCACTCGGCAATGACGTCTTCAACACGCGGGTCGTCCGGATTGACGGGCTTCACGATGGCGAAGCGGCCGGGGTGCTTCTTCTGCACTTCGACGGCGTAGCTCGCGTCGTATTGGTACATCGAGAAGGAGGAGATGAAGATCGCGCCGTCGATGCCGAGCTTGTCCATTGCCGCCACCTGCTCATCGCCAGTCGCGCTCGGCGGCCAGTTCGGCACGTTGTGCCAGGGCCGCTTGGGGGTATTTGCCTCGTAGGCGTGGATCTGCGCATCGATGATCGCCATCGGTAAAGCTCCTGAAGTGAAGTTCGTGGTGAGGGAGTGCAGGGCGCCGCGTTCTTAGGGGAGCGGTCAGGCCTTATGATACCGCAGCGCCGCAACGTGCAGCGAGGCGATTGGTTCGGCCGATCATCGTTGTGGCCTAAGTATGATAAGTACTGACGAAGCGACGGATTCAGATCCGGTCCATCGAGTATGGCGAAGAAGCACCGTACGGTTCGACGCGTGCGTTTGCTTCATCATACAAAAGACCTCAGTCGTTGTTTAATAACAAGTCCAGAATTGGAGCTATATTGGAGCGCGCGCCGGTAGCCGGAAGCGGCGTGCCGGGGGCAGGGTACACTAATCACGCAGCCCATAGACGACCAACTGATTTTAAAAATTTGCCACATAAACACGGCCGCCGGCAACCGTCGGCGGATTAAATTTGGCGAAGTTGAACAGCTTGTCTTGCGAATTCATATCGCTGTTCCAGAGCTCCCTCATCGTTCCAGTGTCCGCGGCAGCATAAGCACGCAGGGTTCCAGGAACGACACTGACCAGAGCGCCGAGCGCTTCCCCAAAAACTTCGGTGTTCGTGGCGTAGTACGTTGTCGCCCATACGATGCCGGAATTCAAGTCAGCCCCATTCGCCGACAGGCTCAATATTCCGCCCGGATGCCCATTCTGCATGTAACTGCTTTTGCCGATCGGCACCGGATTAATCGGCACGGACGCCGCGAGGTTCGCAGCGTAGGCGCGTAGTTCCGACCACTCGCTCCAGTTGAACATTCGTGCTGCTCCGGCGCCATTGACCGGGCGCGGCGGGGATACCGGCGCATGATCAACCTATCCGCGGCCGGGCGCGCTGGAACTCCAGACGAAGTGGGAACCGTTGGCGCGCTGCTGATGGGACCCGAATGCGGATTTATCACCGGCAGCGACTTCCTGATGGACGGCGGCGTGACCGCCGCCTATTGGTACGGTGAGCTCGCGCCGCAATGAGCGTTCGGCGCGGGAAGCCGATGTCGAAGTTATTTCCATCCAGAAATTCAACGAAGGCCTATTAGCGGATGCTCAGGTCAGACGTGAAGTACCGTTTCTCGATCGACGCGGCTTCGCCAAGATAGGAGTGATGGTCGCTCGGCCTTAAAAAATCTGACCGAGCAACGTCGCCGGATAGTCCGTTCTACTTTTTCGGCGCCCACCGGTATGCCTTCTCGCACGCGCCGCCCATCAGCATCGCCCAGTCGCTCTTGCTCAAGCGATTGTTGTCCAGGAAAGGCCTGACGGCGTTTTCGTAGTTGACGACGGGGAAAGCGCGGGTCCAGTCGGTTCCCCACAGGCAGCGCTCGAAGCCCCAGGCATCGAATATTTGCGCGAGCGGATCCCAGATGTCGGCATAAGGATAGGCTTCTTTCGACAACGTGCAGGCGCCGCTGACTTTGATCACCACGTTCTTGCGCCTGGCGAGCGCAATTACTTTCGGTAGATCGGCCCATGGCTCGGCTGCAGCGGCGCGGGCTGCTGCCGTACGCGGCTGCAGTATCCCCAAATGGTCGAGGACGAAGCACGTGTCCGGATGGCGGTCGATTACCTTTGTGCCCTCATCAATGTTGCCCCAACACAGGAAATTCACCACAAATTCGTGCTTAACCGCGGCGCGCGCGATACGATCGAGACCGGGGTCGTCGTGTTTGATCCCTTTCTCTTTCGGCAGCCTGATGCGGATGCCGACGGTGCCCGGCGTTTTCTTCCATTCGGCGATCACGTCTTCGACTTGCGGGTCTTCGGGATTCACCGGTTTGACGATCCCGAAGCGGCCCGGGTGCTTCTTCTGCACTTCGACTGCATAGCTCGAGTCGTACTGATACATCGCAAAGGAAGACACGAAGATCGCGCCGTCGACGCCCATTCTGTCCATCGCCGCCACGTGCTCGTCGCCGGTCGCGCTCGGTGGCGATTCCGGCACGGTTTTCCAGGGCCGCTGCGGGGTATTTGCTTCGTAAGCGTGAATCTGCGAATCGATGATCGCCATCGGTGAAACTCCTCCGTGAAAGTCAGTGTCGGGTATTGCGGCGATTGTGCCCGCCGAGTCCAGCCGCAATTATCCCTTGTATCGCCTCAGTTCGAACGCCTCAGAGAATCTGATCGAGAAACGCCTTTGTCCGCGCCTGCTGCGGGTTGGCGAACAAGTCCGCGGGCTTGCCATGCTCGACGATTACGCCCTGGTCGGTGAAGTAGACGTGCCCGGCGACTTCGCGAGCGAAGCCCATCTCGTGAGTGACCAGCACGCAGGTCAGGCCGTCGTGTACGAGTTCGCGGATAGTGACGAGCACTTCCTTGACGGTTTCCGGATCGAGCGCGGAAGTGACTTCATCGAACAGCATGACCGACGGCCGCATCGCAAGCGAACGCGCGATCGCGACGCGCTGCTGCTGGCCGCCGGACAATTCGCCGGGATAGTGTTTCTCCTTGCCTTCGAGCCGCACTTTCTTCATCAGCGCATGCGCGCGCGCCTCGACTTCCGCCTTGTCCTGCTTCAATACGTGCACCGGCGCCATCATGATGTTCTCCAGCGCGGTCTTGTGCGGAAAAAGATTGAACTGCTGGAAGACCATCGACACCTCTTTGCGCAGCGCGATTTTCTCCTGGTCCGTCCTGATCTCGTGCACGTTGTGGCTGCCGATACGGATGGTGCCGCGGTCGACGGTGGCGAGGCCATTGAGGCAGCGCAGGAGCGTCGACTTTCCCGAGCCCGACGGGCCGATGATGCAGACGGCTTCGCCCTTGGCGATGTCAAAGGAAATACTTTTCAGCACTTCGGCGTTGCCGAAGGATTTGTGAATGTCTTTGACGCTGATGTACGGGGCAGTGGACATATCTGGATTCGTTGGGTGATTCAATCACTCCCCCCATCCCGGCCTTCCCCCGCAAGGGGGAAAGGGGTTTCAAGAGAAATTTTCCTCCCTCTTGACGGGGGAATTATGTATATAACAAAGGCATGGGCGTCAGCCGCCCGCAGTCGCATGAATAGCGCCCGCTATTTCTTGGCTGCTTTTTTGGGCTTGGGCGTGAACGGCTCGGGCGGCGTTGCGAACATTCCACGCAGTAATTCGTCCGTGCGTTTGTTCGCTCTGACTGCTGGATGCAAGTCCAGCTTAGCGATCTCTGCCGCGAGTTCAGCTTTCGTCGGTTCTCTGCGTTTCGTCATTGTTGGCATAATGGCTGGATTTCTTCCAGTAATCGCGCGCGATGGAAATGATAAGCGGAAATCAGGTTCTTGTCCTGCTCTGCAGCTTGTAGCGCGGCGTCTGATCCCAATAAGTGCGTTGCGACTTTCAGAAAACCCGCCTTGT
>JANYDM010000028.1 GCA_025363575.1 Betaproteobacteria bacterium | reverse complement strand
CGAGCACGTTCGTCAACAACGGTCTGGTCACCAAGACGACGGGATTCGGCATTGCTTCGATTGGATCCGCAATCTCGGATAACAACGGTCAGTGGAATGTAGGCAGCGGCACGCTGAATCTGAATCAGGGTGGCACCGGCAGTGGCACATTCCAAGTCAACGCCGGTGGTGGCACGCTCGCTGTCAATAACGCTAACTCTACGTTGGCAGGCTTAATCAACAACGGCAACACCACGTTCAATAGTCCACTGACAGCCAGCTCGGTGACGAATTATGGTGTGCTCAACATTAACGCAACGAGTACGATTGGTGCGTTAAACCAGGTGGCAGGTACTTTGGGCGGCAGCGGGGTAGTGACGCTGACGGGGCCGTCATCGACGTGGACGGGAGGAGACATCAGCGGTGGTTACGGCACGCTGCTGGTAGCGACTGGTGCGGTGCTCAGTAAGAGCGGTGCTGCGACGGTGCAGGTGGCCAACCATACGCTGGCGAGTGCCAGCGGCGGGACGGTGCAACTGGCCGGCGGTGAAATCGATCTGAACAACGGTTCGATCATCACCAACGGGACGTTTGACTTTGCGGGCGATCTGAACGTGGTGGCGAGTGGGGTGAGCTTTTTCGACAGCACGGGTCTGGTCACCAAGACGGCGGGTAGCGGCAATGCATCGATTGATGGGTACAGTCATGCCAACGGCGCATGGCAGGTGAATAGTGGGACGCTGAACCTGGATCTGGGAGGCAACGGCGCGATGAGAGTGTTCGCAGGCGCAGGGACACTGGCGTTTCGCACCGGCGCCTTCAACATGGCCGCTCTGACCGCAGCCACAGGGTCGAACGTCGATTTCAGCGGCGGCACGGTGAGCTTCAGCGGCCCTTACTCCAGCCTCGGTAATACGAATGTCAGCGGCGGATCGCTTGTGCTCAATAATGGCGGCACGCTCAACAATCTGACCAATACCGGCGCCATCAGTGTCAACGCCGGTACACTTAACTCGAGCGGGTTTCCAATCAACAGCGGCGCGCTTAATGTTGCCGGCGGTGCGGCGGTCATCACCAACAATAATAATCTGACGAATGCAGCGACGGGCGTAATCTCGGGCACCGGCACCGTGAACGTCGGTACCGGCACATTAATCAACAATGGCACCGTCGCGCCCGGCAATTCACCCGGCTTGCTGACGATCAATGGCAATTACACGCAGGGCGCCGGCGGCACACTGTTCGCAGAACTGGGTGGTACCACTGCAGGTGTTAACTATGACGTATTGACTGTGACCGGTGCAGCAAGTCTGGATGGCACGTTGAAGCTGGCGCTCTATGGTTCATATATGGGCTTGCATGGAGATCAATTTGCCCTGGTCAATGCCAACAGCCTGAGTGGCACCTTCGCCGGTATTTCTCCGCCAGCAGGCTATACGTTTACCAGCGCCTATCTTACCGCGAGCTTTTCGGTGACGATGCAGCAGGCCGGCTTTCAACTGCTGAACAATTTGACCGGGTCAGGCATCAATGCCGTCATTGCGGGCTTGCAACAACCCAATCTTTTCGTTTTCCAGCAGCAGTTTGTAGATCTAACCAAAGACAAAGCACAGGAAAGCAACCTACAAGCCTGCTGGTAGTTGCGCGCCCGAGCCGGGTAACGGCCGGCGGTGCAGGCGGAATGTTGCGACGGTTATCCTTCCAGCTTGATCTCGCCCTCGAGAGTAACGTCGAGGCCGATGGCGCCTATGGTGAGCTGCATGCGTGCCGGAAACGTCTCCTGACCCTTGAGCTTGCCGTCGGCAATGGCCTTCGCCACCGCGCGCTCGATTTCGGACTGCGAGCGCACGCCGACGGTTTTCAGAAACTTGCGGATGCTCATGTTGAAGGCTTCTTCGTTCATCGTTGCTCTCCTTGTTGCGGTCAGTTGTCGCGATTGGCTTTGTAGAAATTGACGAGGCCGTTGGTCGACTGGTCGAACGCGGCGACCGGCTCGGCATTTTCCAGCACGGGCAGGACGCGCGCCGCCAGGCGCTTGCCGAGCTCCACGCCGGGCTGGTCGAATGCGTTGACGCCCCAGATTGCGTTCTGCACGAACACCTTGTGCTCGTACAGCGCGAGCAGAAAGCCGAGCGTGCGCGGCGTCAGCTTTTCGACCATGATGGAATTGCTCGGCCGATTGCCGGGAAAGCCGTCCGCGGCCGCGCCGTTCATCAAGGCCGCGGTCTGCGCGAAAAAATTGGCCAGCAATATCTCATGCGACGTGTGCGCGGCGTGATGAGGGGCGCAGGCAGCAATGAAGTCGGCCGGGATGAGTCGCGTGCCCTGGTGCAGCAGCTGGAAAAACGAATGCTGCGCATCGGTGCCCGGCGCTCCCCAGATGATGGCACCCGTATCGAGGTCGACGGCAGCGCCGTCGCGCGTGATGCTTTTGCCGCTCGACTCCATGTCGAGCTGCTGCAGGAAGGCGGGCAACAAAGCGAGCGACTCGTCGTACGGCAGCACCGCGTGCGACGCCGCGCCGAAAAAATTGTTGTACCAGACGCCGAGCAGCGCCAGTATGACGGGCATGCTGCGCTCGAACGGCGCATCGCGGAAGTGGCCGTCCATCTCGTGCGCACCCTGCAGCAGTTTCTCGAAATTATCCATGCCAACATTGAGGGCGATCGGCAGGCCGATGGCGGACCACAGCGAATAGCGCCCGCCGACCCAGTCCCAGCACGGGAATATGCGCTCGTCGGCGACGCCGAATTCGCCGGCGAGTTTGACGTTGGCTGTCAGCGCGACGAGCTGGCCGGTCGTTGCCGCGCCAAGCCAGTCGCGTACGATGCGCGCGTTGGTCAGCGTCTCTTGAGTCGTGAAAGTTTTCGAGGCGACTATGACGAGAGTCGTGGCCGGCGTGAGCGGCGCCAGCGTCGCGTAGACGGCCGCTGCGTCGACGTTCGAAACGTAATGCACGTGCGGGCCGCCGTTCGCATACGGTGCCAGCGCGCGCGTCACCAGCGCCGGGCCGAGATGCGAGCCGCCAATGCCGATATGCACAACGGCATTGAATTTTTTGCCGTCTTTGCCTGCGATAGCGCCGCTGCGCACGCCGTCGGTGAATTCCCGCATGCGCGCGAGCGTGGCCTGCACTAGCGAATTGACGTCTATGCCATCGACTGTGAGCGGGCGGTTGTCGCGCAGCGCAGTATGCAGCGCCGGCCGGTTTTCACCGGTGTTGATCCTGGCGCCGCTGAAGAGGCGCAGCATTTCGTCGCCGAGGCCGCGCTCGCGCGCCAAGGCCGCCAGCAGGCGGATGGTTTCCGCATTGATGAGATTTTTGGAGTAGTCGAACAAGACGCCGCCGTGGCGCAGCGAAAAATTCGCAAAGCGCTGCGGATCGTCGCCGAACATCTGCGGCAGACTCGCGCCGGCCATGGCCTGCCGGTGTGCCAAGAGCAAAGGCCATGTGCGGGTTTGGGTCGGTGAAGTCATGAACTGGGGCAGCGTGGATAAATCGGGGCGGGTTTCAGTTTTGCTGCCGGAATCGGCGCGGGCTTGGTGCCATCAAAAGAAAAAGCACGCGAGAACTTCCCCGCGTGCTTTGTTTGGGGGGGGCGCCTGTTCAGTGCATGCGCTCGTAGATTGCCGCGATGCCCTGGCCGCCACCTATGCACATGGTCACCAGCGCGTATTTGCCGCCGATGCGCTCGAGCTCGTAAAGCGCCTTGATTGTGATGAGCGCGCCGGTCGCGCCGATCGGATGGCCGAGCCCGACTGCGCCGCCGTTGGGATTGGTTTTCTTTGCATCGAACTTCAGATCGCACGCGACAGCCATTGCCTGCACGGCAAATGCCTCGTTGGCTTCGATGACGTCCATGTCGCTGACCTTGAGGCCGGCTTTGTCGAGCGCGATCTTGCTGGCCGGCACCGGGCCTATGCCCATGATCTTCGGATCGACGCCGGCGAATCCGTACGAAACGAGCCGCGCCATCGGCTTGAGACCCTGCTTTTCGGCGGCGGACTTTTCCATCATCACGATCGCAGCGGCGCCATCATTGATTCCCGACGCGTTGCCCGCGGTCACTGAGCCGTCCTTTTTGAATACCGCGCGCAGCTTGGCCATGCCTTCGATCGTTGCATCGGCGCGCGGATGCTCGTCCTTGTCGAACAGCGTCGTGCCTTTGCGCGTCTTCAGTTCGACCGGCATGATCTGGTCCTTGAAGTAGCCTTTGTCGATCGCGTTGACCGCGCGGCGGTGGCTTTCGACTGCGAACTCATCCTGCTGCTCGCGGCTGATTTTCCATTGTTCGGCGATGTTTTCGGCGGTGATGCCCATGTGTACGGCGTCGAATGGATCGGTCAGCGCGCCGACCATCATGTCGACCACATTGCCGTCGCTCATGCGCTGGCCCCAGCGCAGCGTCGGCATCAGGTAGCCGCCGCGGCTCATTGATTCGACGCCTGCGCCGACCGCGACGTCAGCGTCGCCCAGCTTGATCATCTGCGCCGCGCTTATGATGGCCTGCAGGCCGCTGCCGCACAGTCGGTTGACCGTGAGCGCGGTCGTTTCCTGCGGCAGCCCGCCTTTCAAGCAGGCAACGCGCGACACGTACATGTCTTTCGCTTCGGTGTGGATCACGTTCCCGAGCACCAGGGTGCCGACGCTCTTCGGATCGACCTTCGCGCGCTTCACCGCTTCACGTATCACCTGGCCGGCAAGTTCCGTCGGCGCGAGATCTTTCAGCGCGCCGCCGTAGTCGCCGATCGCTGTGCGCACGCCGCTCAATACGACGACTTCACGTTCGTTGCTCATGATGCTCTCCTCGAATCGTTGATTGCAATGACTGGTTGTCCGCCGCGGCGGGCGAGCGGAAGCGGGGGGTTGCAGTTTACGCCTGCCCCCTGCGGGTGTCGAGAATGGCCCTGACGGCGAGCCGGCCGCGCGGCGCTGTCTTAATGGCGCGTCGCCGGTGCGGGGGCTTGCGCGCCGCCGGCGAACACCGCGTTCGCCGCGTCCGCATCGAAGCAATACGCTTGATTGCAGAATTCGCAATTGACTTCAACGGACCCGCGCTCGGCAACGATACTATCGACCTCGCCGCGCCCCAGCATGTGCAGCATGGCGGTGACGCGCTCGCGTGAGCAGGTGCAGCGAAATTCGACCCGACGCGCCTCGAATACGCGTATTTCTTCGGCGGAATACAGCCGACGCAGCAGCGCCGTTGCATCCAGGGCAAGTTCCTCCGCGGTAACCGAAGCGGCAAGCACGCTCGCGCGCTGCCATGCGTCCGCATCGGCTTCTGCGCGGTCCGGCAATTTCTGCAGCAGGAGGCCGGCGGCGCAGGTGCTGCCGGCCGTCAGCCACAATCGTGTTTCGATTTGCTCGGAGCGCCACATGTACTGTTCTAGCGCCGCGGCGATAGTGTCGCCTTCGAGCGGCACGACGCCTTGATAGCCCGAGCGGCCTTCGCCCGGGTCGAGCGTGATGGCAAATTTGCCGTCGCCGGCGAGCTCGCGCAGCGTGCCCGCAGCGGAGACGTGCGACCACTTCGCCGTCGCGCGCATGCAGAGGCCGCTCGTGCATTCGACCACCAGCAGCTTGAGCGGTCCGTTGCCCTGGATCTGCATGATAAGCGTGCCGCCGAATTTAAGCGTTGCCGTGAGCAGCGCGGCGGCGGCCATCATCTCACCGAGCAGCGCGCGCACCGCGGGCGGATAGTCGTGGCGCTCGAGCACCGCCCGCCACGTGGCGTCCAGATGAACGATCTCGCCGCGCACCGCTGCATGTTCGAACAGGAAACGCTGGATGGTATCGGCCATGGGTAATTATAAGACAGCGGCTGCATGCGATAATTTCGGGATGGTCGCAAAGTCCCTCATCAGGAAGCTATTCGCAGTGCTCATCCTGTTTGCGCTCGCTGCATCCGCGGTGCGCGCGCAACCGTCGACGCGAGCAACGCAGCCGTCGAATTATCCGGACAAGCCGCTGCGGATCGTCGTGCCGTTTTCCGCGGGCGGCTCGGCGGATATTTTCGCGCGCGCCATCGGTCAGAAGATCACCGACGGCTGGGGCCAGCAGGTCGTCATCGACAATCGCGCCGGCTCGGGCGGCGTCATCGGCTCTGAAATCGCGGCGCACGCGGCGCCGGACGGCTACACGATAGTGATCGGCATTACCGCGAACATCGCCATCAACCCCGCGCTTTACCGCAAGCTGCCGTACGATCCCGTGCGCGATTTCGCGCCAGTGACGCTGCTCGCGGCCGCACCGTACGTAATGGCGGTGCCGCTGTCGCTGCCGGCCAGAAATGTCCAGGAGTTCATCGCGCTCGCGAAAGCAAAGCCGGGACAGTTGAATTATGCGTCGCTCGGCAGCGGCAGCGCGAACCATCTGACCGCGGCGTTGTTCGCTTCGATGGCCGGCATCGATCTCACGCACGTTCCATACAAGCTCGTCGGCCCGGCGCTGACCGACCTGATGTCGGGTCAGCTGCAGTTGTTTTTCATGGGCGCCGTCTCCGCGCAAGCGCAGATCAAGGGCGGCCGTCTGCGTGCAATTGGCGTCACCGGCGCCAAACGCTCGGCCCTGATGCCGGACGTGCCGACGGTCGCCGAGTCAGGCGTGCGCGGCTACGTTGTCACCGGCTGGTACGGCGTGTTCGTGCCGGCGGACACGCCGCCGGCCATCGTCAGCAAGCTCAACCGTGAAATCGTCCGCATCCTCAAGCTGCCCGACGTCAATGAGCGATTTTCGGCCGAGGGCGCGGAACTCGTCGGCAATACGCCGGCGGAATTCACCGCTTACATCACGAGTGAGATTGCGAAGTGGTCCAAAGTGGTGAAGTTATCGGGTGCAAGAGAAGACTGAGAAATCGGGCTTGAGAATAGAGGATCGAGGATTGAGACTAAGGCAAAGGCGGGTTTACTAAATTCTCAATCCTGCCTCATTCGACATGTATGTTGGCGGCTTTGACGACCTGCTGCCACTTCGGTATTTCCTGCCTGAGTTGCTCCGCGAATTCGGCGGGCGAGTTGTTGACTGGATCAAGCCCGGCTGCTGCGTAGCGCTCGCTGGTCGCCGGTGAACGCAGCACGCGGGCGATATCCGCGTTGATCTTGGTGACGATGGCCGCCGGCGTGCCGCCCGGCACCATGACGCCGTACCACACTACAAACTCGTAGCCGGGCACGGCGGCTTCAGCAACGGTCGGCAAGTCAGGCGCAACTTTCGCGCGCGTGGCCCCTGTTACGGCGAGCGCCTTCAATTTGCCGCTCCTGCTGTGTGGCAGCGTGGTCGCGAGGCCCGCCAGCAGAAACTGTATTTCTCCCGACAACAGCGCAGCTACACCCGGGCCTGTGCCCTTGTACGGGACGTGCAGCATCGTGATCCCCGCAGTGATCTGCAGCAACTCAGTTCCCAGATGCGACGCCGACCCGCTGCCCCCGGAGCCGTAGCTTATTGCGCCGGGCCGGCTTTTTGCGTAGGTGATAAATTCCCTCATCGAGTTTACGGGCACACCGGCGAAAACAGCGACGACGAACGGCTGCTGAGCCACCAGCGATACGGGCGCGAGATCTTTTTGCGGATCGTATGGAAGGTGGCGATTGACGGCGGGCGCGAACGACAAATGGCCGTTGCTCCCTAGCAGCAGCGTGTAGCCGTCAGGAGCTGACGCCCTGGCTGCCACGGTCACACCCGCAGTGCCTCCCGCGCCGCCGCGATTGTCGACGACGACAGTCTGGCCCCAGACCTCGCTCAAGCCCTGCGCTATCACGCGCGCGACAATGTCGGTGCCGCCGCCGGGAGCAGATGGCACGATCATGCGCACGGGCTTGCCGGGGTAGGCATCCGCAGTGCCGCGCGGCGCCACCGGAGTTTGCGCGAGTGCAGCGCTGCTCAGCGCTAATGCGACCGCCACTCTCCACGCGTAAATTGCTCGCCGATGCATGTCTTCGCTCCGTGAGCCGCTTAAACCAGCTTGGGCTTGCGCTTCTTTTTGCGTTTCTTGTTGGCCGCGTCTTCTTCCAGTACCGCCGTGAACTGGCGGATCGCGTTCGACAGCGTCGGCCAGCCAGCGTAGTGCCCCACCTGCAGAATGACTTCGCAGATTTCGTCCTTGGTAATGCCGATGTGCTGGGCACTGCGATAGTGCGAGTAATTGCCGTTGGCGCGGGCGAGCGCAATATTGGCGGCGAGCGTGACGAGCTGGCGGTCGCGCAGGCTCAGGCCGGGACGCGCCCAGATGTCGCCGAACAGGTGGCCGACCGAGATATCGTACATGTCGGGGCACAGCGCCTTCTGCTCGAGCATCAGGTCTTCGCGGCCCATTTTCTTGAGCAGCTTCATGCCGCGGTCGTAGCGTTTCTGGTAATCGCCCATCCTGCCTCCTCCGTTTTCGTCGTTCGTTATGAATCGATTTTTTCGACCGCAGCCGCGGTTCAGGGCGGCGCGGGCTTTTTGCCCCTGGCCTCGTCACGCACATAGAGCCGGTAGCGCTCGAATTTGTCGCCCGGCCGCGCGCCCTCCCACGTCTTGCGCCAGGGCCCGAGCGGCACGTGTTCTTCGCTCGCGACACCCTGCACCAGCGTGACATCGCAATCAGCGCGGCTGCGTTCCGGCGAGTCGAGCCGCCAGGTTATGACGCTGGCGAAATAATGCAGCATTGCGCGCTGCGGCTCGCCGAGATTCAGGCTCGCGATGCACGTGTATTTCGGCGGCAGCGCTTTCTGCAAGTCGGCAATCATTGCGCGGTAAGTTTTGCCGGCATCGATCCAGCCGACGAACAGGATGCCGAGCAGACCCCAGATCATGGTCATGGTCGCGGCCCAGGCAATCACCGGCCGTTCGCGGCTCTTGCGCAGCGTGGCGAGCAGCGCGATCCAGCCGGCAGTGTAGAGCGCGGCGCACGCGAACGGCAGCCATTTGAAACCGGTGTCATAGCCCGGCTGCAAGTCGAGCAGGTGCTCGTGCAGCTTGGGCGGAATGCCGAGCTCGAGCGCGCCCCAGTAAAACCATCCGACGATCAAGAAGACGCCGCCGCCCATTACGCTGAACCAGTACATGAGATTGGCCGCGCCGCGCCGCAGGGTGTCGGTCGCCGGCGTGGCCAGCAGCGCGAGCGGCAGCACCAGCGGCAGTGCGTAGAGTTCGCGCGCATCGGCCGACGCGCTCAGCACCACGAAAATCACGGCGAAGCCGACGAGCGGCAGCGCGTACGCGGGCGCCTGCAGGTTCCTCAAGCGCGCGCGCCACAGCGTCCACGCCGCGAGCGGCAGCGCTGGCAGCGCGTACCATGGCAGGATACGCAGATAGTGAGCCGTATCCGCCGGCGGGCCGAGGTCATTGCGGCCGAGAAACCGCCCAAAGTTGTTGACGATCAGCCACTCGTTGAACAGCGCCGGCGACTTGTTATAGAGCGCCAGCGGCCAGACGATCAGCCATGGCGCACAGGCCAGGGCCGCGACCGCGAGACAAACCGCGTATTGGCGTTGGCGCCATGCCGCGAATAACGGCAGCAGCAGCGCAATGATGCCGAATACGCCCGGCGCCAGCAGGCCTTTCGACATGAAGCCCAGACCGACGCCGGTGCCAAGCCAGAACCCGCCGGCTGCTGGGCGCCGCAGTGCAAGCGCGAAACCATAAAAGGCCGCGGCGCAGCCTGTCAGCAGCGAAATATCGGTGATCAACTGATGGCTGCGAATCAGGATACCGAGGCAGCCCATCAACATCAGCGCGGCAATTCTGCCGCGTGAGACGCCGTAAAGCTCGCGCGCTGCGCCGGCAATGAACGCGAATGTGAACGCCATGAAAATTCCGGTCGTAAGGCGCGCAGCGTCATGCACGGCAAATGGCGGCGAGAGCAGCGAGGCCAGCGCCGCCGCGCTCAGGTAAAAGAACGGCGGCTTTTCCATGAACGGCTCATGCGCCAGGGCCGGCACTACCCAATCGCCGCCCCCGAGCAGGCTATTGACGAGCCCGAACGTATAGGCTTCGTCAGGCTTCCACGGATCGTGGCCGACGAGACCGGGCAATATCCACGCCGCCGCGAGGATAAAAACCCAGGCGAGCGAGATGGGGTGCTGCGTGGCAGGCGTGCCGCTAGCTGGAACGCTCATGACCGGCTTGCTTGATTGCTATGTTTTTTCGCACAGGGTCGCAGTTTACGCGAGCTCGCGCCCGTACAGCGCTTCCAGTATGCGCAGAGGCGCATAGCGCTCGTCCTGCATCGCGGCGACGGGAAGGTAGAACGTCTGTTCGAGCAGAAACTGCCCTGCCAGCGCCGCGTGCATCACGCGGTCTGTAAATGCTGCCCAGGTCGAGCGCGCGGGAAAATCGAAGCGCAGCTTCGGCGCCGTACGCTGGTATTCAGCATCCAGCTTGGCGCGGTCGTGCAGGCTCAGCATCACGTGATCATAAGCACTGCGGCGGCCCTTGGTGATGCGCAGTTTTTCGAGCAGCCACGCGCTGCCGGGCAACTGCGGCGGGACGCTTGCAGCAAACCGCCCGGCCACCGCATCGAAGGGCTCGCCAATTTCCCAGACGCGCGGGCGACCGTCGGGATTGATGTTGCTGAACACGCGCAGGATGCGCAGTCCCCGGTTGGGCCGCGACGCAAACGCATCGACGTGCAGCCGTGTATCGTCTTTGCGCGCCGAGGTTGCGCGGCCTGCAGTCTCGACCGGGCGGAAGCTCGTGAGACCCGCCTGCAACTCGCTGCCGTATCGCGGGCAAACGCCCGTAATCAGCGTGTGCGCGTTTTGTGCATACCGCGCCATCATCGCGGCGAGCTGCGATCGATCGTCGCCGGCCGCCGACGTATGCGCGATTTTTTCGGCGCCTGAGTCGTAGCTCACGTTTTTCGCCGACCCTTCGAGCCAGCGGGGTGTTAGAAAGCGGCGCTCGCTGTCCATCAGCACAAATTCAAGCCGCGGCAGGAACAATACGTTGCCGCTTTCGAGCTCGCGCGTGGCGCCGCCCGCCGCGGCGGGTGCGAGTGCCTCGTTCCACTGCGCGATGTCCACTGTCGCTATGCGGCTCATTTATTCGATGATCTTCGGCAACAGGCACGCCGGATTGTGTATGCCACTGACGAGCGCCCGCGGTAAGAATATGGTTTTCGACAACGTGCGGATGCGCGGATCATGAGGGCAATTTTAACGGCTGAGGCGCGGCTCGACTACCGGGATGCTCGATTCGGGTGCGTGTCGCACTATTACCGTGCGGCAGCGCTCATTAGCAAATCATTTATGCAGTCCGCATTTACCGAGCAGTGCCAGGGTTTCGCCAATAAAAACAACTTACTCATAGTTATGGCGCGCCACTGAGCGACACACTGGTATGCATCCTGCTGCTAGTGTTATGAGTCTTTAATTCATTGAACATTTATTGCCTTGCGTTGTCTTATGTAGAGTAGACAACGGGAGGGGCATATGAAACGCGGCCGGCAACTTGCAAAACTGGTAATGAGCGTGACTGAGACCAACCAACTG
>JANYDM010000015.1 GCA_025363575.1 Betaproteobacteria bacterium | reverse complement strand
ATTCTCGCCGCGCCCGAGATCAAAACTCAATTAGCCAATCAAAGCCTGGAAATCGCCGTGACCACTCCGCGCCAGTTCGCCGCCTTCATTAAATCCGAACGCGCAAAATGGGCCAAGGTGATTAAGGAATCGAGTATCCAGGTGAATTAGCGGACGTCCCTCAACCACTCTTACCGGGTTCGAGCAATAGTGACCCAGTATGATAGGGAACCCTACAACAAGGAACTATCTTGGCTGCTGCATCAAGATGAAGATCCTGATCGTCGAAGAATATATGCGGCCGAAATGCCTTGAGGACTTTCGTTTTTTCAACTCCTCCCAAGAAGAAAATTTCGTTAACGTAGACACCCCAGTGCCTTAGTGTTTTGATTACACGCATCTCAGCGGGCGCGCCTCTCGCTGTCACTATCGCTATTCTTACTGGCGAGTACTCTTCCCTAAACGGAAGACGTTGCTGCAACCGCGACAGTTTTGCCAAGAAAGTTGCATAAGGGCCTTCGCGCATGGGCACATCCTGATTTTGATCCTCTTTCTCGTGAAAGCTCGTTAATCCCTCGGCACGGTATACGATTTCACTACTCTCATCGAAGAGAACCGCATCGCCGTCAAATGCGATTCGGACTTGATCTGCCGGAATGGTTCCAGATTCTTGAGGTGGCTTCTTAACAATTGCGGCCGCACAAGTGCGCCCATCAATTACTCGCTGAGCATCTTTAATGTTCGTTGTAAGAAAAAGATCCACATCAAATGCATCCAAATAATCGACAACTGATTCACCTCCCGTAAATGCGTGCCGCGAGATTTTCAGCTCTTTCTTCCTAATGTTGTTGAGCACACAAACACCGGTCTCAGGACTATTCCTCGACATTACGACAACTTCAACGAGCGGTGGTTGGTCATCCAATTGGTGTTTATTTAGATCAAGGAGCGCGCGTACGAGAGGCATGCCCGTTCCGTCGTCGAGGGTGTCATTTTCTCTATCGAGCATATATCTGCGATATTCCATGATCGCCGTGTTCTTATCCTCGGCATACTTGGAACGAAATACTAAGTCGGCCTCGCTCAAATCGAAGAGCGCCGTCGCTGAAATCCCTACTACTAAGGTGTCAGATAGATCGTATGGCATATAGTGGTTCGTGTTCTGAATCTGCGTGAAATTTGGTTAGACGCGGCCTATGCTCAGGATTCCGCATAGAAATTCTTGTCCGAATTGCGGGAACGTCGATATTCATGCATTTGTAGAAATTCTTTTCGCGAGCAGGTCACCGGTTCGACTTGCCGCTACCAACGTTATAATCCAATAATGGCTAAAGGGTAAGCGTCTATGAAATAGGCTCTTACCATCTTTACATGGGTACTTTGATGGCTGAACATGAAGCAGATTATTTGAGTAGATGTCTGCAAAAAAACATCTGCCCCACCTGTCAGCAGCCTATCGTAAAAAAGTTAGGAAGTGGAAATCCAAAAGACGGGGTATTTTGCTCATTGGATTGCTATGCCAAGTGGCGCCAAGAATTGTTAATACGACAGCATCGTCCCTCGAAGTAATAAAGGTACCGATCAATGAACGAAGTTATTGCTAAAGCAAGTTCGGCAGCCAGTTCCGTCTTGCCGGTTACAAACACTGGCATCTTGCCAAGCCAAAGAATTAGAGAAATGTTGCGGGCGGAGGAGATCAAGTCGTTGATGCGGCCAGTCGACGAAGACCAGATTCAGCCTGCGAGCATAGATTTACGGCTCGGCGATTTCGCGTATCCACTAGATACAAGCTTCCTGCCTGGCAAAGGAGTAAGGGTATTAGAAAAAATGCGGCAGCTGGACGAGCAGTTCGACCGCTTTAAGATCGATCTCCGCGATGGTGCAGTTCTGGAAAAAGGCCGGATTTATGTCATTCCACTAATGGAGGCAATCAATTTACGAAGCGAGGTAGCGGCCTTTGCCAATCCTAAAAGTTCGACGGGACGATTGGACATATTGACTCGGTTAATCGCCGATGAAGCGACAATCTTTGATGAAGTGAAAGAGGGTTACAAAGGCGAACTATACGTGGAAGTCGCCCCTAGAAGCTTCAGCGTCGTTGTAAGAACCGGCACTCGTTTAAACCAACTGCGCTTCAGCCGCACTCGCGGCGAGGGTCCGAAATCAATCGCAGCTGCGGAATGGAAACAACTTATTGAAGAAGGACAGATCGTCAAATACGGTGACGGAGATGCAACGACGTTAGCAAGCACCAAAACCGGTATTCTTCCCGTAACGGTTGATTTAAGTTGTTGTGGCCAAGACGATAACTTAATTGGCTATCGAGCAAAAAAACATGCTCGACGAATCGACTTAGATATACGGGACTATGACCCGTTAGATTTTTGGGAACCTATCCGTTTTCATCGCGCCCCGTCTTTGATTCTCGTCCCCGATGAGTTTTACATTCTCATGACGAAGGAGGCAATCGCCGTTCCTCCGGCATATGCAGCCGAAATGCTACCTTACGACACTCGTGCTGGTGAATTCAGGGTTCACTATGCTGGCTTCTTTGATCCTGGCTTTGGCTGGGATGTAAAAACAAGGCGGGCTGGCAGCAGTCGAGCAGTTCTGGAAGTCCGTTCGCATGAAGTTCCCTTTCTGCTCGAACATGAGCAAACCGTCGGTTGGCTGCGCTATGAACGTATGGCAGCTCCACCCGATCTGCTATACGGTCACGACAGCAACTCGAACTATCAGGGCCAGAGCCTCAAGCTCGCGAAGCAATTCGCGGCGCCCGGCGCCAAGCCGGCGAAGCGCTGATACAACAGCGCATCCCCAGCCGGCGTGGACTACTAACCCGCTTTTTCTTTCTTCGCATCACCCGACTTGACCGCGTCGGCCATTTTCACCGGCGGCGCTACGGGCACGATGCCGGTCATGAGCGAGCCAGGCACGGTCTCGATCAGCTCGTCGACGGTGAACATGCCGTCGTCGCCCTTGTGCAGGAACTTGTAGTCTTCGCCGAAATAGTAAGTGTTGATGCGGCCGCGTTCGACGTGGAATACCTGCCCATTGATCTGATCGGCCTGGTCGGTGCACAAGTAGGCCACCATCGGCGCGATGTATTCGGGACCGCGGTGCACCAGCGTCAGGTCGTACTGCTCTTTCGTCATGAGGCCGGCCTCGAATTTGCGGCGGCGGTTTTCCTTGACGGTCTCGGTCAGTGTCATGCGCGTGTCCGCCGCGGGGCAGATCGCATTGGCGGTGATACCGTTCTTATAGGTCTCTTTGGCGATCGAGCGCGTCAGCGCGATGATGCCGGCCTTCGACGCGCTGTAGTTGCACTGGCCGACCGAGCCCTTGAACGCATCGGACGAGAAATTCACGATGCGGCCATGGCCCGCCTGCCGCATGTACTTGACCGCGTGATGGCACAGGTTCCAATGGCCTTTGAGATGCACCATCACCACCGAGTCGAAATCGTCTTCCGACATGTTCCAGATCATGCGTTCGCGCAGGTTGCCGGCGACGTTGACGACGATGTCGATCTTGCCGAATTGCTCGATGCACTGGTTGATCATCAACCCCGCCTTCAGGTAGTCGGCGACTGAATCGTAGTTGGCGACGGCTTTGCCGCCCGCCTTCTTGATCTCGGCGACGACGTCGTCGGCCGGTCGCTCTTCCGTTTTCTCCCCGCCGCGGCCGACACCCGGATCGTTGACGACGACGCTCGCGCCTTGCTCGGCCAGCAACAACGCGACCGCGCGTCCGATGCCGCGTCCGGCGCCCGTTACAACAGCTGCTTTTCCTTTCAAATGCATGCTTGCTCTCCTGGTTAAATTCTTGCGCGGTTCAATCTATCTTGAGGCCGATCGCGCGCACGATCTTGCCGTATTTGTCGATTTCAGTCTTGAGGTAGGCCGCCATCTGCGCAGACGACCGGCTATAGGGCTCGACGCCCAGCGCGGCGAATCGTTCGCGCAAATCCGGCGCGTTGACGGTTTTCGCAAGATTCGCATCGAGGCGTGCAACCACGTACTTCAGCGTCGCCGCGGGCGCGAACACCGCGTTCCACAATACATGCTCGTAGCCCGGCACGCCCGCCTCTATCATGGTCGGAATGTCGGGCGCGATCGGCGAGCGTTGCGCCGTCGTCACCGCCAGTCCCCTGACCTTGCCCGCACGCACGTGCGGCAGGCCGCCGGCCATGCCGGAAAAATACGCGGCCATTTGCCCGCTGATAACGTCTATCGTGGCCTGGCCGCCGCCCTTGTACGGCACGTGCACCATCTCGGCCCCTGTCATCGACCGGAACAACTCGTAGGCGAGATGATCCGAATTCGCATTGCCCGATGACGCCACGCTGTAGCCGCGCGGTTTGGACTTGGCGAGCGCGATCAAGTCCTTCACCGACTGCACCGGCAGCGCCATGTTCACGATCAACAGATGCGGGCCGACGGCCGCCTGCCCGACCGGCACAAAATCGCGCGACACGTCGTAGGCTAGCTTCTCGTAGGCGCTTACGGCTACTGCAATCCCGGTATTCGCGTAGAGCAGCGTATAACCGTCGGGCTGCGACCTGGCGACAATTTCGGCGCCTATGTTGCCACCCGCGCCGGGACGGTTTTCGAATATGACCTGTTGCCCGAGTCCATCGCTCATCTTCTGCGCGACAAGGCGCCCGACAACATCGCTTGAGCTTCCTGCGGGAAATCCGATAACCATGCGCAAGGGCTTGGCCGGAAACGCCTGAGCGAACGCGGCCGGCACCGCCATGGCGAGCGCATTCACAATGCAACAGGCAGGCACGATTAAGCTCAACGGACGCACGGCGGGTTTTCTCCTCAGGAGGGCGATTCTGCCACAGAGCGGGCGGCGTGTTACGCACCCCAAGATTCCTTCCCGCACTTCGCCTTGAAGGAAGTCCCTTTGGGGGACAAGGGAAGGGCAAGGGTGGGGATGGGGTGGCCGCTCGTGCTGAGGTATCGAAGCATGAACGGCGGCTTTGACGGCACGCAGCTTTTTGCCCCGTCTATACATCAGGGCGAACGGATTTTTGACTTCTAGTAGAATCCTCGAACCGCCACCAGGCATGTGCTGCACCGCCCGGCTGGCGACACCATTAGATCAAACGTCCACGACGGCGCTCCACACCGTCGCCCGGGGGAAAATCGCATGTCGCGCGCAGGGAAACCGGCCGTTTGTACGCGTTGCGCCCTGCTGCTACTTTTCGCGGCGGCAGGCGCCGGCGCGCAGACCTTCCCCGACAAGAACATCACGTTGTTGCATGCTTATTCGCCGGGTAGCAGCAGTAGTGTCACTCTGCGCGCGCTCGGCGAAGTGGCAAGCAAGACGCTCGGCAAGAAGATCGTGGTCGAAGATAAACCCGGCGCAGGTGGCGCGCTGGCGCCCACTTATATGCTGAAGATGGGCAAGCCCGACGGCTACACGCACTCGCAGCTGCCGCAGCCTATCCTGCGCATTCCGCATATCCAGAAAGTCGAGTTCGATGTATTGAACGACTTCACCTGGATCATCCGCATCGTCGATTACACCTACGCGCTGGTAGTGAAGAACGAGGCGCAGTGGCGCAGCATCAACGAGCTTGTGAACTATGCGAAGGCCAACCCGGGCAAGCTCACGTATGCGACCTCAGGCGTCGGCGTTACCATGCACATGGTGATGGAAGAGCTGGCGACGATGAACGGCATCAAGTGGGTGCATGCGCCGCATCGCACGACCGCCGATATGATGAATGCAGTGATTGGTGGCCACATCGACATGGTCGCCGCCGCGGTGAGTTACGCGCAGCTGGCCGATGCCGGCAAGATCCGCGTGCTTGCGATACTCGGCGCCAACCGCATCAAGCGCTGGCCCAATATCCCGACGGCGAAAGAACAGGGCTACGACGTGAATGCGAGCTCGTCGTATGGCATCGGTGGCCCCAAAGGCATGGACCCGAAAGTCGTGAAAACGCTGCACGACGCATTCCGCAAAGGGCTCGACGAGCCGGACTTCGTCCGCACGATGGAGCAATACGATCAGGTAAAAAGCTATCTCAATACGGAAGACTACACGCGGTGGGCGCGCGAGCAGTACGCGGTCGAGAAAACCGTGGTCGAGCGTTTTGGTTTGAAACAGTAACAACTACGAGGGACAGCATGGACAAGGCAATCGCCACACCGCAACAAGCAATCGCCGACATCGCCGACGGCTCAACCATCGCCATCGCCGGCTTCAGCGTCGGCCACCGCTTCGCGACAAGCCTGATACTCGCGCTGCGCGACAAGGGCACCAAAAACTTGTGCCTCGTCTGCAATTCGCTCGGCGACCCCGGCGCGCAGCGCGGCCAGATCCTCGCCGAGAACAAGCAGGTAAAAAAACTCATCGCCGCATTTTCGGTGCGCCCCGGCACGCCGACAGCGAGCGAAGACCAGATTGTCGCCGGCGAAATGGAAGTCGAGCTTGTGCCGCAGGGGATACTCGTCGAGCGCTGCCGCGCAGGGGGCGCCGGCATCCCCGCGTTTTATTCGCCAACGAGCGTCGGCACCGATATCGCGGAAGGCAAGGAGACGCGCGTGTTCGACGGCAAGACCCACGTGCTCGAGCACGCGATACACGTCGACTATGCGTTCCTGCGCGGCTACCGCGCGGACCGCCTCGGCAACGTGCAGTTCCGCGGCGGCAGCCAGAACTTCAATCCCAGCTTCGCCAAGGCCGCGCGCGTGGCTATCGTCGAAGTCGATGAGATTGTCGAACCCGGCGTGATCCCGCCGGAGCTGATCGATCTGCCCGGCATATTTGTCTCGCGCGTCATCAAAACCACGCAGGAAGTCGACGGCAAAGCCTGGCGCCGGCCGGAACGGCGGCCCTCGGACAAGCCGCGTCTTTACAACGGCAAGCCTGCGCTGACACGAGCGGGCATTGCCAAACGCGCTGCCGCGCTCGTAAAGGACGGCACCTACGTCAATCTCGGCGTGGGCATTCCCACGATGGTGTCGAACTACCTGCAAAGCCGCGACGTGATTTTGCACGCCGAGAACGGCGTGCTTGGCTACGGTGAAATGGTGACCGACGATACGGTCGATCCCGATGTCTACAACGCGGCAGGTCAGTTCGTGTCGCTCAAGCCCGGGGCGTCGTTCTTCGATAGCGTGACGTCATTCGAGATGGCGCGCGGCGGACGCATCGATACGGTGATCCTCGGCGCCTACGAAGTTGATCAGACCGGTAGCGTCGCCAACTGGAGCACCTCTGACGCGAAACGCGGCGGCATCGGCGGTGCGATGGACCTGCTGTCGGGCAAAGGTGATCTCATCATCGTGATGGAGCACGCAGACAGCAAAGGCCGGGCGAAAGTCAAAAAGAAATGCGCCTACCCGCTAACCGGCAAAAGCTGCGTAAATTATGTCGTCACCGACTTAGCGCTGCTGCACTGGCAGGACGGCAAATTTATTCTCGAGGAAGTCGCGCCGGGATTCACCGCCGAGGAAGTGATGAAGCTCGGCGAAATGGAAATGACGCCGGCGGCGAATGTGAAAAACATGGCGTGAACTTAGGATTGTCTTGTACTCTTGAACCACGCGGCGCTTGGCGCGGTGAATAGAAGATACGTGGCGACAACATCGATGATCGGTTCGATTCCATTAATCAGTCTTTCGACCGCGGTAATTTCCGGGGGGTCCGGCACAAATAGCACCACGAGTAGGCCAATAGTCGTAAAGACAAGAGTAACGATTCGAGCCCAGTTATGACCACGACGAACGGACACGTTGAGGTAGGCCGTGAACACATACATGACCAGGCAAAAGAATACAAAAACTACGCTCTCCAGTGTACTCCGTGAGCGTCCCGCGCTGTAATAGACGCTTGGCAGAGCCAAAAAAAGGCCAAGCCATAGCAAGCGGACAGCAAGAGTGGTTTGACTTGGCGGCGGCCCCTTGGGAGGCGAGGCACTCTCGAGAACAGAAGCCGGCGGCGCGTAGTGTTCGTTTTCCATATTTGCTCTAGGGTGAATTGCTATCAGTTAGGATAACTGGTATTAGATGACAAAATTTAGATGACTTTTTGTTCGATAAATTAGATGACTTATTAGATGACAGCAATCCCATCGTCATAACTAACTCAGCCGCGCCTGCCGCGCAATGCTGTAAATGACCGGGAAGCAAGTCAATGATTATTCGCCGGTGCGTTGCGCCGCCAAAGCTGCGCGCGCCAGCGCGCCGTAATCACCAGCGTCACCGCAATGCCGATCATGCAGTAGAGCGCAGCCGTAGCGGGATAACCGAAGCTTGCAATCAACGGCCCGGAAATCAACAACCCCGGAATATTGCCGTTGACCATCAGCATGCGTATGCCCATGACGCGGCCGCGATAGTCTGGGTCCACGTTGCGCAGGAGCACTGTTGCCATCGGCACCTGGCTGAAGCTCTGCGCGAATCCGGCGAACATAAGCGCCGCGATGCCCGCGCCCGGCGACTCCATGCGCGAGAAGACGAACATCATTGCATACCACATGAGGCTGAACACGATGACGAAGCGCGCCGCCGGAAACTCTTTGCCGCCGCGACTCAATATCAGCGAACCCATGAGCGCGCCGAACGAGGCGCCGGCGACCATGTAGCCGAGCAGGGTTTGGTTGCCTGCGTAAATTTCCTTCGCCACGTACGGCAACAGTCCGTTGAGCAGCGGAAACGCGGTAAGGTTCAGCAAAAATGCGAGGCACATCAGACCAAGCAGGAGCGGCGTGTTCCATACGTAGACGAGCCCCTGCTTGAGTTCGCGCCACGGCGAGGCGCGCTCGCGCGGGAGCTGTGCGGCGCGCGTGGTCGCCGACTTGTGCGCGCCACCCGCTCGCCACGTCAGAACAAAACTAGCGGTATAGAGCATCGCGACAGCGACGTAGGCTGCGCCCATCCCGAGTGCTGCGACAAGCCCTGCGCCAGACAGCGCACCGGCAATGCGCGCGCTGTCCTGGGTTGTGCGCTGTATGCCCATCGCGGCCATTAGTTGCGCGGCCGGCATGGTTTCACCGACCACCGCCGCGCGCATGCCGACGTCCGACGGGCGCACGAGCCCATTGAGTCCGGCGACGATAAATACATACAGGGGCGCGACGATGCCGGTCAGCGTGAGCACCATCAGCGCGATAGCAAACGTAGCGTACGCCGCGCGCATCGCGCATAGCAAAGTACGATGGCCGATGCGGTCGCCCATCACACCGAATAATGGACCTACGAACGTGCCGGTATATTGAAGCGAGGCGAAAAGCGCGAGCAGGGTGACCGATTGCGTCTCGACGAGCACGTACCAGCCGAGGATCAGCGTCTCCATCTCGAACGCCCACGACGTCGCCATGTCGGCGGGCCATTGAAAGCGGAAGCTGCGCACGCGAAACGGCGCGAACGCCGACGCCGGCGAAACGGCGCTCATATCGCGAACCCGCCGCGCGTATTCCCTGAGTCCTCCTCGAACATCACTGCTCCGTCATGCTTTTCTAGTTGTGCGCGTAGGATAACAGCGCGACGCTGCCGCGTCGAAATGCTCTAACATAGCGCTTCAGCGCGGCGGAGGGGCCCGAACCATGAAGAGGCTGCACAACGTGTGGATGCCGTTGCTTGTACTTGCTACAGGCATGGCGATCGCGCATCTCGCATCAGCACAAAGCTATCCGGCCAAAGCCATTCGGCTTATTGTCCCTTACCCTCCGGGCGGCGCCAACGACAACATCGCGCGCCCGCTCGTGCACAAACTCAGCGAGAGCATGAGCACGCAGGTCATACTCGAAAACCGTGGCGGCGGCGGTGCGCTGATCGGCGCCGATATCGTGGCCAAGGCATCGCCCGACGGCTATACGCTGCTGTTCTGTTCGACCGCCACGCAGGCCACGAGTCCGCAGCTATTCAAGAATGTTCCTTACGACCCGATCAGGGATTTCGATCCCATCGTGCTGCTCGCGACGACACCGATACTCGCGGTCGTGACCAACAAACTGCCGGTCTCTACGCTCAACGATCTCGTCGCAGCCGCCAAAGCAGCGCCGGGTAAGCTGTCCTACGCGTCGGGCGGCCCGGGCTCTGTGTCGCATCTCTCGGTGGAGATTTTCAAGATGATGGCAGGCATCGACCTGCTGCACATTCCCTACAAAGGCGGCGGCGACGCCATGAACGATACGATTTCCGGGCGCATCGACCTGCAGATCAACAGCGCGCCCTCAGTTGCTCCGCATGTGAAAAGCGGGCGGCTGAAAGCGCTCGCGCTCGCCCGCTCCGCCCGCTGGCCCGATCTGCCGACCGTGCCCACCTTCGCGGAGTCCGGCTGGCCGCAATATGAGGCCAACGGCTGGTACGGGCTGTGCGCTCCCGCCAAAACCCCCAAGGCCGTCATCGACAAGCTCCAGCGCGAATCGGTCAAAGTAGTCACCTCGGCCGATTTCAAGGACCGGTTGACCGTCCTCGTGGCCGATCCGGCGGGCAGCTCGCCGAAGGAATTCGCGGCTTATATTCGCAAGGAGTACGAGAAATACGGCAAGGTCATCAAAGCCACCGGCGCGCGCGCCGACTGACCGCGGCCGCAATTAATTTGCGCCGCGGTGGCTAAACCGCTTTCGGCGGATATAAACTGGCGATCCGCTCGTCGTTTTCCGCCAGCCCCCTCCCCTCCATGAACGCACGTGAAAAAATCGAAACCGCGCTGGCCAATGCCCGCATGTCGCGCGAGCTGGCCAGTGCCGAACGCTCGAAGGCCGGCGCCGACTGGCGCAAGCACACCGATGCGAGCGTGAGCTACGACAAAGTGCGCGCCAACTGGAGCAAGGCAGACGCTGAGTGGAACCAGTACAACGCCGAAGTCGAAAAGCTCACCGCGACTTTGGCCGAGCTCGACCGCGTCGAGGACGTGGCTCGCAAGCGCGCAGTACTGGAAGCTGCCGTCGCCGCCGCCAAGGCGGAGCGCGACAAGGCAGACGCGGCGCTGGCCGCGGTCGCGCGTGCACGTGCCGAACGCGAAAAATCCGTCGCGGCCGCGCCCGCACGGGCTGAGCGGCGCGCGACCGCGGCCGACCGCCGCAAGCCGGGCTTCGACCGCCGCAAGAGCAAGGCCGAGCGGCGCGAGGGGCCGGCGAAACCGAACGCCGCGAACAACGCGGCCAAAGAGTGGACAGATGCCGTTAACAATTACAACCGCGCAGACGCCGCGTGGAACAAGGCGCGCGCCGCCCTCGCCGAATTCAGCCGGCTGAACATCAAACGATGAAAAAAATCCGCCTGCCGTTTGCAGGCGTTTTGCTGCTCGCCGCGGGCGCGCTGCAGGCAGCGGACTGGCCGAACCGCCCCATCGTCGTGCTCGACGGCTTCGCGCCCGGCGGAGGCACCGACGTTTTCATGCGCGTGATGGCGATCGAAATGACCAAAACTTTCGGTCAACCGGTTGTTGTAGAGAATCGATCGGGTGCGAGCGGCCACATAGCCGCTGAAGCGATTGCGCGCGCTGCACCCGATGGTCAGCTCATCATGATCCACACTGCAAGCATGATCACGAGCCGGCCGCTCTATGCCAGGCTCGGCTACGACGTCGTGCGCGACCTCGCGCCTGTCACCCAGCTCGTGCGCATACCGAACGTGTTGGTCGTACCGCCGGCGCTACCGGCCAGGAATGTGCGCGAGTTTCTCGCGCTGGCGAAACGGCGGCCGGGCGAATTCGTGTTCGCATCGACGGGGCTCGGCTCGATTTCGCACGTGGTTGGCGAGCTATTTCAGCAGGTCGCCGGCATCCGCGGCATCCACGTGCCCTACCGCGGCGCGGCGCCGGCGACCACGGCGTTGATCGCCGGTGAAGCGACCTACGCGTTCATCGTGCCGCCGGTCATCCGCTCGCACGTCGAAGCCGGCAAGCTGCGCGCGCTTGCGGTGTCGACGATACGGCGCAGCGCAGTTTTTCCGGACGTGCCGACGCTCGACGAGTCCGGCATCAAGGGCATCGACATCCCGCACTGGTACGGCATCTGGGCGCCCGCGAAAACGCCGCCCGCGATCATCGATGCGCTCTACAAAGAGTATGTGCGCGTGATGGCGCTGCCGAACATCAAGGAACGCTTCCTGCGCGAAGGCGCCGAGACCGTCGGCAGCACGCCCGCGGAATTCGGCACTTTCGTACAAAGCGAAGTGACGCGCTGGACCGAAGTCGCGCGTAAAGCGGGGCTCAAGCCGGAATCGTGACGCCGGCAGTCACCGGCACGATTCCGGACGACTGGCTTAAGCGGCTTCTTTCTCCATCAGCTTGTCGACCAGACCAGCCGGCACTTCGGCGTAGTGGTCGAATTCCATCGTGAACGTGCCGCGACCGCTGGTCGCCGAGCGCAGGAAGTTGATGTAGCCGAACATTTCCGCCAGCGGTACGAAGCCCTGGATGAAAGCGCTCGGCCCTTTTTGTCCCTGGTCGGTCACCTGGCCGCGGCGGCGATTGATGTCGCCGATGACGTCGCCCAGATAATCTGCTTCGGTAACAACTTCGACTTTCATCACCGGCTCGAGCAGCTTCGGCTTGCTGGCCCTGTGCGATTCGCGGAAGCAGGCGCGCCCCGCGATTTCGAACGCCAGCGCCGAGCTGTCGACGTCATGGAACTTGCCGTCGAGCAGGCGGGCCCTGAAGTCGACCACTTCGTAGCCGGCGACCTGCCCTTTCTTGCACTCAGTGCGAATTGCGTGCTCGACCGACGGAATAAACTCACGCGGAATACGGCCGCCCGTGACTTCGTCGACGAATTCGACGCCCGTGCCTGCCGGCAGCGGCTCGAACACCATCTTAACCTCGGCAAACTGGCCCGAACCGCCCGACTGCTTCTTGTGCGTGTAGATGTGTTCGACGACCTTGCCGAAGGCTTCGCGGAAGCTGACCTTGGGCTTGCCCATGACGGCTTCGACGCCCAGTTCCGTGCGCATCCGATCGATGGTCACTTCCAGATGCAGTTCGCCCATGCCGCGCAATACGGTCTGGCCGGTTTCCTGGTCCACTGCGAGACGCAGCGACGGGTCGGCTTTTGCCATCTTGTAGAGCGCGGTCGACATCTTCTCGACGTCGGCGCGCGTCTTCGGCTCGACCGAGACGCTGATGACGGGGTCGGGAAAGCGCATGCGCTCGAGCAGCGCTTGATGATCGGGATCGGACAACGAGTCGCCGGTCTCGGTGTCTTTCATCGACACGAAGGCGCAGATGTCGCCGGCGCGCGCTTCCGCGATGTCCTTGGTCTCGTCGGCCTGCACTTCGACGATACGGCCGATGCGCTCTTTCTTGTCGCGCGTCACGTTGTACAGGGTGTCGCCTTTCTTGATGACACCCGAGTAAATGCGCACGAAGGTCAGCGTGCCGAACTGGTCGTTGATCACCTTGAACGCGAGCGCGCGCGCCGGCGCATCGTCTTTCACATCCTGCTCGCCGATGATCTTGCCGTCCGGATCGACCAGCGAGATGCCGCCGTTCTCGCCGGGATAGGGCATGTAATCCACCACGCCGTCGAGCAGCTGCTGCACGCCCTTGTTCTTGAACGATGAGCCGCAGAATATCGGCACCAGCTTGCCCTGCACGGTGCCCTTGCGGATGCACTCCTTGACCTTCTCGATATCGAACTTGCCGTTCTCGACAAATTCCATGAACGCATCGTCGTCCAGCGCGAGCGCCGTTTCGATCGCTTCGCGGCGCAGCTCGAGGAGCTCGTCCATCCACTGATTGTCGCGCGTGCTCGAGAACTTGTACTTGCCTTTCATTTCCTCGATGGGAATGGTCTCCCACGGGGAATCCTTGTCTTCTTCCTTCCACACGTAGCCGCAGCCCGCGATGAGGTCGACCATGCCTTTGAATTCATCGTGGCTGCCGATCGGGATCTGACACAGCACGATGTTGGCGCCGAGGCGCTCCTTGATGCCGGTGACGGCCTTCTCGAAGCTGGCACCCATGCGGTCCATCTTGTTGATGTAGCACATGCGCGGCACGTTGTATTGGTTGGCCAAGCGCCAGTTCGTTTCGGTCTGCGGCTCGACACCGGCAACGCCGTCGAACACCACCACGGCGCCGTCGAGCACGCGCAGGCTGCGGTTCACCTCGATGGTGAAGTCGACGTGGCCCGGGGTGTCGATGATATTGACCTGATGACCCTTCCACTCGGTCGAGACGGCGGCGGACTGAATGGTGATGCCGCGCTTTTTCTCCTGCTCGAGGTAGTCGGTCGTGGTGCTGGATTTGCCGTCCTTGGTGTCATGGACGTCAATGATCTGGTGCTTTTTACCGGTGTAGTAGAGGATGCGCTCGGTCGTCGTCGTCTTGCCCGCGTCGATGTGCGCAATGATTCCAATGTTGCGGTAAAGATTCAGTTCTTTTTGCCGTGCCATGGTGTCACCTAATAAAGCCTGCCTCAGCCGCTAGAGCAGGACATGCAATTGATTGAGAAGGCCGGCATTTTAGACTGAGTTGGCTCTTTTGGCATGTCTAATAGAGCCATTTTCCGGCTTCTCCCCGTCGATTCCGGCTGTGACCGACTGCTTTCCAGGTCATTTGCGGTCAATTTCGGCGTTTTTCACGCCTGGCCGCCGCCGCGAACACACTCAGTGCAACCCACTGCGATAGCCCTCGGTAAATAGCTGCGCGCCAGCCAAACCGCCTTTCTAGCCTACTCAGGCCCCGGTATTGTTGACGACATAGCGCAAAAAACCGCTGTGCGGCGTGTATTTGTCGTACAAGCCGCGCGCGCGGTAGTTGTTTTCCTTCGTGTTCCAATACAGGCGCGACCAGCCCTGCGCCTTCACCTCCGCCATCAGCCAATCGATCAGTTGCTTGCCCACCCCGCCTGCGCGCAGCGTCGGATCGACGAACAAATCCTGCAGGTAGCAGACCGGCGTCAGCGTCGACGTGTTCTCGTGGATGATGTAATTGGCGATGCCGACGACGCGGCCGCCCTGCTCGGCGACGACGCCATGCACGGGTGACGCTGCATCCATGATGCGCTGCCACGTGTAATCGTTGACCTTAGGCGCGGGCTCGCGCTCGTAGAAGCGGCAATAGCCGTCCCACAGCTCGCGCCAGCGTGCCTCGTCGCGCGCTTCGATCTTGCGTATTTTCGCGCTCATGATGGCGCTTTCAGGTTGGCTTTTTTCACGACGGCTTTCCATTTTTCGATTTCGCGGATCATGAGTTTCTCCAGGTCCTGCGGCGGGCCGCCGCGAATTTCGAGCGCTTCGACTTCGAATTTCCTGCGGATCTCCGGCACTGTAAGCGCCTTGCCAAACTCGGTGTTCAGGCGCGCAACCACGGCAGCCGGCAATTTCTTTGGCCCCCATACCGCGTACCAGGTCACCGCTTCATAGCCGGGAACGCCGGCTTCCGCGACCGTCGGCAGCTCGGGCGCAAAGGCGGAACGCTGCGCAGACGTCACCGCGAGCGCACGCAGCCGTTTTGATCTGACATGCGGCAACGTCGATGGCGCGGTGCCGAGCATCACCGGAATCTGCCCGCCGATGACATCGTTGAGCGCGGGCGCCGTGCCCTTGTACGGGATCTGCACCATCTGCGTTCCGGCCATCATGTCGAAGAGTTCCACCGCGAGATGGGTGATGCCGCCCGTCCCCGTAGTGCCATAGCTCAGAGATTTCGGTTTAGCCTTCGCCAGACGGATGAGGTCCTGCAGTGTGTTCGCAGCAACTGCCGGGTTGACGGTCATGATGAACGGGCTGTCGCCGATCAGAATGACGGGAGTGACATCTCTGACGGGATCGTACGTAAGATCGCTCAAAGCGGCGCTGGTTGCGTAGCTGCCCGAACCAAGCGTCAACGTGTAACCGTCAGCAAGCGCCCTCACACCGAGTTCGGTGCCAACAACACCGCCCGCACCGCCGCGGTTATCGACGACGATGGCCGCGCCCAGCGCGACGGAGGCTTCCTGCATGAGCACGCGCGCGATCACATCGGTGCCGCCGCCCGGCGCGAACGGCACGATCACGCGTATGGGTTTTCCGGGAAACGTTGCCGCGCCCGCCTGGGCGAAACACAATATCAGCGCGGCGCCTTTCGCGATGCAATGGCCCGCTGACGTCGTGTCTAACACTTTAGTCGGTCGTCATGCCGGTCGCGGCGACGACCTTAGACCACTTCTCCACTTCATGCCTGACGAAGACAGTGAACTGATCGGTGCTGAGCGGCGCAGGCTCGGCGCCCTGCACATTGAACCGTTCGCGCACGTCGCTCGTTTGCACGATGCGCAGTGACTCGGCGGCAACGCGATCGACAATGCTGCGCGGCGTGCCGGCAGGCGCAAACAAGCCGAGCCAATTGATCATTTCATAGCCCGGCAGCCCCGCTTCCGCAATGGTCGGCAGATCGGGCAATAGCGTGGAGCGCTGGCTGCCTGTAATGCCGAGCCCGCGCAGACGTCCTGATTTTGTATGCGGAGAAACCGACGCGGCGGTCGCGAACGTGACCGGCACCTGGCCGGCGACAACGTCGACCATCGCGGGCCCGCCGCCCTTGTATGGCACGTGCACCAGCTTTACCTTGGCCAGATACTCAAACAGCACCGCTGCGATGTGCGTTGATGTCCCGGCGCCTGCGGACGCGTACAGTATTTTCCCGGGTTGCGCTTTCGCCATCGCGATGAGTTCCTTGACCGATTTCGCGGGAAACGACGGGTGCACCGCGAGAATGTTCGGCGCATCGGAGAGCCGTGCGATCGGCTGGAAATCCCGCACGACGTTGTACGGCAGCTTGCGGTAGAGGGTCTGGTTGATCGCGTGCGTGCCGACACTGCCGATCGTCAGCGTGTAACCGTCCGCCGGCGAATGGGCCGCGATGTCGGCGGCAACCACTCCGCCAGCGCCGCTACGATTGTCGACGATGACTTGCTGACCGAGCGCATTGCCCAGAGGCATCGCCACAAGACGCGCGCCCAGATCGACGTAGCCGCCCGGCGCAAATCCGACCACGAGGCGGATCGGCTTCGACGGAAAAGTATCGGCGGCGAACGCACCTGCTGCCGATGCGCTTAGCACTGTCGCAAACAGTAAACAGAGGTGCGCTTTCATCCTTTCTTCGGCACCACGAGCAAATCGGTCAGCGCATTCGAGTTTTCGGCCGCGTCAAGCTTTGCGACAATGGCTGCGATGCGTTGTGCAGTCGAAGACGAAATGCTTTTGCCGGATAACTCCATGAATTTCTCATCTATTTCAGCGTCGCTCATCGGGTCTTCGAAACTGCCTTTGCGATAAAGCACTTCTGCATCGTGATGCGCACCGCTGCGGCACACGACCCGGGCGCGGCAGGCAACACGATACTTGCCGCCGCTGCCGTCGAATTTCGCCTCGAGCTCGACGCTGACGCGCCGCACGAAATCTAGAATCACCGGGTCGCGCATCTTCTGCTCGGTGAATTGCGCCGCAGTTGCCTTGCGCTCGAGTGCGATCACCGCCATGCCGTAGCGCAAGTTCATTTGCGCCGCGAGCACACCCTGGATTTTTGCAGGATCGTATTCCCAGCCGCAATGATGCAGCGTGTTCGTGCTTACGTACGCAGTCACGCTCTCGATATCGTCGGCGGCAAGCGCATGCTCGCGCATTATGCTGTCGAGCGCAGCCATCGCCACAATGCTGCCATTGGATGCCGGCGCCGGCTTGAAGCCGACTTTGAGCATCTCCCAGCGCTTGCCGAGTTCGGCGGTCAATGGATCGAGCTGGTAATCACCGACGAGAGCGCTCAGGAAGCCGCCATAGCGTGTCTCGAGCACGTCGGGAATTCCGGTGTAGCCGAGCTTCGCGAGCCTCGCCGCGTAGATGCCGCTTTGCGCCGCGCGCCCGGAATGAAAACCCTTTGCCATCGCACCTTCCTGTACCGCCATCAGGCCGGCGGCCTGCGAACCCGCGAGGCCGAGTGCGTGCTGCGTCTGATCGGCGTTCAACTTCATCAGGCGCGCCGCCGTGGCGCCGGCGACAAATGCGCCGGTCGTGCCCTGATTGTGATAGCCACGCGCAAACATACCGCCTTTCGCCGAGAGCCCGACGCGCAGACCGACTTCGTAGCCCGCGACCAGCGCGACAATCAACTCGCGGCCGCTGGCGCCGCCGCCCGCTTCGGCGATGGCAAGCGCGACGGGGACCGCAATCGCGCCCGGATGCAAAGTCGCTTCGATATGAATCTCGTCGAGCTGGAAAGCATGCGCCGACGCTGCATTAATCAAAGCTGCTTGCGAAGCCGACGTGCGCATCGGCAGCCCGAACACCGCCGCCTGCGGCGCGCAGTTTTCTTCTGCGACCATCGCTGCGAGTTTCTGCACCGATGCGAGCGTCGAGCCGAACAGGCAAACGCCGAGCGCGTCGAGCACGCAGGTGCGGGCCTTCGCGACGACCGCGGTCGGCAAATCTTCATAGCGCAATGCGGACGCCCACTGCGCAAGCTCGCGCGTTGGGGCAACGGCGGGCGCGTGCAATTCACTCATACTCAAAGAACGCAACTCCTTTCGTGATTGTGCTGCGGGCGCAGCGCCGTTCAGGCGACGCTGATTTGCGCCGATTCGGTCTGCGTGAAGCCGTTGTCGCCGCTCCACGTGAACTGCAGGGTGCCGCTTTCGGTGATGCGCACTGGAAACACCATGTACGGGTTGGCCGCGATCGCCGGATGAAACACGGCGCGGCAAACTTCGGCGCCGTTATAGCTGCATTTGAATTCGGTGATGATATCGCGCGGCAGCGTTTTGCCCAGATAATCGCGGCGGTAGCCGGTCTCCATCGCGTGGCTGATCAGCGTGCGGATCTCGATGATCTCGCCGCGCTGCGCGGTCTTCGGCACGTTGATGCGGGCGACGGCCACGTTAGAGCTCTTCGAGACACGCCGCGGTGGTGACGACCACGTACACGCGATCGGACCACAAGGAGCCGTCGCTCATCTGCGCAATCGCAATGGCGTTTTCCGAGTCGGCGAGCCGCACGCGCGTGCTAAACGTCGCGCGCCCCGCCTGCGGTCCCAGGTAAAAGCTGATGACTTCCGGCAACGGATTCTTGTCGGTGAAGACATGGATCGCCTTCACGTAATCCGTCGCCGTCATCGGACTTTCTACGCTGACGGTGAGCGGCACGAGGTGGCCGTTTTCCACGAGCGGCGGCAGCGTGATTTTGACTTTGCCCGGATTGATCTGCGCGCCGCCGGCGAGCCGCCGGATGACTTCCGGCATGTTGTTAGGCTGGGTGCGGTTCAGTTGGGCTGCGGCGGTCGCGGGCAGGAAAGCCGCGACAGTCAGCTTGCCCGCGGCTGCAAGAAACGTACGGCGGCCGGGACAGGATTGAGGTTCGAGGATCGAGGATCGAGTTTTACGTCTCCTCATTCCTCATTCCTCTCGCTCTGAAGCGGCGGTAAATATTCAAGCTGCAATACGTCGCTCGACGGTCCCCGCTCCCGCAAACGGGCCTGCGGCTAACGAGTCGCGGGGACTGTCCTTCATCCTTTACCGCCTCACACCAGCGTGATGCCGTGGTTCTTGAGCGGAAACGAGCGGATGCGCTTACCGGTCGCGGCGAACATCGCGTTAAGCACGGCCGGCGCCGCCACGCAGATTGTCGGTTCGCCAATTCCGCCCCAGAAACCGCCTGACGGCATGACGATGGATTCGACCTTGGGCATCTGCGCGATGCGCATCGAGTTGAACGTGTTGAAGTTGGTCTGCTCGATGCGGCCGTTCTTGACCGTGCACTCCTGCAGGAACAACGCCGACAGCCCGTAGACGAACGAGCCCGCGATCTGGCGCTCAATTTGCGCAGGATTGACCGCGTAACCGGGATCGGTTGCGGCAATGATGCGATGCACTTTGACCTTGTTGCCGCCGGTCACCGACACTTCCGCGCACGCTGCGACATAGCTGTTGAATGCCTTCATTTGCGCGAGCCCACGGAACACGCCTTTCGGCGCCGGCTTGCCCCAGCCTGCGCGCTCGGCGACGGCATTCAGCACGGCCAGGTGCTTGGGGTTTTTCGCCATCAGCTTGCGGCGGAACTCGAGCGGATCCTGGCCGACCGAGTGCGCGAGCTCGTCCATGAAGCATTCGACGTAGATCGCGTTCTGGTTGATGTTGACGCCGCGCCAGAAGCCCGGCGGCACGTGCGGATTGCGCATCGCGTGGTCGATCAGGAGGTTCGGGATAGCGCTGTAGCCGTACTCGAACTCGCCGCTCGGCGAAACGCCCTGGAACGTCGCGGGATCGGCGCCGTTTTGCATGGCTTCCGGGCGCACCGCGGCAAGAATCGACTGGCCCGAAATGCGCATGTGCAGGCCGGTCAGATTGTTGTTCGCATCGAATCCGCCGACGAGCTTGCACTGTGTCACCGGGTGATAGCGGCCCTGCGTCATGTCTTCTTCGCGCGTCCACAGCAATTTCACCGGTGTGCCCGGCATCTGCTTCGCTATGAGCACGGCCTGGCGCACAAAATCGTGAAACGCGCCGCGCTGGCCAAACGCGCCGCCAAGCAGGAATTTATACACATCGCATTTGTCGGCGGGCAGGCCCGAGGCCGCCAGCGTCGCCGCAAAGGCGGCTTCGCCGTTCTGCGTGCCGCACCAGACTTCACACTTGTCCGGCGTATAGCGCGCGGTCGCATTCATCGGCTCCATCGGCGCGTGGTTCAGGTACGGATAGGCGTAGACGGCCTCGACTTTTTTGGCCGCGCCAGCCAGCGCCGTTTTCGCGTCGCCGTTCTTGTTGCCGACGAACGCCTGCTCGGCATCGAGGCCTTCTTTCAGCGTCGCTGCAATCGTTGCGCTCGACACCTTGGCGTTGTCGCCTTCGTCCCACACAATCGGCAAGGCATCCATTGCCACTTTCGCCTGCCACCAGGTATCGGCGACGACGGCCACCGCGGTGTCGCCGACCTGCACGACCTTGCGCACGCCCTTCATCTTCTCGACTTTGGCTGCATCGAAACTCTTGACCTTGCCGCCGAACACCGGGCATTCCTTGATCGTCGCGTTCAGCATGCCGGGCAGCTTGAAGTCGACGCCGTACACGGCCTTGCCGGTCAACTTCTCCACCGTATCCAGGCGCTTGATGCCCTTGCCGATGATCTTCCAGTCTTTCGGGTCTTTGAGCGGCACATCTTTCGGCGGCGTGATTTTCGCCGCAGCTTCCGCGACTTTCCCGTACGTCGTCGTGCGATTCGATCCTGCATGCGTGATCACGCCGTTCGAGACGGTGCATTCCGTAGCCGGCACTTTCCATTCGTCGGCTGCGGCCTGGACCAGCATGACGCGCGCGGTGGCGCCGCCGCGCCGCACGTATTCGTTCGATTCGCGGATGCCGCGGCTGCCGCCCGTGGAGAAATCGCCCCACGCGCGCTTGCGCGCCACGCTCTGTCCCGGTGTCGGATATTCGGTCGTGACCTTGTTCCAGTCGCACTCGAGTTCTTCCGCGACCATCTGCGCGAGGCCGGTCAAAGTGCCCTGGCCCATCTCCGTGCGCGCGATGCGGATGACGACGGTATCGTCGGGCCGAATGACGACCCATGCGTTGACTTCAGGCGAGCCGTCGGCGGCGCGCACGACGGACGAGCCGAACGGAATATTCAGGCCCAGCGCAAGCCCGCTGCCGACGGCGGCGGACGAGATAATGAAAGAGCGGCGGCTGAGATTGGGCTTATTGGTTTTCTGGCTGGCGGTAGTCATGGCGTCCCTCTCAGGCTTTGGCGGCGGCGTGGATCGCGTCGCGCACTTGTTGGAAGGTGCCGCAGCGGCAGATGTTGGTCATTGCAGCGTCGATGTCGGCGTCGGTGGGCTTCGGCTTCTGCTTCAAGAGCGCCGCCGCCGCCATGATCATGCCCGACTGGCAGTAGCCGCATTGCGGCACCTCGTGATCGAGCCACGCCTGCTGCACTTTGGTCAGCGTGCCGTTGGCCGCGAGGCCTTCGATCGTCGTGATTTTTTTGCCCGCTACGGCGGCGACCGGCATCACGCAGGAGCGCACGGCGGCGCCATCGATATGCACGGTGCACGCGCCGCACTGCGCAATGCCGCAGCCGTACTTGGTGCCCGTCAAACCGACCTGTTCGCGCAATGCCCATAACAATGGGGTCGACGGATCGACATCGACCTGCTGGGTTTTTCCGTTGATATTCAGGCTTGCCATTTCGAGCTCCTCCCGCCGTAATAGATATGTGGACTTGCGCTTCTCCCTGCTTTGCCGCGCCGGCCACACAGGGGGCGCTGACATTTTTTTGGAAAACGATTGTAACCCCTAAAATATCGTTTTGTCGCTGGCTCGCGGTCGCCGCGCGCATATTTCGCTACTGCTACTATGTGCGCTCAGACGGAGGATAGCGCCATGTTTGGATGGAATACCCGGACGTCCAGGGCCGTGATGCGACGTTCGCGGCAATTGCTGGCCGCGCTGGCAGCAGCCGGATTCTGCTGCGCGGCAGCACTTGCGGCGGAGCGCCCGCTTGTCATGGGACCTAATGCCGGCATCTCCGCCGGCCACCCGCTGACGACCGCGGCGGCCTTCGAAATCCTTGTGCGTGGCGGCAACGCATTCGATGCCGGCGTCGCGGCGCTGCTCGTCGGCGGTGTCGTCGAGCAGGATCTTTACAGCCTCGGCGGCGAAGCGCTCGTGCTTGTGTATCCAAAAAGCACCGGCAAAGTCGTTTCAATCGTCGGCCAGGGCTGGGCGCCCAAAGGCGCGACCATCGACTGGTACACCGCGCACAACAAAACCCTCAACGGCAAAGGTCTAGACCCTGCGGTGATTCCGGGCGCTCTGCATGCGGCGCTCACCGTGCTCGAGCGCTGGGGCACGATGAGTTTCGAAGAAGTGTCGGCGCGCGCGATCCAATACGCCGAAAGCGGCTTCCCGTTGCGCCCGCGCACGGCGGCCCGCATCAAGGACCAGCTGAAATTCATCGAGCAATGGCCCGACAATCGCGCGTACTGGCTGAAACCCGACGGCACGCTGTACTCGCCCGGCGACACGCTCAAGTTTCCAACGCTCGCGAATACGTTGAAGCGCATGGTCGACGCCGAACGCACGGGCAAGGCGCAGGGCCGCAAAGCCGGCATCGCCGCCGCGCGCGATCGCTTTTACAAAGGCGACATCGCGCGCGAGATGGTCACGTTTCTCAAGCAACATGACGCGCCGTTCGAGCTCGCCGATTTCTCGGAGTTCTACGCGCGGGTTGAAGCGCCGGCGATGACCACCTACCGCGGTTTTGAGGTTTACAAGCATGCGTTCGGCAGCCAGGGGCCGGTGCTGCTGCAGGCGCTCAACATCCTTGAGAACTTCGACTTGAAATCGATGAAGCTCAACAGCGCCGACTATCTGCATACGGTGGTCGAAGCGCTGAAACTCGCCTATGCCGACCGCGACACGTATTACGGCGATCCCGACTTCGTTAACACGCCGGCGGAGGGACTACTATCAAAAGCTTACGCGAAGGAACGCGCGAAACTGATCGATCCGCAGCGCGCGAATCGCACGTTCGTTGCGGGCGATCCGCTGCCGTACGATTCGAAAGTGAAGGAATGGAAGTACTGGGTCGCGAATATCCGCGAAGAGCAGAAGCCGGATGCGCCTTTGCCCGACGCGGAACCGGTCGCCAACGCGATCAAAGACACGACGCACATCGCGATTATCGACAAGGACGGCAATATCTTCGACAGCACGCCGAGCGGCGGCTGGATCCCGGGCGCCGTGATCCTCGGCAAGACCGGCATTGGCATGAGCATACGCGGCGAGCAGTTCTGGCTCGACAAGACGCGCGCCGCGCAATTGCGCCCGCGCGCGCGTCCGCGCTACACGCTGACGCCGGGCCTCGTGCTGCGCAACGGGCAGCCGTTCATGGCGATAGGGTCGCCCGGCGGCGACAACCAGGAGCAAACCGTGCTGCAAGCCTTCCTCGACATCGTCGAGTTCTGGCCCGACTGGTATCCGAACCTGCACACCGCGTTCGAATGGCCGCGCGTGCAGACGCTGCATTTCCACGGCTCGTTCTGGCCGCACAATACAGGATTGAATGTGCTCAACATCGAATCCAACATTCCCGATGCGATCATCGACGAGCTGAAGAAACGCGGCCACAACGCGCAAAAAATCCGTCCCTACAGCATGAACGGCTGCGCGACTGTCGTCATGGTCGATCCGGCCACCGGCAGCCGCATTGCGGGCGGCGAGCGGCGCCGCGACTGCTACGCGATTGCGTACTAAGCAGCGGCAGCGACGAACGGCCGGCCGCCGCGTGCGCGGTAAATCAGGAACAGGACGATGCTCACGTTGAGCAGGTTCCACGCCGTGCCGTTGAGAAATGCGGCGCGATAGGAACCGGTCAGGTCAAAAATCGCGCCAGACATCCAGCCGCCCAGCGCCATGCCGAACAGGGTTGCCATCAGCACGGTCCCGACGCGCGCGCCCGCCTCCTTCGGCGTGAAATACTCGCGCACGATGAGTGCGTAGCTCGGCACGATGCCGCCCTGAAATAAACCGAACATCGCGGATACCACGTACAACGACGTGATGCCGTTGGTGAACAGGAAGGCGAGCAGCGCCACGCCCTGCAGCACCGACCCGAGCAGCAGCGTGCGCAAGCCGCCGATGCGATCGGAGATCCAGCCCGAGATCAGCCGGCTGACGATGCCCGCGCCCAGCATCAACGACAGCATTTCCGCGCCGCGCGCGAAGCCGAAACCCAGGTCGCCGCAATACGCGACGATATGCACCTGCGGCATCGACATCGCGACACAGCAGGCGACGCCGGCGATGCACAACAACGTCTGCAATGCCGCCGGCGAGAAACCGAGCGGACGCGCCGACTCTGCGTGCACTGCATGCTGTATCGTCTGCGCGGACAAGGCCTCCGGCGGCGCGGCATGCTGCACGTGCAGCGGTGGGAGCTTGCGCAATACCATGAACGCGAGCGGCAGCATGCTGACGAGGCAGAACACGCCCATGCCCGTATAAGTCTGACGCCAGCCTACGCTGTCGACGAAGTGCTGGACGATAGGCGACCACACCGCGCCCGCGAGGTAGTTGCCGCTCATGCAGATGGCGATTGCGATGCCGCGCCGGCGCGAGAACCACTGCGAGGTATCCGCGACCAGCGGAGCAAACGTCGCGGAGCAGCCCAGAAAGGCCATCAGCACGCCCTGTGCGAGGCTGAACTGCCATAGGCTCCCCGCCGCTCCGGCGGCGATGAATCCGCCGCCGAGAAAAATCGCGCCGATCGCGACCGGCACCAGCACGCCGAAGCGGTCCGCAAGTTTGCCCATCATTACGCCACCGAGACCGAAGCCAACCATCGCCATCGTGTATGGCAGCGACGCATCGCCGCGCGCGACTCCGAATTCAGCCTGGATATGCGGCAGAACCACGCTCACTGTATACATGCCGGAGCCGCCGATAGTCATCAGCGCGAGCGACACGAAAAGCCGTGTCCACGCGTACGGCGACTCAATGTCCTGCGCGGTTGCAATTTGAGCGTTCATGGGCGGCGTTGAATTTATAACGCCGTCGCCGTCTTGCGCAACAACAAAGTTGGGTTAAACTTTTGGCCCGACCCCGAGGAGCGCCGCAATTGATTATCGACACCCACGCCCACGCATTGGACGAAGCTTTTCTTGACGGCCTGTGCCGCAAACCGGCTTTCGGTTTGTCCGCGGAACGCCGCGCGGATGGACGATTCTGGGTGAGGCGCGGCGACGGGCCGCCGCATTCGCTGGATGAAAACCTTTCCGACGTACCCAAACGGGTCGCCAGCCTCGCGAGCCGTGGCGTCGATCTGCAGCTCATCGGCCCTCCCCCGGGTTACGTCGCGTGGCCGGGCGGCGCGGCGGGCGTCGAGTACGCGCGAGCGTTGAACAAACACGGCGCGCGGGTTGCATCCGAAGGCCAAGGCCGGCTGGAACTGATGGCATCACTGGCGCTCGCGGCGCCGGACCAATGCGCTTACGAACTCGAACGCGCCGTGGATTTGTATGGCGCGCGTTCCGCGCTGCTGCCGGCGACGGCAGGCGGACGCCCGCTCGATGCTCCGGAATTCGATGCATTGTTCACGGTCGCGGAAAAACTCGGCGTGCTTCTCTTTATGCATCCCGTTTCAGCGGAAGTGCCGACGCGGTTTCCGCTCTATGGAGTGCAGGTGCTCGTGCAATGGCCGTTCGAAACGACGCTGGCGGTGACGCGCATGATTTTCGAAGGCGTGTTCGACCGTCATCCGGGATTGCAGTTGCTGCTCGCGCACGGCGGCGGCAATCTCATTTTTCTCAAGGGGCGGCTTAATTCGGCCTATAACGCGACCGGCTGGGAAGCCGATCCGTACTATCGCAAAAACGTCTCGAAAGCCCCGGGGGAGTACTACAAGCAAATCTTTTTCGACACCTGCTCGCTGTCGCCCGAATCAGTCGACTTCACAATTCAGATCGCGGGCGCGGACCGCGTGATGTTCGGCACCGACTATCCGTTCGACATCGGTGACCCGGAAGCGAAGCTCGCGCTGCCCGCCTTGAACCGTCTCGCTGACGAACCACGAAAGAAAATCTTCCGCGACAATGCCGCCGCGGTGCTCGCTGCAGCGCACAAGCCCGGCAAGACGCACGCGGCGTGAACGCGCAATGAAAAAAGCGCTCGTCGCAAGCCACGCGGTCGCCGCGCCAGTAGCGGGCTTTCCCGTGGCGACGCGCGCAGGGCATTTGCTTTTCATATCAGGGCGCGCCGGGCTCGATCACGACACGGGCCTGCCGCTTGCCGGTTACCGCGACCTCGGCCGTAAGCCGGTGCCGGCGCTAGGGCTGCTCGCTCCCGACAGCTGGGAGGAAACATTCGTCGCGCAGGCGTCGCGCATTTACGAAGACCTTGAAACGCTGCTCACCGAGCAGGGCGCGAAAAAAGCCGACCTCCTGTTCTACAGCATCTACAAGCGCGAGATGCGAAATTTCCCGGTGCTCGCGCGTACGCGCGCGGCATTGTTCGACGGCGGTGTTGCGCCCCCGAGCACCGCATCCCAGGTGCCGGGACTTTTGTATCCTGAAGCGGTCGTTTATTTCGATCCCGTCGCCATCGTCCCCGATCCGGCACAGGGCATTGCAAAAAAAGTCCTCACGTCGAAGCATGTCGTGCAGGGGCCGCTCTCGAACTACGAACTGGCGACGCGCGCGGGCGACTACACGTTCTACGCCGGCGTGATCGGCGCACATCCGGAGACTGGGCTTATCATCTACGGCGCGAACGAATTGAAGGACACCGCATGGCCGCGGCCGTCCGGCGGGCTCGCTGCACGATCGCTGCTCGAACCAATCTCCGCGCAGACTTACACGATCTACAAACTGATGCGCAGCATGCTCGAAGAGCACGGCACGGGGTTCGCACACCTCACGCGGGTGAACATCTACCTGCGCAACATGGCCGAGCTGCCGGAAATGGAACGGATCGCCGCGCATTTTTTCAAAGAACGGGCTCCGGCCGGCACGCTCATCGGCGTCGAGAGCCTCGCGCGGCGCGATTTCTATATTGAAATTGAAGGCATCACCTATCGTGGCGCGGTCCAGGCCGCGCCGGCAAACCCACGTGTCGCGTCGTGGGGACGCCACGTCAACGCGGTACGCGGCGGCGATCTCGTCTTCGTGTCGGGCCTCATGGGCTACGCAACCGCTGCCGGCCGCATGATCTGTCGCACATCCGATCTGGAGTCCGCGGCGGCGCAACGCGTCAAACAGGCCATCGCCGGACTCGTCGCACAAACACACGGGCAACTTGCGGCGGCGGCGCAAACGCAAAGCATTCTCGATCAATTGGCGATCGTGTTGCAGAGCCTGGATTCGGATCTGCGCGCACTCCTGAAAATTACCATTTATCTGCGCGACATGGCCGACTTCCCGTTCGTGCGCGCAGTGCTGCTCGCGACTCTGGGTGACGACCCGCCCGCGATTACCGTGATTGCGGTGCACGATCTGCCGCTCAAGGACGCGCGGTTGCAGATCGAAGCGGTCGCGGTGTAAATGCAAAAGGGCGGAGCCATGAAAAAACGCAGAATAGTCCTTCCCGACATCGAGCAGTTCTATTGCGGCACTTTGCACAAGGACATCCCGGAGTACAAACCCATCCGCATCGCGCATGCTATCGTGACAAACGGCGGCAGCACCTTGCGCATGTCCGGCTATCCCGCGATCGGTCCCGACGGCATCATCGGCAAAGGCGACATGCGCGCGCAAACCCTGCAGGCGCTCGAATATGTAAAACGCACTGTCGAAGCCGGCGGCGCGCGCTGGGACGACATCGTGCACATGACCTTTTATTTCACCGACCGCGAGAAATGGCATCGCGAGGCGATTCCGGCGCGCGTCGAGTTCTTCGAGAAGCATTTGCCAAGCGGCGAATTGCCCTGCATCACGTCGATCGGGGTCGCATCGCTGATGCATCCGGACATGCTGATCGAAATCGAAGCCACCGCGGTATGGGAATAAGTCGTTGACGATACGGGAGCAAGCCATGAGTAAACTCACGCGCAGGTTGGGCTGCGTATTGTTGGCTGCACTTTCGTTGCTCGTCGCAGGCAGCCACGCGGCGATGGCGCAGCAGAAAGCCGCTGCCGATCCAGCCAAGGACTTTCCGCACAAGCCGATACGCTGGATCATTGACTTCGGAGCGGGCGGGTTGTCCGATACGCTGGCGCGCATCGTCGGGCAGAAACTCGCCGAGGCCTGGGGCCAGCCCGTCATCAACGAAGCGCGCCCCGGCGTAAACGGCACGATCGCCAACGATATCGGCTCCAAAGCGGCGCCGGACGGCTACACGCTGGTGTTCGTGTCGACGCCGTTCTCAATCAACGCCAGTGTTTACGCCAGGTTGCCGTACGACACGCGCAAGGACTTCGCGGCGATCTCGATGATTGCCACGTATCCGAACATCCTGGTCGCGAATCCCAATCTGCCCGCCAAAAACGTCGCCGAACTGATCGCGTATGCGAGAAGCAAGCCGGGCGGCCCGACGTGGGCGACTGTCGGTGCGGGCAGCTCGCCGCATCTCGCTACCGAGCTTTTTCGCAAACAGGCTGGCTTCAACGGCGCGCACGTGCCTTACAACTCGAGCCCGGTGGCGCTGACCGACGTGTCCGGCGGGCGCATCGATTTCATGTTCGTCAACATGCCGACCGCCATCACTTTCATCCGCGGCAACCGCGTGCGCCCCATCGGCATTGCATCGCCCTCGCGCAGCACCTTGCTGCCCGACCTGCAGACCGTCGCGGAAGCGGGTCTGCCGGGCTTTCAGTCGGTCGGCTATGCAGGCGCGGTCGCGCCGGCGGGCGTACCGCCGCAGATCATCAACAAGATTAACGCGGAAATGGTGCGCGCACTCAAGATGCCCGACGTTCAGGAACGCATTCAGAATCTCGGCGGCGAGCCGCGCTCCAGCACGCCCGCCGAGTTCAAGCAGTTCCTCGAAGACGAAATAGCGCGCTGGGCGCCGGTCGCGCGCGAAGCCGGCGTCAAGCTCGAGCGCTAAGGAGAACTCAATGGCAAAGCAAGTAACTCCCCTCGGCGCTGTGCGCATTGCCGGCACCGACATCCATTACGCCCCGTGCATGCAAGCCGGTAACTGGGTTTTTCTGACCGGCGTGGAAGCGGTCGATTACGCCAGCGGTCTGCATCCCGAAGTTGCGGGCGCCGCGGGCCTGCCCAATCACGGGCTGCCGCGGCACAGGCGCGAAGGCGATTTCATCTGCGCGCGGTTCAAGGAGCTGCTTGCGCAAGCGGGAACGAGCTTCGCGAACACCGTCAGGCTCGATCAATATTATCCAACGTGGCAAGCGGTCGACCCCTACCATCTCGCGCGCCGCGCCGCGTTCGGCGATTACATCCCGCCGAGCACTTCCGTGATCATGGAGGAATTGCTGACGGCGCGTGCGGACATCACGGCGTCGCTGCTCGCGGTGCTGCCCGGCGGGGGCCGCGATCCCAAACGCGTAGCGACACCGCAAGTAACCGCACCCGTATGGTCGGGTTTCGTTCCGGCGGTGACGTCCGGCGACTTCGTCTTCATCGCCGGCCAGATGGCGCGCGGCGTCGACGGTCCCGATCCGCGAGCGCACGTTCCCGACCACAGCCTGTGGGGCGGCTACGAAATTCGCCGCCAGACCGAATACCTGATCCGCGAAAAATTCGTACCCGCGCTTGCGGCCGCCGGCTCGTCGCTCAAGAACGCAGTCAAAGCGCAGGTGTACCTGCGCGACATCGACGACACGGCGCATTTCCTCGACGTATGGAATAGTCACTTCGGCGCCCGCCAGTGCGCGCTGACCATAGTGCCGACCAGCAATTTCGGGCTGGTCGCAGGCAACATCGAAATCAATCTGGTTGCACTGGTCGACGCCGGCAAAACCAAAAAGCAAGTTATCGACGGTTGCATACCGGCGGCCATGACCTACGGCGCGGCGGCGGTGCGCGCGGGCGATCTCCTGCTGTGTTCCGGCATGCTGGCGGTCGACGACCACGGTCCCATCGCCGGCATCAACGCGGGCGCGGGACTGCCTTATTTCGGCACGGCGGCGCGCGCGCAGATGGAATACATCGTGGAAGCACTCAAGAAGCTATGCGCTGCGGGCGCCACTCAGATCGAAAACGTCGTGCGTATCCACCAGTTTCACACCGATCTCGCGGGGTTTTATCCGATGCACCGCGTCTTGCAGGCAACGCTCGGCGATGGGCCAGTACCTTTCACCGCGATTCGCGTTCCGGCAAGGTTGCCCGTCCCTGCATGCACCGTGATGGTCGATCCGTGGATCTACGCGCCCTGATCTAATCCGCGGCGAGTTCGACCACGAGCTCGATTTCAACCAGCGCACCCGCCGCCCGCACGCTCGGCACAATAACCGGTGTAAACGCCGGCCGGTTGGCGCCGAATATTTCTGCAGCAACACGCCGCAGTACCGGCAGCACGGCCTTGTCGGTCAGATACGCACGAACGTAGATGACGTCTTCGAATGTCGCGCCGGCCAGGTCCAGCGTCTTTTTAAGGTCAGTGAAGACCCGCCGGCACTGCACGTCGGGATCGCCCGGCCCGGCCACGCTGCCGTCGTCATTGAGCGGCGCCTGCCCAGCCAATGTCACCGTGCGGCCGCTGCGAACTCCGTGACTGTAGATGGCGACAGGGCTGAACACGTCCGGCGGATTGTAGAATTCCTTGGCCATCGGCTGCGCGTCCTTTTAATCCAGCGCGGCGATAACTTCGAAACTCATCAACGCACCTTCGGGCTCGACGTCGCTCACCATGAAAGTCGTGCTGGCCGGGCGATGCGCGCCGAAAAATTCTTTGCGGACCTTCCACGTCGCCTGAATGTAATCGCGATGCTTGAGGAAGCCGCGCACCATGACGATGTCGGCCGGCGTCGCGTCGCCCGCGGCGAGCACGGCTGCGATGCGCTGAAATATGGCCCGGCACTGCGCCTCCGGATCGTTCAACCCGATGATCCGGCCGTCCGCGTCCTGGCCTGCCTGCGCCGACACCCAAATCGTGTTGCCCGCGCGCACGCCCTGGCTGTACGGGCCTTGCATGGCGTCGAGCGCGGCGGGATTCAGAAATTGTTTCGGCATGTGTCCGCTGAGTCGGTTGATGTACGCGACAACTCTCGCGTAGTATAACTCCGCGCTTACAGACGCATCGGCCGCACCGGAGGTCAACTGGTTGGCCGCGTCATTTTCGAATCCAACCGAAAGCGAAAAACTATGAGCGAATACCTGTATCTCGTGCAAATGGACGTGCCGCCCGAACTCGAGGCGGATTTCAACCGCGTTTACGACACGCAGCACATCCCCGAGATTACAAAAGTGCCGGGCGTGCTTGGCGTCAAACGTTACAAGCTGGAGAAGCCGGCGGCAGGCGTACCGCAGTACGCGGCGCTCTATCGCGTGTCGTCGCCCGATGTGCCGCAGGGGCCCGCGTGGGTAAAGGCATCGGACACCGGCGACTGGAAGCCGAAAATCCGGCCGCATACGTTTAATCGCATGCATGCTTTGTACAAAGCGATCTGAGCGGGCGCACGATGCATGCACCCTCACACCCGGCCGCAACCGCGACTGCCAACGACAGCAGCGCGCTCGCCTACGCGCCGGTGCACGTGCTGGCCGCGCGCCTGCGCAGCGGCGCGCTCACCGCGAGCGCGCTCGTCGATTGCTATCTGCAACGCATCCGCACGCACGATGAGAAGCTGCATGCCTACGTGGAGGTGTACGCCGAAGAAGCGCGTGCTGCCGCCGACATCGCGGACCGCGCCTTCAAGGCCGGCCAGGCGCGCGGACCGCTGCACGGCATCCCCATAGCGCTCAAGGACCTGATAGAGATCGCCGGCAAGCGCACGACCGGCGGCTCGCTTTTCTGGCGCGACCGCGTTTCCAAAGTGACGGCGTCGGTGGCGCAGCGTCTCGACGCGGCCGGCATGATTACGCTCGGCAAGACCCACATGGTCGAATTTGCATTCGGCGCGTGGGGCACGAACAGCGCAATGGGCACTCCGTGGAATCCGTGGGACGCGCAAACCGCGCGCTCGCCCGGCGGCTCGAGCAGCGGTTCAGGCGTCGCGGTGGCCGCCGCGCTCGCGCCCGCCGCTCTCGGCAGCGATACCGGGGGCTCAGTGCGCATACCTGCGGGCCTGTGCGGCATCGTCGGGCTGAAAACCACCGTCGGCCGTATCAGCAATCACGGCACGTTGAATCTCGCCGCGACGCTCGACACCATAGGCCCGATGACGCGCGACGTCGAAGACGCCGCGCTGCTGTTCGCTGCACTACATGGGCCCGATGCGCACGACTCCCAGACGTGGCCGCATGCGCCCGTCGATGGGTTAAGCGGGCTCAAGACGGGCATCGCCGGCCTGCGCTTCGCGGTTTTGCCGGATGCGGAACTCGGCGAACTCGATCCCGAAGTCGCGCGCGCATTCTCGCGCGCGCTCGACGTCATACGCGGCCTTGGCGCGCGCGTCGACACGCTCGCGCTGCCGGTTGCGTACAAGCGCCTTGCGGACCTCACAGGCAAGATCATTGCAGCCGAAGGCTACGCACTGCACCGCGCGTGGATAGAACGCGACGATCTGCCGTTCGATGTCGACGTCCGCGACCGCATCCGCTGGGCGAAGGGGCTGTCGGCCGCGGACTATATCGATGTGATGGCCGAGCGCAACAGCCTGCGCCGCGAAGTCGATCATCTGTTGCGCGACTTTGCCGCCCTGCTGATGCCGACGATGCCGCTGCCGGCGGTAGCGCTGAGCGAAATCGACCAGAGCAAGGCGCCGATGAGCTTGCTGACGCGGCCCGTCAATTTGCTCGACCTGTGCGCGCTCGCGCTGCCGTGCGGCTTTACCGCCACGGGCCTGCCGCTTTCGCTGCAGATCGTCGGCCGCGCTTACGACGAAGCACGCGTGTTGCGCATCGGCTGGGCGTACGAAAATGCCACTGACTGGCATCTACGCCGGCCGCCGCTCGCGTGACAACTCAAACGCGCATCGTTCTTGCGGCCGTTTTCTGTCTCGCCCCATCGCCGGCGCTGGCGGCCGACACGTATCCCGACAAGCCGATACGCATGATCGTACCCGTCGCGCCCGGCGGCGGCGCCGACATCACTGCACGCGCGGTTGCGCAAAAACTCAGCTCGACGTGGGGTCAGCAAATGATCATCGACAACCGCGCCGGCGCCGGCGGCACCGTCGGCATGGACATCGGCGCGCGCGCGACGCCCGACGGCTATACGCTCATTGAAGGCTCGATGGGGCCGCTGACGGTCGACGTCAGCCTGTACAACAAGCTGCCGTACGATCCGGTGCGCGACTTCACGCCGATCGCGCGCGGCGTCACGGCGCTCAACATGCTCGTTGTGCATCCAGCGCTGCCCGTCAATTCGGTCAGGGATCTGATCGCGTATGCGAAGGCGAATCCGGCCAGGCTCAACTTCGGCTCGTCGGGCGCCGGCCGCGCCGATCACCTTGCGGGCGAAATGTTCAATACGCTCGCGGGCGTGAAAATGCAGCACGTGCCGTACAAAGGCGGCGCGCCGGCCATGGTCGATCTCGTGGGCGGCAACATCCAATTGATCTTCGCAACTGTTTCCACGGCTGTTACAGCGGTGAAATCCGGGCGTATCCGCCCGCTCGCGGTAACGACCGCCAATCGCGTCGACCTCTTCCCCGACTTGCCTACCGTGGCCGAAGCCGGCGTGCCCGGATTCGCCGTCGACAACTGGTACGGTTTCGTCGGCCCGCGCGGCCTGCCGCGCGACATCGTCGTCAAAATCCACCGCGAGATCAACCGCGCACTCGCCGCACCTGACGTCAAGACCCGCCTCGAGCAACTGGGCATACTGCCGTTCACGCTGCCGACGCCGGAAGCCTTCGGTGATTACATAAAATCCGAGATTGCGAAGTACGCGCGTGTCGTGAAAGACGCAGGCGCGCGCGCGGAATAAAGCCTGTCGTAAAACAATAAATTCAACGGGAGGTTGCATGCGTCACTTGATTTCCATCGCTGGAATACGCTGGGCGGCTGCCCTGCTCGCAGCCACGCTGGCGCATGCAGCGGGCGCGGCACCTTGCACCGATGCGGCGGCCGCGTGCACCGAATGGATAACCACGACACAGACGCCTATGCGCGCCCTCGTCTACCGCTCGCAGCCGCTGACGGCGCGCAACGACAAAATAACCCGCGCGGTCGTCATCGTTCACGGGGGCTCACGCGATGCGCACGTGAATTTTGCAAACGTGCTCGCCGCGGCCTTTCTCGCCGGCGCGCTCGAAGACACCGTCATCGTATCGCCGCGCTTCGCCTCCAACGAGGAAAGCCTGCCGGGCGGCAGCAGCGGCGGCAACTCGGTCGCCGCCGCGCGCGCAATCCCGCGCGACGTGCTCGCGACCAATGAGCTCAACTGGATCAGCCAGTTCGGCGGGCGCCACTGGAACGCGGGCGGCGTTGCGATCAACGCTAATGTGACGTCGTACGAAGTCATCGATGAAATCCTGCGGAGGCTTGCGCGCAAGGATGCGTTTCCCAATCTCAAGTCCATCGTCATTGCCGGCCACTCGTCGGGCGGCCAGTTCGTCGGCCGCTACCAGATGGTCAATCGCGTGCACGAAGAGCTCGGCGTCAAGGTCTCCTACCTGGTCTCCAACCCCGGCGCGTATACGTATCTGGACAATCTCCGGCCCACCGCGAGCGCCATCCCGCCGAATGTGTCGGCCGCCGTGTCCGGCTTCATCGCAATGAGCGGCGCCAACCCGCCGCCGCCCTATGTCGCTTACGCGGATGCGCGCAACTGCACGACGTACGACGCGTGGCCGTACGGCATCAACAGCCGCGTCGGCTACAGCGCGGCATCCACCGATGACCAGCTGAAGAAACAGATCGTCAGCCGGCCCACCACATTTCTGCTCGGCGAGCTCGACATCCTGCCGCTCGTCAACTTCGACATCTCATGCGCGGCGATGGCGCAAGGTTCTTCGCGTCTCGCGCGCGGCATGGCCTTCGGCAAGTACGTGCGCGAGAACTACGGTGCGCAGCACAAGACGCTCGTGGTCGAGGGGTGCGGACACAACACGCGCTGCATGCTGACCGCAGACGCCGCGCTGCCGCTGCTATTCCCGCGCGACTAGCCGGGCTCGCCGCCGCCGGAGTTGCATTAGACTAGGCCCGGGCCATCCCATTCATCAAGAGGACAGCATGAAGATCAAACGCATCGAACATGTCGGCATCGTCGTGCGCGACGTCGAAAAAAGCCGCGCGCTGTGGGAAGACTGCTTCGGCATCAAGCTCGGCGGCGTCGAGGAATTCAAGGAGCGTCCGGTCAAGCTCGCGCTCTATCCCGTCGGCGAATCCATGGTCGAATTGATCGCGGGCACCACGCCCGACAGCAAGCAGGCGAAATTGATCGCCGAAGGCAAAGGCGGACTCAATCACATCTGTTTCGAGGTCGAGGACATCGATTCGGCGCTCGCCGAACTGAAAGCGAAAGGCATACCGCTGCTCGACGAGGTGCCGCGCACAGGCCATGCCGGCTGCCGCATCGCCTTCATCGATCCGTCAGCGACGGAAAACTGCCTGATCGAACTGGCGGAACTGCCCGCGGACCATCCGTGAAACTGCTCGCAACGGCGCTGCTGGTGGCGCTGGCTGGCGCGCCCTGCGCGCACGCAGCGCAAGCGCCTTATCCGGCAAAACCGATCCGGCTTGTTGTCGCGCAGAGCGCCGGCGGCAGCGCCGACTTTGTCGCGCGCACGTACGCGCAGCGCATAAGCGAGCAGATGGGCCAGCAGGTCGTCATCGACAACCGTCCGGGCGCCGCGGGCATCGTCGGCACCGAGCTCGTCGTCCACGCGCCGCCGGATGGCTATACGCTGCTGCTCGCGCCGACTTCGCATGCGACCAATCCGAATTTCGTCGCCAAACTGCCTTACGACACGCGCCGCGATCTCGCGTCAATTTCTCTGCTGGGCGCCGGCTACAATCTGCTCGCGGTCGGCCAGAACAACCCGGCGCGTTCCGTGCGCGATGTTATCGCGGCGGCACGCGCGCAACCGGGCCGCCTGCATTACGCTTCGTCGGGCGTGGCGAGCGCGACGCAGCTCACAACCGAGCTCTTCAAGCTGATGACCGGGACCGACATGCAGCACGTGCCCTACAAAGGCGCGACCGCCGCGCTGACCGCGGTGGTTGGCGGCGAATGCGATCTGACTTTCGGCAGCATGCCGGGCACGGTGCCGCTGGTGCGCGCAGGCAAGCTGCGCGCGCTCGCCATCAGTTCGCGCGACCGCTCGCCCCAGTTGCCGGAAATTCCGACAGTCGCCGAAGCCGGCGTGGCCGGCTTCGAAAGCTCGAGCTGGCAGGCGCTGCTGGGACCGGCAAAAATGCCGGACATGATCGTGAATCGCCTGTATCGCGAGATCGCGCAGGCCGCGAAGAATCCGGAGCTCGCGAAGCGCTTCGACACCGAGGGCATGACCATGATCGCCAGTACGCCGCGCGAGCTCGACGCGCATATCGCGCGCGAACTCGAGAAATGGGCGAAAGTGATGAAGGCCGCAGGTCTCAGCGTGCAGTGAGCGCCGCGCGCGCGGTTCACCGTCCTGCCGCCGCGACCGTAAGCCCGCGTATCTTGTTATTTTCGATCGAGCGGGCGACGAATCCGGACGCCTTCACGTCTTCGATGAATTCGGCAAGATAGCGCGCGCCCGCGTCGTGTCCGCGCGGCGTGCCGGCCGCCTGCATCACTGCAGTGAAGCGTCCGGGCAGAATGCGTGAACCCGGCAGCTTTTCCCGATCGATCTCGAGTTGCGATTTCAAACCGGCGAGTGCGTCCATTTGCTCGCCGGCGAACTGTGTGAAAGTCGCGTCCGCATCAGCGGTGCGAAAGAGCTGCGCGTGCTTGAGCGTGCGCGTGAGATACAAATCGTAGGCGGCCTTGCCGGTGACCGAAATGCGCGTGCCGGGCCGGTCGACCTCGTCGATTGTTTTGAGCGGCGATCCCGGCGGTACGAGGTAAGTCGCTTCGATTTCGACGTACGCCGCCGTAAAAGTGATTTCATTCGCGCGTTTGGGCTCGATGGCGAGAAAACCGAGTTGCCATTCACCCTTGGCCGCGGATTCGGCGAGCGCGCCTGCAGACTCGTAATGCACGATTTTGACCGGCACGCCCAGGCGCTTCCCGAACTCGTGCGCGATGTCGAGCGCGACGCCGCTCGGTGCGCGGGTCACCGGATCGCGCGCGGTCAGCAGAATATTCGCAAAATTGATTCCGACCTGCAAAGTGCCTGAAGGCGCGAGATCGGCGCGCGCCGCGGCAATGTTATCGCTCATGACAGCGGCCTTCCTGTAAACGAAAAGCCGCTACTCTAACCCATCCGGCGCGCGCCGCGAATCAAGCGAGATAGCGCCTTTCGAGATGTGCGCGCAGATGTTGGGGGTTGAGCGGCTCGCCGCTCGCACGCTGCACGAGTTCCGGGGTCTCCCAGCGGCTCGCCTGCGACCAGATGTTTGCTTTGAGCCAGTCGAACACCGGCGCGAGATCTCCGGCGGCTATCCTGGCATCGAGATCCGGCGTCGCGCGGCGCATTGCGGCGAACCATTGCGCTGCATACATCGCGCCCAGCGTGTAGCTCGGAAAATAGCCGAATGCGCCGTCCGTCCAGTGCACGTCCTGCATGCAGCCGTTTTTGTAGTTGCCGCGCGTGTCCAAGCCGAGCAAGGTCTGCATTTTTTCGTCCCACAGCGCCGGAATGTCCGCGGCCTCGATCTCGCCTTCAATCAATGCCCGTTCGATTTCGTAGCGCAGGATGATATGCGCCGGATACGTCACTTCGTCGGCATCGACGCGAATAAAGCCGGGTTTGCTGCGCGTCAAAAGCCGGAACAGATTGTCCGCGTCGAACGCACCTTGCGCGCCAAATTGCGCGGCGAGCATGGGCGCGAGCAGGCCGACGAAGCCGCGGCTGCGCGCGAGCTGCATTTCGAATGACAGGCTCTGGCTTTCGTGAATGCCGTACGAGCGCGCGACGCCCAGCGGTTGTTCCAGCCATTCGCGCGGCAGGTTTTGCTCGAAGCGCGCGTGGCCGGTCTCGTGGATGGTGCCCATCAGGCTCTGCGCGAAATCGTCCTCGCGGTAACGCGTGGTCAGGCGCACGTCTTCGGGCACGCCGCCGCTGAATGGATGCGTGCTTTCGTCCAGGCGTCCGCCAGCGAAATCGAACCCCAGCCGCTGCATGACCGCGAGATTCAGCGCGCGCTGGGCCGCCACTGGAAACGGCGGCACCGGCGCGATGACCTGCTCGCCGCGCTGCTTCGTCTGCACGTGCGCGATGAGCCCCGGCAGCCACTGCTTGATATCCGCAAAAATACGGTCGATGTCCGCCGCGCGCACACCGGGCTCGAAGCGGTCCATCAACGCGTCGTAACGCGTAAGTCCCGAATCGGCGGCGAGCAAGCGCGCTTCTTCGCGCGCAAGGTCGACCACGGGACGGAAATTTTCCAGGAAACCGGGCCAGTCGTTCGCCGGCCGCTGACTGCGCCACGCGTGCTCGCATTTCGCGCCCGCCAGGGTTTTTGCCTCGACGAGCGATTCGGGCAGCGCATTCGCATCGCGCCAGTCGCGCCTGATCTCGCGCAGGTTCGCGCGCTCGACTTCCGACAATGGCTCCTGCTCCGCTGCGCGCAACAGTTCAGCGAGGCGCGGCTCGGTGCGCGTGCGATGACGCAACGCGTTCAACTCGGCTTCAGCGGCGGCGCGCGCGTCGTTGCCATTGGGCGGCATCATCGCGTTGCGGTCCCAGCCTACGATGGCTGCGAGATGGTTGTAGCGATAGAGCCGCGACCAGACGCGGCAAAGCTCGGTGTAACTCGGTACGCTGGCGGACATTTCAGTGCAGGTGCGTTCGCGCGCGCGGGCTCAGAGTTTCGGTATGCGCAGGGTCTTGCTGATCATCAGGGTGCCGGAGGCGAAGAACATCAGCGCCAGCGGGTGCAGGTCCCATGGCCCCAGCGCCCACACGCCGCCGTACAGATGCGCGCCAAGACGGTCCTGCCACGCGAGCACGGCGAGTATCGCGACCAGCAGTACGCTCGTCGGTATGGGCGTGCCTTCGAAGTACGCCACCTTGTCGCCGCCCTGCGACAGGCTCTCAGCCGTGACGTTATAGCGCGCGAGCCGGCTCACGCCGCAGCACACGAAGTACACGAGGATCGCCGCGTCCCAGCCGCCGCGCATGCCCGCGGCGAAGCCGAGCGCGGCGGGCGCGACGCCGAATGATATGACGTCGGCAAGCGAATCGAGCTCGCGCCCGAGCGCCGAATGGGTGTGCCGCCAGCGGGCGATGCGGCCGTCGAATACGTCGAACACCAGCGCGAGAGGCGCCAGCGCCGCGGCGGCATAAAAATGGGCCGACGACGTATTGCCGATATAGATCATTGCAAGAAATAAGATGCCGACGCCGCACGCGGCATTCGCCAGCGTGAAGAAATCGGCGAGATGAAAACCGCGCACCATCGAGAAATGTTTCGGCGCAGAAGGTGGTGCGGATGCGGGTGGGCGCGACATGGTTTTCAGTATATCGCAGGCGTATAATTCCGGCCCTTCCCGCCGTTCCGCGGGCGCTGCAAAATTGCAACAATTACAACGCCCGCATTGCTTACAGGTATAGCACCCGAACATGAAACCCGACGATTCTCGATTGTCGCTGCCGCAGCAGCAGGTCAGCATCGATGTGCTGCTGGAGAAATACGCCAAGGGCGGCGAGCAAAGCGCGGATGATGTGCGCCGCCGGGTCGCGCGCGCGCTGGCCGCGGTCGAAGCAAATCCAGCACGCCGCGAGCTGGAGTTCTTCGAAGCGCTGGCCGGCGGTTTCATTCCGGGTGGCCGCGTCAACTCCGCGGCGGGTACCGAATTGCAGGCAACGTTGATCAATTGTTTCGTGCAGCCGGTCGGCGACTCTGTTTCGCACACGGTGGATGGCCGGCCCGGCATTTATGTCGCGCTGATGGAGGCCGCCGAGACTATGCGGCGCGGCGGCGGCGTCGGCTATGATTTTTCCAATATCCGGCCGAAGGGCGCCTACGTGCGGGGCACGCATTCCGCCGCGAGCGGCCCGGTGTCATATATGCGCGTCTTCGACCGCAGCTGCGAGACCGTCGAATCCGCCGGTTCCAGGCGCGGCGCGCAAATGGGCATTCTGCGCTGCGATCATCCGGACATCGAAGACTTCATCCACGCCAAAGACCGCGGCGATCTCGCTAATTTTAATGTCAGCATCGCCGTTACCGATACCTTCATGCGCGCGGTCGAGAGCGACGGCGACTGGCAGCTCGTGCACAAAACACCGCCAAGCATGAGCGCCGGCGCGGCGATGCAACGCACGGACGGCGCGTGGATTTACCGGTCGGTCAAAGCTCGCGATCTATGGCAGCAGGTCATGCATTCGACCTACGACCATGCGGAACCGGGCATCGTGTTCATCGACCGCATCAACGACGACGACAACCTGTCGTATTGCGAGCGGCTCGACGCGACCAATCCCTGCGGCGAGCAGCCGCTGCCCGCGTACGGCTGCTGCTGCCTCGGCAGCATCAATCTCACGCTGTTTGTCACCGACGCGTTCCGGCCCAAGGCGCGCTTCGACTTCGCGGCATTCGCGCGGGTCATACACCCGGCCGTGCGCATGCTCGACAACGTGCTCGACGTCACCGTGTGGCCGCTGCCGCAACAGCAGGCCGAAGCGCGCGCCAAGCGCCGCATCGGTCTGGGCTTCACGGGCCTGGGCGACACGCTCGTCATGCTCGGCCTCAAGTACGACACCGACGCGGCGCGCCGCATGGGCGCCGAAATCGCCGAGTTCATGCGCAACGAATCGTACGCGGCGTCGCTGGCGATCGCGCAGGAGAAAGGCGCGTTTCCGCTGTTCGACGCCAAACGCTTCCTCGCCGCGCCGCGCTTCGCTGCGCGGCTGCCCGCTGAGCTCAAGGACAAGATCGCCGCGCACGGGTTGCGCAACAGCCATCTGCTGTCAATCGCGCCGACCGGCACCATTTCGCTCGCGTTCGCCGACAACGCGTCGAACGGCATTGAGCCGCCGTACGCGTGGACGTATCAGCGCAAGAAGCGCATGCCCGACAACACGCACCGCACTTATGACGTCGAAGACCATGCCTGGCGGCTTTACCGCCATAACGATGGCGATGTGAATGAGCTGCCGGCGCATTTCGTCACCGCGCTCGAAATCTCAGCGCTCGATCACATGCACATGGTCGCCGCCATCGCGCCGTTCGTGGATTCGGCCATCAGCAAAACCGTGAACGTGCCGGAGGATTATCCGTACGAGCAATTCGAAAGCCTGTATCTCGAAGCGTGGAAGTCCGGCCTCAAAGGCATTGCCACCTATCGCCCCAATTCGGTATTGGGCAGCGTGCTGTCAGTCGCCCCCGCCACTGCCGCAATCGAGCCCAACGATCTCGACACTTCGGACACCAACCGCCGCATTCGGCTGGAAGCGACGCCCGAAGCCGCTTTGCTCAGCCTGCGCTGGCCCGGGCGTCCGCCGCTGCCTGACGGCAACCCCGCCTGGACGTACATGGTCGAGTCGCCGTTCGGCCGCTTCGCCATATTTGTCGGCCACGTGGAAAATGATGCGCCTTATCCGTTTGAAGTGTGGATCAACGGCAACGAGCAGCCGCGCGGGCTCGGCGCTATCGCCAAGACATTGTCGATGGACATGCGCGCGCTGGACGCGAAATGGCTGCGCATGAAGCTCGACGTGCTCACGCGCACCGGCGGCGACGCGTTCGACTGCGCGATGCCGCCCGACGGCAAGCCGCTGCGCGTGCCTGGCATAGTCGCCGCGTTCGCCCGCATCGTGCGCTATCGCGTCGACAAGCTCGGCGCGCTGCCGGCAGCCGGCGACAAGTCGCCCGTGCTCAACGCGCTGTTCGCGGCCAAGGAACCCAAGACCGGCACCGACGGCACGATGTCGTGGACAGTCGACGTCTACAACCCCAGCTCGCAGGACGATTTCGTGCTGATGCTGAAAGAGCTCGTGCTGCCCAACGGCCAGCGCAGGCCCTACTCGATGTGGATGGCGGGTTCATATCCCAAGGCGCTCGACGGTATGTGCAAGCTGCTGTCGCTCGACATGCGCGTCATCGACCCCGCATGGATAGGCATGAAGCTGAGGAAGCTGCTCTCGTACGACGAGCCGCTCGGCGATTTCATGGCACGCGTGCCGGGCGCGGAACGCCAGGAGAATTTCGCGAGCACCGTTGCGTACGTTGCGCGCCTCATCATTCATCGTTACGCGATGCTCGGAATCCTCGACGAGCGCGGCTTTCCAGTCAGCGACATGGGTGTGCTTGAAGTGCCGGACGACGACCGCAAATCTGCTGCCTTCGATTACCGGCCGCTGCACGGCAAGCTGTGCAAGGAATGCGGCAACACCGCCGTGATCAAAAAGGACGGCTGCGAATTCTGCACCGCGTGCGGCGCGATCGGCGCATGCGGGTAGTTCGCGTGTGAAGACGGTCGCTTTACCCGGCGGCGAGCGGGTTCCTGCTTTCGGTCAGGGCACCTGGTTCATGGGTGACGATCGTGGGGTACGCGCGGAAGAAATTTCCGCCCTGCGGCTCGGCCTCGACCTCGGCGCGACCTTGATCGACACCGCGGAGATGTACGGCGATGGACGCGCCGAGCAGCTCGTCGGCGAAGCGATCGCGGGACGCCGCGAAGAAGTTTTTCTCGTCAGCAAAGTACTGCCGCAGAACGCGACAAGGCGCGGCACCCTGAGTGCGTGCGAGAAATCTCTCAAGCGCCTCAAAACTGACCGGCTCGATCTGTATCTGCTGCACTGGCGCGGCGACGTGCCGTTCGCCGAAACCCTGGAAGCGCTTGCGGCATTGAAGGCGGCCGGCAAGATCCGCCATTACGGCGTGAGCAATCTCGATCTCGCCGACATGCAGGAATTCGTGCCGCTGCCGGGCGGCGCAGCGACGGCGGTCAACCAATTGCTCTACAACCTCACGCGGCGCGGCATCGAATGCGACCTGCTGCCGTGGCTGCGCGAGTGCGGGATCCCGCTCATGGCCTATTCGCCGCTGGAGCAGGCGCGGCTCGTCACCGACGCGAAGCTGGCGGCGTTCGCGCGCAAATACGGTATGACCCCAGCGCAAGCTGCCCTCGCCTGGCTTTTCGCCCAGGATGACGTCATAGTCATCCCCAAATCCGGTCATCGCGACCGGCTCAAGGAAAACCTCGGCGCACTGAACCACGCTCTGACCGCAGCGCAACTGAAGGAACTCGATACGCTGTTCCCGGCCCCGCGTGGGCCGCGCCCGTTGGAAATGCTCTAGGCCATCGGCATCTTGCGGCGCCTTCTCGCCGACTAATCGGCATCTTTCGTCGGGTTTTCGACAAGCCTGCCGCGAATTGCGCGGTACAAGCGGCTTTCCAGCCACGTTAAGCGCATGCGAACAGCACAACTCGACATCGAGCGTCTGGCCCGCTTATTGCGTAAGTATTCCCAGCTTTTCGTCAAGCATGCGGCCTGCGAATTTCGCATGCGCAGCGGTCGATATAGCGCAAGGAGCCCGGCATGCTGGAAGTCGACCTCGAAAGTTCCGACCCGACGGTGGAGAAGTCCATAACGGAAAGCTGCTCCATGTATGGCCGCGTAACTTCGGTCAAAGTGCACCGCCAGCCTTCGGCTTTCGCACTGATCGAGATGTCGCAACGCGAGCAGACGTTTGAAGTCGCTGCCCAGTACGGGGGTTCGGCGTTCGGCACTTCCGCGCTCGTGCACCTGACGCAAAAATCCCGCTAACCCGCACACGCACACGCAGCCCGCGTGAGTGCGCGCCGTTTCCTGTGCGGCATGGCTTCCGCTATCATCGGTGCATCGACAATCTGGCGTTGCGGCCGCCCCTTCTGCCGCCGCCCATGAACCTGATGCGACGTGCCGGCTTTACGATGATAGAGATGTTGGTGGTGGTGGCCATTGTCGCCATACTCGCATTGATAGCCGCGCCCGGATTCCAGGACCAGATCATCAGAGATCAAATCAATTCGTCTTTGCCGCTTGCCGATATAGCGAAAACACCGAACGCCACCGCGTGGAACATGTTGCAGACGTTTCCGCCGGACAACGCCGCTGCGGGGCTGCCGTCCCCTGACAAGATCGTGAACAATGCAATCAATTCGGTCGCGGTTCAGGATGGTGCCATTCACGTGACCTTCGGCAATCGCGCCAACGGCGTAATCACCGGCAAGATCCTCACGCTGCGCGCTGCAGTCGTGGAAGATGCGCCCATCGTGCCGGTGACCTGGGTTTGCGGCTATGCCGAAGCGCCCGACAAGATGACGCTGCACGGCCAGAACAAGACGAATATACCGGCGAGTTTTCTGCCGTTCGCCTGCCGCTCGCGCGCGGCAAAAAAATAACACGCATGCCGGTCACCGAAATCCTGAGCCTCGCGGCACTGGCCGCGGCCGCGTGGCTGTGGCTGGACAGCATGAAGGCGCGAGAAATTGCGGTACGGGCAGCGCGCAACGCGTGCGCGGCCGAAGCGCTGCTGCTGCTCGACGATACCGTGGCGATCGCCAACCTCAAGCCCGCGCGTGACGACGACGGCCATCTTAAGCTGCAACGCGCCTACGGTTTCGAGTACAGCGACACCGGCGACAACCGTCTGCAAGGCAGCGTCGTATTGCTCGGCCACCGCGTCATCCTGCTTAACGTGGGGGTGCGCGCGTCCGCAGACGTGCGCACGCTGCACTAGCGCGGGAAACCGTGGATGAAAAACGGGGCCCGCGGCCCCGTTTTTTTTGCAGCTGCGCCCGGCTAGTTGGCAGCAAAGCAATAGAACAGACCCGCGCCGCCCGTGCTCACGAGCGCCGGCTGGCTGCAACCTCCGCGCGAAGCGTGCGACGAGTTCCACGACTTGGCATAGTAATCTTCGGACAACCCCAGGCGGTCGCTATGCCCCATCTGCACTGCGCCATCAGCGCCGCTCTTCGTCCAATTGCCGCACGTCAGGTCTTTATCGGCCGGAAAGGCGAGGCCATTGGTTTGCGAACCGGTCAGCATATCGTGCGTGTTCGGCGTATCGCCGCGGCCGTTGACGACACCGCCTTTTTCATTGAGGTTGGTTTGCTTGGTGAGATTGTTGCTGCCGTGCAGATTCTCGACGTCGGTCGCAATCACGACACCTTTGGCATTCTGCCAGGGCCCGCGGCCGATGCGGTCGATCGCGTTGACGCCGGGTGTCGTCGCAGTCGAAGCGGTGCTGAGATAGGCGCGCCATGTGCGATGATCGGCACCGACCGACCGCGCGAGGTTCTGGCAATGCTCATCGGCGCCCGTCAACCCGCCGAGATCAGCGCCCTTGCCGCTGCCGACGCTCGTTACGAAAAACGTCATGCCGTTTTGCGGCCTGTCAGCGCAGCCGCTCAAGCCCACAGCGGCAAACGCCAGCGACGCGGCGATCGAATAGCCGATTTTCCGGTTCAACATGAATCTCCTCCCCGTTTAAGTTTTGTTGCGGATAGCGACCGTAGCATACCCGGCAGCGGTGTTCAATTGCCGCGCAGTACCGGCTAGAATGGCGCGCCGCCCGCACTGAGGCAGGCGCACAACCGCCAATCACGAAGGATCCCGCCATGGCCCAGACCCCGCGCGTCGACGTGCACAGCCACGTTTTTCCGCGCGAAATGCTCGATCTCATACGCGCGCGGCCGCTTGACTACGGCATGCACTTCGCGGACACGCCGGCGGGCGAACGCTTGCTGCGCGACGACGGCCACGTGAGCCCGCTGTTCGACGAATTTTTCGATGCCGGCGCGAAAGTCGCAGGCATGGACCGCAAGGGACTCGACATTTCCGTAATCTCGCCGACGCCGATGATTTATTTTTACGATCTCGATGCCGGGCGCGCAGCCGCCGCGGCGCGCATGACCAACGATGGAGTCGCAAACATGGTGGCGCAGCGCCCCGACCGCCTGCGCGGCATGGCCACGCTGCCCATGCAAGACACGGATGCGGCTGTTGCCGAACTCGAGCGCGTCGTGAAAGATCACGGGTTTCGCGCGATCGAACTGGGTTGCACGATAGGGACCGCACAACTCGCGGAGAAGCGCTACCGGCCGGTGCTGAAGCGGGCGCAGGAATTGAAAACATTTATCTTTACGCATCCGCATTTCACCGGCGACCGCTGCGGCCTCGAGCCCTATTATCTTTCCAATCTGGTCGGCTTCCCGCTGGACACCATAACCATGGCCGCGCATCTCATGTTCAGCGGCGCGCTCGACGAGCTCCCGGATCTGCAGTTCGTGCTGGCGCACGGCGGCGGCTACCTGCCGTATCAGATCGGCCGCCTCGCGCACGGCTATTCGGTGCGCAAGGAGCCGCGAGTCAACAACGCCTCGTCACCGCGCGACTTGCTGCGCCGTTTTCATTTCGACGCGCTCACGCACGACGACAAGGCGCTCGCCTTCCTGATCGAGCAGGCCGGCGCCGACCGCGTGATACTCGCTACGGATGCGCCGTTCGATATGGGCGAGGAAAACCCGCTCGCACGACTCGATGCGGTTCGCGGCCTGAGCACCGCCGACCGCGCGCGCGTGCTCGGGTTGAATGCATTGGGACTGCTCGGCGAGAACGGCGGTTGAAGCGGCGCTGACAATGCCGGTCATCATGCCCCCAGCGCATCCGGCCCCCACGCTCGACCTGATCGACAACTTCCCCGCATTCGAGCGGGCCGCACCTTATATCGAACAGCTTATCGTCGCACGCGGCTATCGATCGATCGCCGACGCCGGCGGCGGCGCCCACCCGCTGTTGAGCCAGGCGTTCGTCGCCTGCAACAAGCTCGACTACTTCGTGATCGACAAATCCGCGCGCGCGCTGCAACAAGCCGGGGCCGCTTACGGCAAGCTGGAAACGGATGTCGCCTGCGACAACGATCTTTTCCGCAAAAACACCGCGGACAGGAAGTTCGACCTGATTTTTTCCCACATGCTGCTCGAGCACGTCGAGCACCCCATGCGGGCGCACCGCAATTTTTACGGCGCGCTGAACCCCGGTGGCAGCTGCGTGCACATCTACCCGTCGCCCAACAACCTGCCGCTGTTGCTGAACCGCATTTTGCCGGAGGCGCTGTCGGCTCAACTGTTAAGGCTCGCCCAGCCCGGCCGCGATCTGCAAGGCGCGCAGCAGAAATTCAAGGCCTACTACCGGATGTGCGGCGCCCCCGGCCCGGCGCTCATCAGCGCATTCGAAGGGATCGGATATTCGGTCCGCGTGTTCACCGGCTACATCGGCCACACTTACTACGAACGATTCCGGCCGGCCGCCGTGCTGGAAAAACAGTTCAGAAATCTCGCGCACCGGCTCGGGTTGCCACTGACCGGCGGCTGCCTGCTGGTCCTGGAAAAAAACGCTTAGCGCCAATACTCGCGGGTGACAAGGGCGCTGTGCGCAGATTTTTCGCGCGGGAGGGTCTATTATGGGAATCCTGTAAAGCCGATCGGCTCGCCGGTTCAATGCATTTGCGGGATCGTCCACAAGCGAGGAGATTTAGCCATGCGCCTTCTTTCAAGGGTCGCGAAATTCGCCGCCGTAACTTTGTTGTCCGGGTTCGCCGCAAGCGCGTTAGCCGCCGATGCGGGGACCGTTCAACAGGTCACGGGCAATGTAACGATTACGAGCGCCGACAATGTGACGCGCACCGCCGGCCCGAAGGAGAGAATTCTGTCCGGCGATACGATCACGACCGAAGCCAAAAGCGAGACCCTGATCAAGATGGCCGACGATTCGACGGTCATCGTGCGCCCGAACACGCAGTTTCAGATTACGGAATTCAAATACGAGAAAAACGCCGGTGACTCATCGCTGGTCAAATTGCTGCGCGGCACCGCACGCATGGTGACCGGCCTGATCGGCAAGCGCAACCCGCGCAGCGTCGGCGTCACTACCATCACGGCGACGATCGGCATACGCGGCACCGATTTCGAAGTCGCCGTAATACCGGAAGACACGGCGGAAGCGCGCGCCGGCGTTTACAACCTGGTGCACGATGGCTCGACCAATATCAAGCTCACCCAGATGGACAGGAACCTGGACGTCAAGAAGAACCAGACTGCCTTCGCTCCCGACAAGCTAAAACCCGGCGAAGAGCCGTTGCAGATCCTGCGCGACACGCCGATCTTCCTGCAGCAGGGTGGCGGTATGGATGCGTTGATCCAGTCGATCACAATCCAGATACCGATGTTCCGCTGAACGCGGACGGGTGGGCACGGGGCTGCGCAACGCGGCCGTGCATCATTGCGCGAGGCAGGACGCGCGCCGCAACTCTTTCCATTCGTCCTGCCAGCAGCACTGATGGTCGAATGTTTCCTTGTCGATGACGGTTGCACCCGGCGAGCGGCCAAGAAACCGTTGCGCCGTCGCCGCCGGCACGAGCTTGTCGCGCAGCCCTCTGAAATGCGTCTGGCGCACCTTGCGCAATTGATCGGTTGCATCGGCGGGATTCAGCGACGAATCGAGGCGCGAAACGCGCAGGGCGTCGGTCCATGCAACCGTGTCGAGCGGCGCCGCCACGGTCACGAGGCAACTGACGTCGCTGCGCCGGGCTGCGATCAAAGCGGCCATCGCGCCGCCGCCGGAATAGCCGACGAGATCGACTTCCCGCGCGCCGTAGCTGCGTTTGATTTCATCGACGGCCGAATTCATAGCCGCTACCGCCTCGTTGCCAAAGCGACCGCGCATCCACAGCGCGGGATCGCAGTTGAGCAGTTCCTCTTCGCGCAAATACTGGCATGGCCTCCCCAGATACGCGACCGCAGGCGCCGGGTCATCAATAGCCATGCGCAAAACCAGCGGTTTGAGCGGTGTCGGGTCGGCTGGCGGCTCATCGGGAAAACGCCACGGCGCGCCGTCGCTCTCGACATAGATCGTCGCGCGCGCGGTGTTCGCCGCCGGCGCAGCACGTTTCGTGTACGCGCGCACGCGCCGGTCGGGTACCGCGAGTTCGCTGTATCCCGCCGTTTCGGCAATTGCGCGGGTTTGTTCGATTGGCGACTGCAGCACCGCGCAAGCGACGCAAAATAAAACTGCCGAGCCGGGGATTACCCAACTCGGCAGCATTACGTGCGGGGTGGCCGCGCTGACGGCGGCGGCCGGTGACAGACGCCGGCTCCTAGAAGCGCACTCCAACGTTGAGCATGAGCTGGTTGTTCTTCACTTGCGCGCGCATGCGCTCGCTCTGGTATTGGATGCTGCCATAAACCATGTTGTCGGCCTTGAAACGCAACCCGACAGCCGGAATCCAGGCGTCGCGGTCGTTGGCGGCGGCGACACCGCCGACGGGCGCCTGGTCAGGCCGGCGCACATCGTTGACATAGCTGAGCGCTGCGTAGGGCGTGACTTGCCCTATGGTATAGCCGGCCATGCCCGTAAAGCGCAGTTGCGAGACATTGACGTTGCCTTCGGGAACGAACGTGCCGTTGGACAGCGTGTAGGCGCCGAGCTTGTCGTGCACGCTCAGATAAGCGGCGCGCGCGCTTAAAGTCCACTTATCAATGACCGTGCGATAAGTAAGGCCGAGAGAGCCCACGTTACGATCGGTGCGCGATGAGCCTCCCACCCCGCCGACCGCGGTGTCGACATTGGTGCGCCCGTAACCCAGCGTGGCGTCGAACGCGAAGTTTTTGTTGATCGCGACGCCCAGGTACGGCGATACGGTGACGCCGCTCCCGCTGAGTTTGCCGCCGGAGAAATTGAGATCGACGTCGGTGCGGTCCACCGCGGTGGCGACGCCGAGAACGACGTTATTGCCGAACGTGTAGTCGACACCGGCCAGATAGACGTTGACCCGGCCGTCGGATTGCAGCGGCGCGAAGTTATACGCGATATTGCTGCGCGAATAAGCACCCCATACGTTCCACGGTTTGGCGCCGGGTGCGGCGGCCGCGCCGGTGCCGCCGCCGGTCAGCGCGAAGCGTTTCATATTCAGACCCGCATTCTGGCCACCGCCGCCGCCGACAATGCTGCCGATAGCGCTGCCGAGACTATCGGCAGTATTTAATCCGGTGTTCGAAATCAAAGTGGTCGCGAGGCCCGAACTGTTGTTCGGCTGCGATGAAGACTGCGCTGATGCCGACCCGCAAAATGCGGCGAATGCCAGTGCTGTGCCGGCGGCGAGGATATTTTTTAATTTCATGTTTTGACCCCTTGGTTCCGAGTAACAAACGGAAAATCAAGAAACGCACGTCGAACCTGCCGCACGTGAAATTTCTTAACGCACGAAGTTTATAAAGTCTTTCCGCGTGAATACAGCTTAACAAGCATTTCATGTAATGCCTACAGATATGCGCCTAAAAGGCTGATAATTAGCTTATTTCTGTTGTGCATTTGCAACATTCAGCAGTTGGCGAAATGCCTTCGGCTCGAGCGCCCGGCGGGCCCGCTCGGTTATTGCCAAACCCATTGATTTATCCGACATTTGCTGCGCGACTGCGAGTTGAGCCAAATACGGCTCGGGATCGGCCGGGATTTGTTTTTCCATTAAATCCAGCAATTTGTATGCACCCGCCGCATCGCCGTCGTCGGCGAGCAATTGTGCCCAGTTACGCAAGAAAAGCGGCTGGTTTGGAAACAAGCCATGCGCCTGTTCAAATAACTGCTGCGCTTCAAATGAGGCGCGCGCGCCGCCCGCCGGATCGATCGGCCGCAGCACGCGCAGAGCTTCAATCTGCAACACATTCGCGAGCGTAACGATCACCCATGGGTCGCGCGGAAACCGCAGCACCGCCATGCGCGCCGCGCTTTCGGCAGCCGCGAGGTTGTTCAATACTTCATCAAGCCGGGCCCGCGACAATTGCGCGGGACTGGCGGCCAGCGCACGCAAGTCAGCGACTGCCCTGGCGAGCAGATCCAGCGCGAGTTGCCGATGGTAATAGCGCTCGTATGGCAAGAGTCGAATCGCGTCTTCGCCGAGTTGCCTGCCCAATTGCGGCAATTTCGTGAACGTCTGAGTGGCAAGCGTTGCCGCCGCATCAGCGCGGGTCGTGCGCAAGTCGTGCATCACAATCAGCGCTACCGCCGCGACAATGGCGCAGATCGACCAGCGTGCCGCGGCCGGCAGCGGTTGCGCAAATTTTTCCCTGCGGCGGCCCGCCCGCAGCGCAAACGCGGCGCACATCGCGAAAATGCATGCGGGACCGGCATACGCAGCAATGGAAATCGACTGCACAAGCGCAGCATCGGACACGAGATCGCGCGTCGCAGTTATGGCAACATGAATGACCGCGTAGAGTGTCGGCAATCCCAGGGCGATCGCCAGGCCGCTGCGCCAGTTTGCGCCGCCGCCTTCACGCCGTGTGTATCCCCATGCCATCAATGCCGCGGCCATCATGAAGACGAACAACGGCGCAAAGCGCAGCGGCCAATGCAGCGGCACGCCCGCGCCGGTAATGACATCGGCCGCCGTCAGGGGCAGCGCACTGGCGCAAAAAGCGACCAGCGTAAACGCGATTCCCCATCGCCGCACGCCGCTTGCCGCGATAAGACCGGTCTCGTCAATCGCTGCGTCACGCCGCAATTCGCCGGCCGTAACCAGCATGAGCGCGGCCAGCGCGAACGAGATCAGGCGCGTGGTCAGCACTGGAATATTGATCTGTGCGTCCAGCCAGAAAACCAGCAGCGCCGCCGTCAAGCCTGCGAGCAAGGTCCACTTTCCAGGCGCGCCTGAGCGCGCGACGCCGTGCTGCAAGGCGCGATACGCGCTGCCGGCCATGAACACAAACCAGCCGATGCCCGCGCCAATGCCGAATGCCGGCGCTGCGGCGGAAGGCAGTCCGGCGCAGACTGCAGCCGCGGCAAAAAGCCCCGCACAGGAAAGTGTGCACCCAAGAAAAATCAGCGGCGGGCCGCGCGCGGCAAACCCGAACAGCGCGCTGGCCGCTGCGTACATCACTGCGCAAAAAAACAAGCAGTAAGCCAGCCAGGCAAGCACCCCGAAATTCAGCCCGATATCCAGCGCGTCGGCATGCATGCGGTCATATGTGAAGTAAGCATCGTGTCCGATCAATTGCATCACCGAAGCCGGGATGTACGCGAAATAATGCAGGTACGCGGATTCCGGCCCATACCCCAACAGCTTGTTTGCCAGCGGCGCGTCCTGGAACGTGTCGGCGCCGGCACCCCAAATCGCCAGGCGCGCCGCCGCGCTGGCGGACGCGCGCTGTGTCTGGTCGCCCGCGCCGCGACCAAGATCGAACACCAGGCGGCGCGCGACCGGCACGTCCTGTGCCCACTGCCGCGCGCCGTCGAGCGTATTGATGGCCAGCAGCGCTACAACCAGCAGCGTCAGCCCTGCGGCGCTGAAGAAAAAAAAGCGCCGCGCCCGCGCGTAACCCGCGGCCATGCAGGCCAGCAGCAGAAAACCCGCGATCAGCGCCAGCAGCGGCCCGCGAGTTTGCGTGAGTAGCAGCGCGACTGCCTGCAATATCGCCACCGCGAACCACAGCACGAGCCGCCGCGCGTCGCCGCGCATCTGCCAGCAACGCACTGCAGTCAGCGGCAGCAGGATACCGAGATAGGCGGCGAGAAAAAGCGGACTGCCCAGCGTCGCTCCGGGCCGTGCGAGTTCACCGCTGGCGACCACGTAGAAATCCAGGCCGAACCGCTGCTGCACTGCATAGGCCGCCGGAATCACGCTGGCAAGGAGCAGCACGTCGAGCACGCTTTCGGTCCACCGCGCGGCGGACGCGCAAACGAGCACCGCCACGAAAAACACCGCGTAAACGCCCCATTCGAGCAGCCCTTCGCGGCGGTAGTAACCGCCAAAAATGGCAACTTCCGGATTTTCTGAAAGCACGGTCGAAACCACCGCCAGCAGCAGGAACACGGCGAGACTGCCGGCGGCGATCTTCGTGGCCGCATCGCGCTGCGTGAACCAGTTTCGGCGCGCTCCGAGCAGGGCGGCGCCGCACGCAAGTACCGCCAGCGGCTCGGCCACGGACTGCTTCGCGATCTCGAATCCGCGCGCCAGCACGCCGCTCATGAGTACCGGCACGGCGGCAACGATTGCAGCGACACATATCGCGGCGAGGGCCAGCCAGAACTGCCGCTGCAACAGGGTGCTCACCGCTTGCCCGCAGGGCCGTTGGGTTTGCGCAACACCCACCAGCGCGGAGTACGGAATTTCACGATACGCGCATAGGCAAAAACGTAGGCCGCGGCAAAGAGCGTACTGCCGATCTGCAGCGCCGGGGTCGATTGCCAGAAAATCACGGCCGGGGCGACGCCGATGGACGTCAGCATCCACAGATAGGGCGCCGTCAGCGAATTGCGCTGCGTTCGGTGCGCCGGCAGGTCGGAGCCCACCACCCAGCGCACCAGCCGCTTGTAAATCAAATGATGGAGGTGCGCGAGGTCAGGCAGCCCCGGGTGCGAGCGCCGCACGATGCCGCGACGGTAGATCGAGAACAACAGCTCACATACCGGATACGCGCATAACAGTACCGGAAACCAGGCGGAAACTTCGGGATTGCGCCCGACCAGAAGCACCAGCAGCACGCCGACCCAGAACCCCAGCAGATATGCGCCGCCGTCGCCCAGATATATCAGTCCGCGCGGAAAATTGAGCAGGAGGAATCCGGTGATGGCCGCGACCGCCGTCAATGCCGCGACGACAACCGGAACGTCGCCGACCTGAAACGCAACGTAAGCGATGCCGAGCAGCACGATGGCGGCGGCCCCCGCCGCCAGGCCGTTGAAACCGTCGATAATATTGAACGCGTTGGTTATGCCGGGCACCAGCAGGCAGGTTACGGGAATCGACACCGCGGGCACGGCAATCAACCGGTCAAACGCCGCGACATCCAGCCGCGCGACCCATGCGCCGAGCAGCCAGCCCGCAAGCCCGGCCGACAGGAACGCCGCCGCAAGCCGCACTTCCTTGTTCACGCGTTGCGTGAGGTCTTCCATCAATCCCGTCGCGAAAACCGGCATTGCGCTCGCGAGCAAACTCAGTCCCAGATGAGTGCTTTCCGCGGCGAGAGGCGCGTCTTCGCAAGAGCGCGCGCAGAGGCTGATCAAGAACCCCGCGGCAACACCGATGCCGCCAGCACGGCCGGGACCGTGCAATGCCGCGTCGCGTGCCCACAGCTTGCGGCCCGGTACGCAGACCGGGCCGTGCGTGCGCCCGAGATGGAACCTCATGATGAGCAGCGTAATCAGGAACGAGGCGGCAAACGCGAGCAAGTAGTACGTCATGTGGCGCTGAATCCCGGCGCGGGCGGTAGCCGCGTCACGCCGAAGTTTGCCGCACTGTGCCAATCAGCCTGCCGAAAGCCGGGCGAGACCTCCACGAGCAAGCGATCGAATTCATCCAGCCAGGCATCGCTGAACGATTCCTGCCATGACCGCGGCCACGCAAACTGCGCATTCCTGATGCGGGTTTCATAGTCGCCTGCGCGCTGCACTGCTTCATGGATACCGTCGACGACGCCCTTGATATGCGGCGGCACCGCGATGAAATTGGGGCACAGCTTTTGCATGGCTGCCTGCGGGCGATTGGCGAACGTCGTCGTCACCGTCGGCATGCCCGCGGCGGCCATTTCGAAATTCGGCACGCTGGGGTGCGGCGCGAACATGAGGCTCAAACCGACGTCGTAACCGTAGAGCGATTCCGCGTACTCGGCGAGCGGCCGTCGCGGGAGGAATTTCAATGCGTGGTCGCGGCCCAGGTCCAGCGCATACCCGTCGGTCATCGCGCCGACGGCGTGAAACTCCCACTCACCGGCCGGAAACAAGCCGCTCTCGCAGCAGATGCGCAACGCGATCAAGCCGATCTCGAACAGATTGCGTTCGGCGTGCTGCTCGGGCCGCGCGAAAAACAGCAGCTTGCGCGGCGCGCGTCCCGCGATTTCGCCCAGCGTCGGCGATCGGGCCGTGCTCAGCGCATGGCGGAAAGTCATGTAGCGCGGCGCGGCGTCTCGCGCGGCGAACGCACCGAGACCCGCCGCACGGAAATAATCTTCCAGCATCTCCGAATTGAACACCGGCACATGCGGCAGCGTGTAGACATATTCGATCGTGGCGCGGAATGCATTGTGCGCGTGAAAATGGCCCTCCTCTTCCTGCAGGTAGTAGATGAAGCGGCCCGCGTCGAGTTCTTCGCAGGCGCGATGGCACAGCAGCGCCGCAAACGCCGAATAGGCGATGAACACGTCCTGACGCGAAGCCGGAATCGGCGCGTACGCGGTATGCGTAATGGCGCGTATCACGTCGGCCTTTTGCAGCACGAACACGGCGGCAGGAAATCCGGCCAGCAGCGCGAGCAATTCCTCTTTCGTATGGCTCATACCCTCCGAAACGATGAAACGGATGGCATGACCGCGCGCCGCGAGACGCGCGGCGAAATTGAACAGCGAAATGTAGCCGCCGAAAATCACCGCCGGCGACAGCATGGGAATCACGAAATTAATGCGCGGGCCGCCGTCCTGCGCAACCAGCTGCAGGCGGCCCGTATACGCATGGCCGAGCGTGTTTGCGCGCGCGATGCCCGATGCGAGCGAGACGCTGGCCGGCAGTCCGGTGTTTGTCGTTCCGCCGATTTGGGCAGCGATTTCCTGCAGAAGGAGTTCCAGCGCCTTGCGCAGCGCGCCCGTCACATAGCGCGCACGCGCGGGCGCCCCTTCAAGATCGGCGAAACCGCGCATGAACCGCGCAAAACGCCGCTTCCACAATGTCATTGCCCCAGGCTCACAGGCGATGCCTGCTGACGCTTGCGCAGGACCACAGCATCCTGATAGCCGAAAACCATTTCGTGTATCGCAACTACCTCGAAAAACCGGCTCCAGTGACCGCGCACATAGTCGTGCGTGTGAAAAGTGTCCCGATAGTAGTCAGGATGGTCGATCACTTCGTCGAGATTTGAGTTACGGCCCGGGAAATATATACCGCGGCGGTGCCAGGCTTCGATAAACGAAGAATCGGCGCTACCGAAGGCCAGCGCGCTGCTGCTGTTCACGGTAACCACTGCAACGCCGTCCGCCTTGAGCAGGCGGCCCAGCTCGGCGAGCCAACGATCCTGATGCTCCGCGTCCAGATGCGTAAAGACCGAATTGCCGTGTATGCAATCGAAACTTCCGTCTGCGAACGGCAACGGCGGCCTGATGCCGGTCAGGTGGAATTCGGCGCCTGCTAGATTGTCCCTGCACCACGCGATATTCACCGGGTCGATGTCGACCCCCACCAGCCGCGCGGGACGCAGTTCCGGATCTTCGAGAAACCGCGCGGCGATCCGGCCGCACCCGCATCCCCAGTCGAGCACGCTGCGCGTAGCCCAGTCGAAATCGCCGCGGTATTTGCGCACGAGCGCGGCGATCGCGAGCATGTGATCACGGCCGGTGGCTCGGAACAGCAGGTCGTTGGTCCACCCCAGCACGCGTATTTGCGCGCCGGCGTCGGGCAGGCAGCGACGCGACGCGGCGTTCGACAACTCGTGGAACTGATAAGGATTGGCGCATTCGCCGCTGACCGCGTCCACTGCTTCCATGCGCAGCTGGCCGGCGGCAGCCAGTGCCGTGACGGTGACGGTGAACTCGCAATTACCAAGCGGCCCGAGGTACCAGAAATAGTTTTTCTGGTCCTGCGTGGGCGCACTCCATGCGATGTTGTCACAACGCTCGCCGTTGATCCGTAATTCCAGATCGCGTTTGCAAGTGCGCGCCTGCGGAATCAACAGGCCGGTTATGACGACATCGCCGCCCGATTGCCTGATGTCGGTCACGATCAAAGGCGGCGACGCGAGCAATCCCGCCAGCGTACGCGCGTTGCGGCGGCACTCCGACAAATCCACCGGCGAGCCCGGCAACTCCACCCAGCCGTTTGCGCGCTTGACGAAAAAGCCAAGCGCAGCGTGGTCTGCCAGTATTTCGCCGTCGATGCGAAAAGCGATGCCGACGCGCGGATTTTCGCATTTACCGGCGGCGACGACATCCGCGCGCGCAGCATCCGGCGCAAAACTGGCGACCGTGAGGTCACCTGCGCGCACATAAACCGGCTCGGGCGGCACCAGCCACCCACTGACGCATCCGCGGCTGACGCCATCGATGCCGCCGCGAAAACCATGGCGTGAGGGCGCTAGCGGCCTGATTATCCGCAAAGCGCGCCGTTTAAAACGGCCAAGCGTCGACGTCGCCCGCCCTGCGTGAAGCATGATCACGCGCATCAGTTGCGCGGACCTTCCGGCGGCGCGCGCATGGACGGTCATGACATCAGCCGGCGCAGCGCGCGCAGAGGTTTGGTGATTCTCCAACTGGTCGATTCTGTCAGCGCCCGTACGCGTTGCTCCCGCTCGGCGATAACATGGGCTATCTGCATTTCGCGTTCGACTACAGTTTTTTCCAGCACGGCGTTCTGCGCGCAAATCCTGTCGACGAGCGTCAGGTACGGTGCGGCGCGTCCGAATTCCTCGCTCCACTGCGGCAACCCTATATCCTCGGGCGCCTTCTTGTCCGACGCGACGTCGAGCAATGCGTCATATACGTCGAGCACCAGCGCGGGGCAAGCCGGGTCCCGGCGCAAGTCCTCGGGCCGGTAAAGCGCGTGGCGCAGAGTCGGGTCCAGAAATGCGGATTTATATTCATGCAATGCTGCCGCATCCACGCCAGTCCCTATGCGCGCCGCGATGCGGCCGAGTTCGGCAGCTGGCGAGTGCAGCAGGCGGTCGTAGTCGACGAGCACGCGCGCGTGTCCGGCACTGCCTGCCAGGCCCGCGATGACATGGCCGAGCCACAGCAGATAACTCTTCTCCGCTTCAAATCCGTCGCGTTCTGCAAGCGAGTCCGCCACGCTCCGCGGATGGCGCAGGGCAAGCACATAGATCGGGCTGAAACCGGCACTAGATATCGCCTCGCTCCAGAGGGGCAGCAATTTCGTTACCCGCGGATCCTTGAAACCGAAGAGCGGCACACCGGCGGCTTTGCGTTTCAGCAAAGCGACGGCCTTTTCTACATAGCCTTCGGCGCGCAGGGCGGCAAAATCATGCAGTGACAGCGGCGCCAGGGAGTGCCATTCGGCACGCAATGAGTCCAGCATGTCGATATTCAACGCGTTGAAATCGATGTCTTCGAAAAAACCTTTGGCATTGATCGCCTGCGGCGGCATCAGACTGTTGCCCAACTCAACGCCCAGCACCTGCAATCCGCGCGTGATTGCGCTCGTGCCGCTTCGATGCATACCAAGGACGACAATCAGCCGCGGCGCGCGCGCTTGGCCGTCAAGGTCTGAGGGGCTCATCGGATTTCTCGCGCCCGGCCTAAGCGAGGATCGGAAGTTCGCACGGATAAAGACTGGCGGTTGCGGGAAGCAACCCCGCCTGCGTCAGCGCGTGCCGACGCCGCTCGATCGCCGGCGGCCGTGCCGGCGCTGATTCCGCGATGTCTATGCCGCCGCCGGCACTCTCGGCCGGAATGCCCGCAGCTGTCAGCACCAGCGCGGGATTCCTGATCATTTCTTCGTAACGAATGATAGCAACGCGCGCGTCCAGACTCTGCAGGCGTTTGCACAGCAACTCGTATATCAGCAACTGCTTGTCCAGCAGCGGCAGGGTGGCATGGGTCAATTCGCGCATTTCGGGCCAATAGCGCTCGGCGGCCGGCAACTTGCCGCTGCTGACCGGCAAACTCAGGGTATGCCATGACGCGACGACGTCGGCGGGGTGGCGCACGACGGCGATTATTCCAAAGTGCGCGCGGCGCGCGATCTCGGGCAGCGTCGCGCAATAAAGCGCATTGTGTTTGACGCCAAGAAAAAAATGGCGGCTCAGGCCCGGCCGTGCATTCTCGCACTCGATGAACGCGGGCTGTCGGGGGCCGGCGGCGCGCTCGTGAAAATAGTTGGTCAGCGGGCTGCCGTCGGCGGACCTGCGGTCCGTCACGCTGCCGCCCGCGCGCAGGGTCGCGCGCAACGCGGCAAACGAACTTTCCAGCCGGTCGACAAAATCGCTCTCGCTCGTCGACCGTGTCATGAGTTCGACATGTTGTGACGGCTCCGACAGGCAACAACAATCTGCTGCCTGGTCGACGATGGCCGCGGCCAGCGTGGTGCCAGCCCGCGGAATGCCCGTGATGATGGTGTCTCTCATCGGGATGAGTGCGCCGGCAAAAACGATTTCAACTCCGCAATCCATGCGGCGCGAAAACGCGCGTAATTGAATTCAGCGGCGCAGAAGCGCGCCTGCTCTGCCATAAGTTGCGCATCGGCCTCCCGTTGCATCGATGTAACCAGGTTACGGGCAACTGCGTCGACATCAGGATAGCCGGAAACGAGGCAATTGAAACCGGACTGCATATATTGGCGGCCGCCATATCCGTCAAAGCCAACGACGACGACGCCCATGGCCATGGCTTCCAGCGGGACCAGGCCAAATCCTTCCGTGACGGCCAGCGTCAGCAAATACCTGTGCTGGCCGAGCCTGCGCACGAAATCCGCTTGCGGAAGGGGCGCGGGCGCCAACGGCTCGAACCGTATGTGGACGGCCGCCGACCGCGAATGCGACTGCACGCGGTCGAGCAACAGCTTCTGCAGGACCGCATCGCCTTTTTGATGAACGAGGACTGTGTTGCGTGGCCGGTCCGGCCACGGCGGCGGCGGCGGAAATTGCGCGGCTTCGATAAACGGCGGAATGACGGATGCGCGAAGGCAGTACGTCTGCGCCATTACGCCGTGGACGAAATCGCTGGCGCAAACATAACGGTCGAACGCCATGTCGAGCACGCTGAACGTATTGAAGCCCTGGATGTACATCAATTTGCGGCACTGCAAACGCAACCCGAAGTTGAACGCCGAAAACGACGGGTTCGCGATCAATAGATCGTCGGGCCGGATGTCCTCCTCCATCTGCCGCACAGAGACGGCTGGAAATATCGTGTCGTAACTTTGAACGCCGTCAGCATGCGTTTCGCGCGAGAGGCGCACGGCGACCGCTGCATAGCCGAATTCGTCCTGCACGAGGCGCCCGAGGTGGTACGCCATATAGGTTCCGCCGTTGGGAACATAGGCGCCAACGACATAAACGCGCGGCCCGCAGCGCACGCTCACGGCGGCGCCGCCAGAAAATGGTTGCAGGCCATCGCCCACATACCGGCAACCTTTTCCTTGTCGACATGATGATTGCGGGGGTCGGGGTTGCGGAAATGAGCGGCAACCACGCCGCTCGCGCGCTCGATGATGCCGGATGAAATATCGAAATACGCGCAGCCCAGCTCCGCCGCCATCGTCGCCAGCCTGGCGTTGTAGTCGAGAGTTAGTGCAGTCCGTTCGCGCAGGCCGACCTGCACTTCCGCGCGCATGTTGGCGACCTCGCCGAAATCGACTCCGTTTTGCAGTGTCGGCAACGATGCGCCCGCGACGCACAAGTGCGCAAAACCACCACGGCGCAATTCAAGCAGAAAGCTTCGGTACGCCGCGAGCGACTCCTGCAACTGGCGCTCCAGGGTTTCCCCGTATTTCTGCTGCCGCCACCAGATGACAAAACCGCAATCGACTTCACCGAGATGAACGAGCACGTGGGCGTTACGCGGACTGGCGGCCAAGAATTCGCGGAATTTGTTCAGAGCGTCCGTGGTCGAATGCGGATTGCGCAGCCCGACGGCCGTGGCGCCGGGTATGACGCAAAAATGCGCGTCCGCGCTTTGCAGCAGCCCGGCGTCGGCCGCGAATTTGAGCGCCTCGAGATGCGAGTCTCCAAGTGCGATCAGAGTGGCCACGGTCAGTCCAGCTCGATGGCCGCCGGCGCAGCCACGAGATTGCAATAGCCGAACGCGCTCTGCGGACCGTCGCTCTGCACGCGGAACATCGTGGCATCCAGTTTTCGATGCACGCAATCGTCGCCGACGCCCGACCAGATTCCGCCACCCGCGAAATAAGTGTCGGGCAGCAGTCGCATGGTGAACCAGCAGCTGAGCCTGAACTTGGCGCCTGCCCGCAGTTCCATGAATTCTCCATCAGCGGGATAGCGCTGGCCGGTAATGACGGCGCCTGAAATCGAACGTATATGCACGCCGAAGGAAATTCCTCTCAGGTCCTCATGCGCGCGTCCCGACATGACAATGCGATAGCGCCCGGCCTGCCGCAGCAAATTGACGATGCGTCCTTGGACATCTTCGACCTGCATGAATTCGATTTCGGCGCCGCGCACTAGATAACTCGTGGTGGTTGCAGGAACGAGGCCGGCGTCGAACGTATCGGCGAAGGGCGCCGCAGGGGACTCGCGCGCGGCGCCGCTTTCGGCGCGGTTCGCTTCCCGCAGGTCCTGCAAGATCTGCGGCCGCTCTGCATTCGACGCGTAGATGAGGCGTTGATACGACCGCACAACGTCTGGAGGATGCGCGTACATTATTCGTTCGCCGTCCTCGAGCAGCAGCGTACGGTCGCACAGCTCGACGACCTGCGGCGCGGAATGCGAAACGAACAGAATAACGGTGCCGCGGTTTTTCAAATCTTCGAGACGGGCGAAGCATTTGCGCTGAAATTTCTCGTCGCCAACGGCGAGCGCCTCGTCCACCACCAGGACGTCCGGCTCGACCATGGCCTGAATGCCGAAAGCGAGGCGCACGACCATGCCGCTCGAGTAGGTCTTGGCCGGCTGATCGATGAAATCACCGATGTCGGCGAAGGCGGCGATCGCGTCGAAGCGCTGGGCCGTTTCCTCATTGCTCAAGCCCAGCAGCGCGGCATTCAGATAGACGTTTTCGCGGCCGGTGAACTCGGGGTTGAAGCCGGCCCCGAGCTCGAGCAGCGCGGCGACGCGGCCGCTGGTTTCCACGCTGCCGGCCGTCGGCGACAGCGTGCCGCAAATGAGATGCAGCAAAGTCGACTTGCCCGAGCCGTTGCGGCCGACGATGCCGACCGTTTCGCCTTTCTTTACTTCGAACGATACATCCCTGAGCGCCCAGAATTCGCGAAAGTACTGACGGGGCTTGATCCTGGCGAGGCTGCGCACGCGGGGCACGATAAACTGCTTGAGCCGGTCGCGCGGCGTGGCGTAAATTTGATAGCACTTGCTGAGGTTGGTGACGCGGATGGCGATTTCGTCAGAGGACATCGGCAAATCCCTTGCTGGTCTTCTGAAACCAGGCATAACCCGCCCACGCCACGCCGCTCGCGGCCAGAGTATAAATGATCAGTCCCTGCCAGTCCGGCAAGCGTCCCCATACGAGCACTTCGCGCGCCTGGCCCATGATGAAGGTCAACGGATTCGCCATGACGAGAGGGCGGAATGCTTCGGGCACCGCCGTCAGCGGATAGAAAACCGGCGACAGAAACAGCATCACCGTCGTGATGAGACCGGTAGTCTGCCCGACATCGCGCAGAAAAACGCCGAGCGACGCCAATATCCACGCGAGTCCCAGGCTCAGAATGACCAGCGGCAGAAACACCAGCGGCGCGAAAATCGCGGTCCAGTGCACGAAGCCCTTATAGAGCGCGCACGCACCGAGCAGAATGCCGAGACTGACAGCGGTGTGGAACAGCGCAGCGCCGATGGCGACGACCGGCAGGATTTCGAGCGGAAATACGACCCGCTTCACGTAGTTGACGTTCGACAATATCAAAGCCGGCGCGCGATTCACGGCTTCCGCGAACAGGCCGTGGACTATCATGCCGGCAAACATGACGACTGCGAAGCCGCTGTTACTTTGCTCGCCACCGTCGGCCCAGCGCGCCTTGAAAACGACTGAAAAGATGAACGTGTAAACTGCCAGCATTATGAATGGCGTAAAGAATGACCATGCCAGACCGAGCACCGAACTCTTATAGCGGCCGATGACTTCGCGCCTGATCATTTGCACGATGAGCTGACGGTTGTGTTTGAGGCTGCGTGCCAGCGCCGCCGGCGAAACGCTCCGCGACGCGTGCGGATTCAAGAAATTTCCCCGTCCTTCGCTGCCGGGGTCAGCGACACGGCCGGCCCGTATGCACCGCGGTGCCGCATGAATGGTTCGCGCTCAAGTCCATAGTCTATAGCTTCTTCAGGAACGACGCCCCCGCCAGCGCCAAGTTCGACAACGGCGTCTGGCAGTAAACCCCGGAGCGCCAGATTCCGCATACGCGGGGCAGGAATCCAGCCGCGCGTGCGCGCGAAAACTCGCGCAACACATCCAGCGCCTCGGGCGTCAGCCGGTGACGTACGCGCTGCAGGGCCGCGATGTTGCGGTCGTTCATGCGCTTGAACTGCCCCTTGAGTATGCGGTGGGCGCGCCGCAATCGCCCGGCCCAGCTCGCGTTCGAGCCGACGAGGTTGCGCCCGTGCTGGCGATAGCCGACCGTCGGGTTCGCATCGTAGAACACCCTGCCGCCGCACGCCGTTACCAGAATGTACGCCCACCAGTCATGCGTCTGCACGTCGGCGTCGGCGCCGGCTTCGATGAGCAATGCACGCGCCGCGGCGTTGAATACCATGGTGTTGCCACCGGCGACGCTCTGCACGATGGCATTTTCGAATACCGGCGGCTTTGAAAACAGCGGGGACAAGCCGATCGTCGCGTCCGTTTCATCGATGAGGCGGGTACGCGCGCAATAGAGCGCCGGCACGCCGGCGGGCACCGACTGCAGCCAGCGCATCGCGACGGCAAGCTTGTCGGCGTCCCACAGGTCGTCCTGATCCGCAAACGCAAAATAGTCGGCGTCGATTGCGGGATCGCACGCGAGGTACAGAAAGTTGGCGGTGAAACCGCGCGCCGGCCCGTTTCTCATGCTCAATTTGCGCGCGCCCCAGCGGGCGCGGTACGCTTCGAGTATCGCCAGCGTGCCGTCACCCGACCCATCATCTGAGACGCATAGCTTCCACTCAGTGTACGTCTGCGCGCCGAGGGACTCCAGTTGGCGGGCCAGGAAGCGCTCGCCGTGGAATGTTCCCATGAGTATTGCGATGCTTGGGCGAACGGCCGTGCAAACCGGTCGATCGGCGAAGACGGGCGTCGTTTCGCACATCTCAGGCATTTGCGTCCTGTGCGCACCGGCCTCCATGCGACCGCAAAGCGTGGGCGGGATAGAAAGGACGTAGGCTCATGAACACCCGTGCATTTTATTAAGACGTCGCGGCCGATCAATATCATGCTGCGATACGAGCGTCATATTGTACTCCCCGAATGCGCGTCGCAGACGGGAAACGAGTGCGTCACGACGCTTTCAATGCGGCGAATTCAGATCAGCCGCCGCTGCGCCAATAAGGCCATGGCAGACGCCACTGATTGCTGCACGGTGAGTTTGCCGCCGTCCAGCAGCAACTCCGGATTTTGCGGCGGTTCGTATGGATCGTCGACCCCGGTCATATGCGACAACAGGCCTCCGCGTGCGCGCGCATAAAGGCCTTTGGGATCGCGCTGGGCGCACACCGCAAACGGAGTTGCCAGATAGATTTCGACGAAGCTGCCGCATTGCTCAATCTGCTCGCGCATCAGCGCGCGGTCTCCGGCATACGGCGCGATCAGTGCGCAAACCGCGATCCCGCCGTGGCGGCAGACTTCGCGCGCCACGAAGCCGTGTCGCAATACGTTTAGCCCCCGGTGTTCGCGCGAGAAGCCGAGTTCGCCCGCCAATACCGGGCGGACTTCGTCACCGTCGAGCAGCGACACCACGCGCCCGCGCGCGCCCAGTGTTTCAGCCAGCGCGCGGCCCAATGTCGTCTTGCCGGCGGCGGGCAATCCCGTAATCAGTATTGCGACACCCGGGCCGCGCGTGGCTGTTTGCATGTTCAGCGTTCTGACGATGTGCAAGGGCACAATCTCGCAGGCTTCGTCCGGCGAGTCAATGCACGGACGGCTGGAATTCGCGCCAACGACGGATCCGGCTTTACCTACTATCGATCATGCGGCCATCACCCGGCATCCAGTGGTCTGCGGCCCATGACCGATGTTATGCATTGCGATGCTGGCTTGCTTGATCGAGGACTCATGCAGGTATTTTTCCTACACGAGATGTCGGAGCCCGCTGCTTGCCGCTCGTTGCCGGCGTCGTAAAGTGAGATCCTTTGAACGAGCCCAACATGGGTTCATTTCCTTCACGGAGGCTACATGATGAAACACGCTGCGCCTGTGCAATCGAGCTTTGCCCTGTTGTTCAACCCCGAACTTGCACGGCAGTAGCCGAACGTGCCGCACAGCGGATCTGCCGCGCCATACGTGCCGCCCGCTGGACCGGCACGCACCGCGCGTGGATGCCGATCTGGCTGCGTACGACGCTACCGTCGAAAAGGCGCAATTGCCGGAAGGCGCGTTGCGCGAGGATGCGCCGCGCGCCGGCCGTGAGACAGCGGCAATCGATGCGGATAGCGCAGTCGACGATTAATAGCAGCGTTGCCGCCGGCCGCGCTAAAGTGCGACTTCGCCAATGACGGCTTGCGCCGCCTCGTCCATCTCGTCCTGCGTGATGTCGAGGACGGCAAGCGCAAACGCGCCGCCTTTGCGCCATTCCGCACAGGGGGTGCCGATTTTATGTTGCACATACACCGCCTCGGCGACGAGCGCCAAGGCAATATGCTTGGCGCTCGCCGCGCTCACGCCGGCGCTGCCGTCGAGCAACGCAGCGTAGCTGTGGTGACGCAGCACTGATTGGCAGAGCTCGTCCGGGAGCAGCCACGTTCGGGCCAGCTGGCAGCCGACGCGCGCGTGATTGGTGCCGTAGCAGTCCTCCTCCGCGTCGGTAACGCTGCGGTCGCCGGACGCCCTGGCACCCGGCAGCAGGGGCTTGTAGTCATTGAAGGCACCCATCATCGCCAACATGCCGCAGTCGCGGAAGAGCGTGAACGTATAGACCTCATCGCGGCTCGCGCATTTGAGTTCGCGCGCCAGAGCCGCGCTCAGCGCCGCAATGGCGGACGACGACTCCCAGTATTCTTCCATCACTTCGCTGGGGCCGCCAGGAAAGACATCGCGCATCAAGAGGCTGGTCACGAGTTCGGCGACCTGGCGCAGGCCGAGCAGGGCCATCGCCTGCTGCACCGAGGTTGCTTTCGAGCGCAGGCCGTAAAACGGCGAATTGACCGTCTTGACCATGGCCGCGGCAAGGCTCACGTCCGCGCCGACCAACTTGCCGAGCTTGGCGAAGTCGGGCTCGTCGTTGCGCATTTCCTGCACGAGCCTGGTCAGGATGGCCGGGCATGGCGGAATGCCGATGTCGGTAACTATCTGCTCCGCGCCGTCCAGAACTTCGAGTGCCTGCTCCATAACCGTCCCGTCAAATGAAAAGTAACTCCCGCCCGCAGCTCTTGCGACAGCCGGCTGCATCGCAATAATTATCGGCAGTACACGCTCAAAACTTGAGATTGAAAGGGCCGGCCGCGGTCAAGTTTCCCGCCCCGCCGCCGTAGATTAAGGGCGCCGCCACGCCTGCGGCAGCGCGTCCATTTCGGTAGAGCACAACGGGAGTTCCATGTCTGCCGTCATGACCGCCAGCACCACCCTCACGATCGGCCGCTTCGCGGTCGTGCGCACGCTGGGCAACGGCGCTCAAGGCAGCGTGTATCTCGCGCGCGATCCTCATCTGGGCCGCCATGTCGCTATTAAATCAATAGGCGCCGGCGCCTCTGCGCAGCAGATTCAGCGCCTGCTGCAGGAAGCGCGCATCGCCAGCCGTTTCAGCCACCCCAATATCGTCACCCTGTACGACGCCATCGAACAGGACGGCAGTCATTATCTCGTGCTCGAGTACGTCGACGGCCTGACGCTGGCGCAGCTTTTGCGCCGCGACAAGCACCTCAATAAGACGCGCGCCATCAAGATCGCGAACCAGATCGCCGACGGCCTTACGTATGCGCATGGCAAACAGGTCATACACCGCGACATCAAACCCGCGAATATCATGATTGCCGGTGATGACGTAGCGCGCATCATGGATTTCGGCATCGCAGCGACCGCCGGCGATGCCGAAACCGCTGCGACGCCGCAGGGCACGCCGCGCTACATGGCGCCCGAGCGCCTGCGCGATCATCAGGCGAGCGAGGGCGCTGACGTCTTTTCGCTCGGCATGGTGCTTTACGAGATGCTGACGGGACGCCCGGCCGTCAGCGGCGCGAACACGTTCGAAGTGATGCACAAGATCGCCAACGAGCCGTTTCAGCCGCCGTCGCGCATCAATCCCGAAATCGACGAGCAACTCGACCATCTGGTGCTGCGCGCGCTGCTCAAGAACGACGGCGAGCGCTACGTGTCGGTGGCGGCAATGAAGCAGGCGCTCGAGGAGTATCTCGCGCCGACGTCGCCGGTCGCGGACGCGCCGGAGTCCGCCAAGGGCACGGTGGAGTTTCTCTTGCGCCGCATGCAGCACAAGAGCAACTTCCCGGCGTTGTCGCAGACCATCAGCACCATCAACCGCATCGCCGCCGACAGCGACGAGAGCGTGCAGGCGCTGTCGTCCGTGCTGCTCAAGGATTTCGCGCTTACCAACAAGCTGCTGCGGCTGGTCAACTCGACGACCTACGGCCAGTTCGGCGGCAATATCAGCACCATCTCGCGCGCCGTCATGATCATAGGCTTCAACACGGTGCGCGACCTCGCGGTCACGCTGATCCTGTTCGAGCATCTGCAGAACAAGGCGCAGGCGTCGCAGCTCAAGGAAGACGTCATCGCGTCGTATTTCACCGGCATCATGGCGCACCGCATCGCCTCGCGCTGCGGCGTTTCCGACAGTGAGGAAGGCTTCATCTGCGGCGTGTTCCACCACCTGGGCAAGCTGCTCGCGACCTATTACTTCTACGACGAATCGGCCGAAATCGGCCGTCGCATCCAGCAGGGCGAAGCGGAAGACCCGGCGTCGCGCGCGGTGCTCGGCATTTCGTACGAGGAGCTCGGCATCGGCGTTGCGCGCAGCTGGAACCTGCCGGAGAAGATCGTCACCAGCATGCAGCGCGTCAATGAGACGCAAACCTCCAAGCCGGCCACGCCGGCAGACCGCTTGAAAGTCGCGGCCAATCTGGCGACGGCCCTCTGCCGGGTCGCGAGCGAGACCGCGCCGGCACGCAAAACCGCCGAGCTCGACGCGCTGAACCGCAAGTTCGGTGCGGCGCTGGGCCTCGGCAAGCAGCAACTGGCTGCGGTGGTCGAGGACTCGGTCAAGGAATTCCTCGCGGAATCCGGCATGTTCCTCGCGGAACCCGGCAAGAGCCGCGTGCTGCAAACGATCACGCACTGGTCGGGCAGCGAGCCCGCACCGGCAGCCGAAACAGCCGGCGCAGGCGCGCCGGCCGTCCCCGCGGCGCCGGCCGCGGACACCATCGACGATTTCGTCAACCAGACGACCATCATCGCCGCCGCGCCGGCTGCCGACGGTGCAACTTCCGCCGCCACTCTCACCGCCGGCATCCAGGACATCACCAATACGCTGGTCGGCGACTTCAATTTGAACGACGTGCTGCGCATCATTCTCGAAACGATGTATCGCGGCATGGGGTTTTCGCAGGTCCTGTTGTGCACCCGCGACGGGCGCAACAACCGGCTGCAGGCGCGCTTCGGTTTCGGCGCGCGCATCGACGAGCTCGTCAAGAACTTCAGCGTGCCGCTGGGCCAGCCGCAAAACGTCTTTCAGATTTCGCTCGACAAGAACGTCGACCTGTTCATCGCCGACGCACGCGCCGACAACATCGCCGGCCGCATACCGGCCTGGTACCGCGAAAAGATCAACGCGCCGACGTTCCTGCTGCTGCCGCTGGTGATCAACCACAAGGTGGTGGGCATGTTTTACGCCGACAGCGACAACGCGGGCGAGATGACCATAGAGCCCGATCAGTTGCGCCTGCTAAAAACCCTGCGCAACCAGGCAGTGCTCGCCATCCGGCAAAAGTACTGATCCCGGCTTAGGGCCGGACCGCGTCTGCCAGGTCGGTGGCGAGCTTCAACTGCACGCCTTCACCGCTGCACAGCACGCAAAGTGACGGCGGTTCGGTACGGCGCGGTTGCAGCAGCGGGGCGGCGGTATTGGTCTGGCGCGGCGCGGCCGCTGGCGCGATGGCGCCGATCACGATGACCGTCGCGAGCATTCCGCACAAGCCGGCGACGCCGCTTAACGTATAGGGCCGCAATACATCCAGCCAGCGGCTGAGCCCGGACGCCTGCACGTTCAGCGCCGCGCATTGAGCATCGGCCGCCGCGCAGAAATTGCGGTCGCGTTTCAATTGCAATTCCCACGCGCGCGTCGCCGCGGCGTCCGCCAGGCGGCGATCGATCGCTGCCTGTTCGGCTGCCGCGGCCGTTTTTCTCGCCAGTTCTGCCTGCTCGATGGCCGCGTTTTCGGCACGCAAAGCGGCCTCTGCCTGAACCTGCTGCGCACGCTCGGCGTGTGCGCGTTCACATTCGGCCGCGGCGGCCGCGGCGGCCGCATTACCGGCCGCCTGCGCCGCGGCCCTTGCATCGTTCCGGGCGTCGAGA
>JANYDM010000009.1 GCA_025363575.1 Betaproteobacteria bacterium | reverse complement strand
GACCGTCGAGATCCGCAATTGCATCCAGAAAACGCTGAAGCCGCTCGGCGTCGCCGTCGTCATCGAAGCCCAGCATCTTTGCATGATCATGCGCGGCATCCAGAAGCAACATTCAATTGCGACGACGTCGGCCTTCACCGGTGAATTTCAGCAAGACCGCACGCGCGCCGAGTTCATCCGGCTGATTTCAAAGCGCGGCGACTAAAGCATATGACAGTGCTTTGTCGAACGCTTTGCTGAAATAAACCCGCGCATGACCCAGACCAGCGAATCTATCGTCGAGCAGGCCTTGCCCGACGTGCGCAAGGGCCGCATGTTGATCCTCGTCGACGATGAAGATCGCGAAAATGAGGGCGATCTTTTCGTTGCAGCCGAGCGCGCGACACCGGAGGCGATCAACTTTATGGCGGCCGCGGCACGCGGACTCGTATCGCTGGCACTGACCGAAAACCGCATGCGCGAGCTCGGCCTCGCGCTGATCGCGGACGACTCAGGAAATCAAAGTAAATTCGGTACCGCGTTCGCGACACCGATAGACGCGCGCGAAGGCGTCGGCTCCGGCATGTCGGCGCACGATCGTGCCCGCACGATTGCGGCGGCGCTAGCAGACGGCGCGAAACCAGGCGACCTCATACGACCCGGACGGCTCCAGACATTACGCGCCCTCGACGGCGGCGTATTGGCGCGGCGCGGACATACCGAAGCGGCCGTCGACCTGGCGCGCATGGCGGGACTGAAACCGGCGGGCGTGATCTGCGAAATCATGAACGAGGACGGCACGATGGCGCGTCTGCCGCAACTCGAAAAATTCGCAGCGAAACATTCGATCAGGATACTCAGGATCGCCGACCTGATTGAGTATCGCAAGCACGAGCGCCAGGTCAGGCGCAAGTCCGAAACCACGCTGCCGACGCGCGACGCCGGCACATGGCGCCTACTTATCTACAGCGATGATCTCGAGACGACGCTCTATGTAGCGCTGGTCAAAGGCGAGATCAAGCCGGCCGCGCCGACGCTGGTGCGCCTGCATTCGCAATGTCTGACCGGCGATGTGTTCGGCTCCGAGCGCTGCGACTGCGGCGAGCAGCTCGAAGCGGCAATGGGGCTGATCGAGAAGGCCGGCAGCGGCATCGTCATTTACAGTTTCGACGAAGGACGCGGGATCGGGCTGCTCAACAAGATCCGCGCCTATGCGCTGCAGGACAAAGGCCACGATACCGTCGAGGCCAATCATGCGCTCGGATTTGCCGCCGATATGCGCGATTTCAAAACCGGCGCCCATATCCTGTTCGATCTCGGTGTGCGCGACGTGCGCCTGCTGACCAACAATCCAGACAAGGTCAAGGCGTTAGAGGATTACGGCCTCAAGGTGAGCGCACGCGTGGCGATCGAAGTGCCGCCGCGCTCCGCCAACCGCAATTACCTGCGAACCAAGCGCGCGAAGTTCGGCCACATGCTGACGCTGGTGGGTGAACAGCAGGAGTCAGGAGTCAGGATTCGGGATTCGGCAAGAAAACCGAAAAAGAAGTAACGGTCATATTCTGTATATCGAATCCCGGATCCGGATTTAGAACCGCTTCTTCAGTGTCATGGTCTCGCCGTCGCGCTTCATTTCCATGCGATTCAGGAAGCTCATGCCTAGCAACACAATCGGCTGCGAGTCGGTGGTGACGATACCGTCGACGTTGTTGAGCGTCACCGTGCCGATGCGCACTTCGTCTAGCTTTACCTTGTAAACCGGCACCACGCCATTGGCCGTCGACATCGCCGCGCGCTGGCCATTGACGTAATTAATATTCAGGCGCTTGGCATCGTTGCTGCCGAGCGAGATGAAAGACGCGCCGGTATCGATCAAAAACTGCACCGATTGACCGTTGATCTGTCCGGTAGTGATGAAATGACCATTGCCGCTTGCGGTCAGGACTATGCTCTGGCTACCGGCACTGCTGGACAACCCGCCTGCGGCCAGGCGCTCGTTCTGGCCCAATTTTACGGTCTGGCGTGCGCCGGCCAGTTCGAATACTGCGCTGTCACCGGAAATGCCGACCAGTTTGACGCCTTCAGGCGATGTTTCGCCCACCGCGAGCCAGCGCGGTTTTCCGCCGTCGATCACAAGCAGTGCTTTATTGCCGACGATGCCATTGAGATTGACATCGGCCGCCATGGCAGCGCACGCCGATAGAAAAAGCAAACCTGTTAACGTATGATTTACGGCTCTCAACACGTCGCGATTCTCCACGATTCCTGCCCACATGAAGCCAGTCGCCATCTTCAGGCACGCGCCCACCGAAGGTCCGGGTTATTTTGCCACATATCTCGATCGCGCCAGAATTCCATGGCAGGTGATCGGCGTCGACATTGGCGAGGCCGTGCCGCCGCATCCGCGCAGGTTCAGCGGTCTGGCGTTCATGGGCGGCCCGATGAGCGTCAACGACGACCTGCCATGGGTGGCGCCGGTGCTCAAGCTGATACGCGACAGCATAGCCGCCGATGTGCCTGTCATCGGCCATTGTCTTGGCGGCCAGTTGATGTCGAGGGCTCTGGGCGGTGTCGTAACGCGCAATCCGATCAAGGAGATCGGCTGGGGCGCAGTATCAGTCATCGCTGCGCCTGCCGCGCAGGATTGGTTTGAACATGCCGCGCCCTCGTTTACGTCGTTTCATTGGCATGGCGAAACATTTTCACTGCCGCCGGGCGCCACGCGCCTGTTGACGAACAGCAATTGCGAGAACCAGGCATTCGCGCTCGGCCGGCATCTGGGCATGCAATGTCATATCGAAATGACGCCCGACATGATCGCATCGTGGTGCGAGAGCGGCAGCGGGGAGATCAGTCGCAGCAAAAGTCCCGCGGTGCAGTCTGTCGCCACGATCATGGCTGAAAGCGCAGCGGGCCTCAACAAGCTGCACGCGGTCGCGGACGGCGTCTACACTCGCTGGACTAGAGGCCTCGTCCGCTAGTCGCGAAAATTCCTGAACTGCAGCGGCACGTCGGTGATGGTTTTCTTGACCAGCGTGATCACGTCCTGCAGCGTGTCTTTCTTGGGCCCGGAGACGCGCACGACGTCGCCCTGAATGGAGCCCTGCGCCTTCATTTTGTTCTCCTTGAGCAGCTTGACGATTTTTTTCGCCAGTTCCTGCTCGAGGCCTTCTTTCACCTTGAGCGGCTGCTTGACCGTGTCGCCGGTGGTTTTTTCTATCGAGCCGGGATCGAGCGAGCGCACGTCGATCGCGCGTTTGGCGAGCTTGCCGGTCAACACATCCTTGACCTGGCTCAGCTTGAAATTGTCGTCGGCGAAAACCATCAGCACTTTGGCGTCGCCCTGTTCCTGGATTTCGACGCGCGCGTCCGAACCCTTGAAATCGAAGCGGTTGGACACTTCCTTGTTGCATTGATCGACCGCGTTCTTGATTTCGACGTGATTGACTTCGGAAACGATATCGAATGACGGCATGGAAGTGCTCCTGCAGTTAGCGCTGTTTCAATTTAACGGAATGCGATATTGCAGGCAGCCCGGTGGCGTCGTCGAACTCCGCAGCGGCTTCGATGGCGAAGCGCGCGATGTCTTCAGCCGAGCGCCGCAGGTCGTCGTAAACGCCGTACATGGCGCCTAATGCGACATCGGTGCCGCTGCCGATTGCGTAGAATTTGACGTATTCCTGCACCGTGCGATGCGCCCCGACGCCGAAGATGCCGTGCGGGTTGGCGAGCAGCACATCGAAGCGGCTCGATTCGAGCGAATCGTCCTTGTCACTGCCGGTGACGAGGAAATAACGGTCTTTGAGCACGGCGTGGAATGCCTGCCATGTGCGGAAGATGTTGATCGTCGTATCGAAGCGCAGCCGGGTTTTCGCCTGCGCAAAGTAGTCGCGCATGATGGTCTTGAAAGTCGCGGAGCCGGACGCGCCGATAAAGGTGTCGCCGGCGGACACTATCTTGTCGTGGTTCGCGATATAGGCAGCCGACTCCTTGCCGGTGCCCCATTTCGTGAGCGTGTCGGCGGCAATGGCGGCGCGCCCGTTTTTTCTGACGACGGCAATGGTAGTCATGGCCGGTGATTTTACTCTTGTTCAAATTGCGGGCGCATTTGCCCGCAACCCGGCTAGCCGAAATGACAGACGTAATCGAGCGTTTCCAGCGCCTCGATGTCGAAGCTGGCATTGGCGGGGACTTTGAAGCTTTCGCCCGCGCGGTAGGTGCGCGCCGCGGTCTCGCCCGGAAGTTTCGCGCGGCAACTGCCGCTGACGATTTCCATGGTTTCCGGCTCTGCCGTCTTGAAGGTGAGCTGCGCCGGAAAAATCACGCCGACGGACTTACGGCTGCCGTCAGCGCAATGGACGGTGTGGCTCACGCATTTGCCGTCGAAAAAGACGTTGGCCCTCTTGCTGACGCTGACGTTGTCAAATTTGTCCATGGCGGGCCTATTTGCGTTTGCGTTTAAGATTCGCTGCGATCCGCATGCGCAATGCATTCAGCTTGATGAAGCCCGCGGCGTCCATCTGGTTGTACGCGCCCTGGTCGTCCTCGAACGTCGCGATGGCGGGATCGAACAGCGAGTCCTGGTCGGAATCGCGGCCGACAACGATGACGTTGCCCTTGTAGAGCTTGACGCGCACGCTGCCGTTGACGCGCGCCTGCGACGCGTCGATCATCGTCTGCAGCATTTTGCGCTCGGGGCTCCACCAGTAGCCGTTGTATATCAGCGCTGCGTAGCGCGGCATGAGATCGTCTTTCAGATGCGCGACTTCGCGGTCAAGCGTGATCGACTCGATCGCGCGATGGCCTTTGAGCATGATGGTGCCGCCCGGCGTTTCATAGCAGCCGCGCGACTTCATGCCGACGTAGCGGTTCTCGACCAGATCGAGCCGGCCGATCCCATGCTTGCCGCCCAGTTTGTTGAGCGTCTCCAGCACTTTGGCCGGCGTCATCTTTTTGCCGTTGACGGCGACGATGTCGCCGCGTTCATATTCGAGATCGACGTACTCGGCCCGGTCCGGCGCTTTTTCCGGCGACACCGTCCAGCGCCACATGGATTCTTCGGGTTCGCGCGACGGGTCCTCGAGAATGCGGCCTTCGAACGAGATATGCAGCAGGTTTGCGTCCATCGAGTACGGAGAGCCGCCTTTTTTCTTCATCTCGACTGGGATGCCGTGCTTCTCGGCGTACTTGAGCAGGGTTTCCCGCGACGTGAGATTCCATTCGCGCCACGGCGCGATTACGTGGATGTTCGGCTCGAGCGCGTAATAGCCGAGTTCGAAGCGGACTTGATCGTTGCCTTTTCCGGTTGCGCCGTGACTTACCGCGTCGGCGCGTGTTTTTTTCGCGATCTCTATCTGGCGTTTGGCGATCAGCGGCCGCGCGATCGATGTGCCGAGCAGGTACTCGCCTTCGTAGATGGCATTGGCGCGGAACATCGGATAGACGAAATCGCGCACAAATTCTTCGCGCAGATCGTCGATGAAGATTTCTTTTACGCCCATTTGCTTTGCTTTGGCGCGCGCGGGTGCTACTTCCTCACCCTGGCCGATGTCGGCGGTGAAGGTGACGACTTCACACTTGTAAGTGTCCTGCAGCCATTTGAGGATGACCGAGGTATCGAGGCCGCCCGAGTAGGCGAGCACTACTTTCTTGATGTCAGGCATTGCGGCAGTTCCGGCAGGCGAAAAACGCAGATTTTAAGCGTCGCGGCCCTCGAGAGCCAGTAAAATCACGCCGATCAGGGTGGTAAGTGCGAGGAGCGCATGATGGCGATGGCAAAGCTGCCGGCAGGCCGGTCAGGGTTGGCGACACACGGTGCAGCCGTGGCCGCGTGGGTGCTGTGCGCCGCGCTGGCGGGCGCAGCAACTGCGCAGACATTTCCGAACAGGCCCGTGCGTTTAATTGTCACCTATACCGCGGGCGGGCCCGCCGACATTGCTGCGCGTGCGCTCGCACAAAAACTGAGCGAAGCGTGGCGGCAGCAGGTGGTGGTCGACAATCGCGCGGGCGCCGGCGGCATTATAGGCACGGATCTGGCGGCGAAAGCGGCGCCGGACGGGTATACGCTGCTGCACGGAACGGCGGCGGGGCTCATCATCAATCCGCTGCTTGTGAAAAAGCTGCCGTACGATACGTTCCGCGATTTCGCGCCAGTGAGCATGGTGGTCATCGTGCCGCAATTGCTCGTGGTGCATCCGGGCGTGCCGGCAGCTACGCTGAAGGAACTCCTCACGCTCGCCAGATCGCGTCCCGGTCAGCTCAACTATGCATCTGTTGGCGTCGGCAGTCCCAATCACCTCGGCATGGAGCTGCTGAAATCGATGGCGGGTGTCGACATGGTGCATGTGCCATACAAGGGTGCTACGCCCGCCATGGCCGATCTGATCGCGGGGCAGGTGCAGCTCGCCTTTAACGGTATGGCGTCGGTGTTGCCGCAGATCGCCAGCGGCAAATTGAAAGCACTCGCGATAGGCAGCGCGCGCCGTTCACCCGCCGCTCCGGATGTGCCGACGGTCGCGGAATCCGGGTTGACGGGGTTCGAGTACACGGCGTGGAACGGAAATTTCGCGCCCGCGGGGACGCCGCCGGCGCTCATCGCAAAAATCAGCACCGATATACGCAACGCGTTGACCGCGCCCGACGTCGTGCAGCGCCTGGCGAGCCTTGGCTCAGAGCCCGCTGCCAGCACGCCGGCACAGTTCGCGGCGTATATGCAAGAGGATCACGTGCGCTGGTCGCGCGTCGTCAAAACTATCGGGCTCAAGCCGGAATAGGTTTTTGGCGCAGACGCTCGCCTCAGCGTTGGCCCGCGATACGTATGAGCGGCGCAATCGCGGCATCGCGCGCCGTTTTATCGCCATGGCTTGCAACGATCAAGTATGCGCGCTGTGCAATCAACCGTTGCGATTCGGGGGCTTGCAAAACGGGGACTGCGTCTGCCAGCGCGCGCATCATCTGCGGCGTTAACGCGTCGAGTGCCGGGCGGATGTCTCTGCCCAAGTCGCGCACTTGCGAAAATTTAGGCTGGCCGGCCGCCTGCCATTCGCTAAAACGCGCGCGCTGGACGATCTTGGACGCTTCGATCTGGGCGCGGAAAAAATCCGCGGCGACTTCCCCGCTCAAACCGTAGCCTGCCGCCTGCTTGACCAGGCCGTCGATGATCTCGCGCTCGCGCGGCAAGTCTTCGATGGGCGCACCGCTATTCCATTTGTTGCGTGCGACGGTGTCGGCAATGGCGAGACGCTGCTGCACCAGCGTCAGGACGCGGTCGATTTTTTCAACATCGGCGGGCGCTTGCTGCGCGGCGCATCCCGCCAGAAAAAGGGCGAGCAGCCAGAAGGAAAAATAACGGATTGGCGGCAAGGCGTAAAGATCAGACATGCCGCGTAAAGCCTAGACTATGGTGCGGCCGAGCAGCAGATACTCCATCAACGCTTTTTGCACATGCAGGCGGTTTTCAGCCTCGTCCCACACGACGCTTTGCGGGCCGTCAATGACTTCGGCCGCGACTTCCTCGCCGCGGTGCGCGGGCAGGCAGTGCATGAACAGCGCATCGGGCTTGGCCATCGCCATCATCTCGGCATCGACCTGCCAGTCCTCGAAATCCTGCTTGCGCTCGGCGTCTTCGGCCTCCATGCCCATGCTTGTCCACACGTCGGTGGTGATGAGATCGGCGCCGCGCGCGGCTTCGAGCGGATCGCTGAACGACTCGAAGTGGCTGTCGTCGTAGATGCCGGCGCGCTCAGACTCCACTTCGTAGCCGGGCGGCGTCGATACGTGCACGTTGAAATCGAGTATGGTCGCCGCCTGCAGCCAGGTATTGCAGACGTTGTTCGAGTCGCCGATCCAGGCGACGGTCTTGCCTTTTATCGAGCCGCGGTGCTCGATATAAGTGAAGATGTCGCCCAGGATCTGGCACGGGTGGCATTCATTTGTCAGGCCGTTGATTACCGGCACGCGCGAGTTGGAGGAGAAGCGTTCGATGATGGTCTGCTCGAAGGTGCGGATCATCACGATGTCGACCATGCGCGAAATCACGCGCGCAACGTCTTCCAGCGGCTCGCCGCGGCCCATTTGTGTATCGCGCGTCATCAGCGTGATAACCGAGCCGCCGAGCTGGTTGAAACCCGCTTCGAACGAAACGCGCGTGCGTGTCGAGTGCTTCTCGAACACCATCGCCAGCGTGCGGTCGACCAGCGGCTGGTACGGCTCGTAACGCTTGAACTTGTCCTTGATCCAGCGCGTGCGCGCGAACAGGTACTCGTACTCGTCGAGCGTAAAGTCCTTGAATTGAAGGTAGTGCCGGAGTTCCACGATGGCAGGGCGGTAAAACCGCTTACGCGGTTTTGACGGCGGGCTCGGCGGCGTGCGCGCGCGCGAGAAACTCTAGAATCAGCGGGGAAAGGATGGCGACAACCTGCTCCGCCTCTTCGCGCTTGATCACGAGCGGCGGCAGCAGGCGGATGACATTGTCGTTGGTGACGTTGATCAAGAGGCCCGCCGCCAGCGCCGACTTGACGAGCTCGTCGCAGGGATAGGCGAGTTCTATGCCTATCATCAGGCCCATGTTGCGCACTTCCCGCACGTCTGGCACATCTTTCAAGCGTGCGACGAATCCGTCGTGAATGACCTCGCCCATGGCGACGGCATTGGCCATGAGCTTGTCTTGCTCGATGATGTCGAGCGTGGTCAGCGCGGCCGAGCATGCGAGCGGGTTGCCGCCGAATGTTGAGCCGTGGTTGCCGGGCTTGAACACGCCCGCTGCGGGCCCGGCGGCGAGGCAGGCACCGATGGGCACGCCGGAAGCCAGGCCTTTGGCCAGCGTCATGACGTCGGGTTTGACGCCTGAATGCTGAAACGCAAACCATTTGCCGGTGCGCCCGACGCCGCTTTGCACTTCGTCGAGCATCAGGAGCCAGCCGTTGGTGTCGCAGATCTCGCGCAGGCCGCGCAGGTATTCGGGGTGGCAGATATTGACGCCGCCTTCGCCCTGTATCAGCTCGACCAGGATGGCGACGACATTGCGGTTGTTCTCGGCGACTTTCTTGATCGCCGGGAAATCATCGAAGGGCACGCGCGCGAAACCCGGCACCAGCGGCTCGAAACCCGCCTGCACTTTGCGGCTGCCGGTGGCCGACAGAGTGGCGATGGTGCGGCCATGAAACGCCTTGTCCATCACAATGATGGCCGGCATTTCGATGCCCTTGTGGTGGCCGTAGAGGCGGGCGATCTTGATTGCGGCCTCATTGGCTTCGCAGCCGGAGTTGCAGAAAAAGACCTCATCCATGCCCGAAATCGCGGCCAGCCGGTCGCCCAAAGCTTCCTGGTGCTCGATTTCGTACACATTGGAGGTATGCACGAGCTTGGCGGCCTGCGCAGTCAACGCCTGCACGAAACGCGGATGGCTATGCCCGATGCCGACCACGGCGATGCCCGCCAGTGCGTCGAGGTAGCGCTTGCCCTGTTTGTCCCACAGCCAGCAGCCTTCGCCGCGCTCGAAAGCGACAGGCTGCCTTTTATAGGTCTTCATGACATGCGACATAAAATCCACCCTGAAAAACAATACGGCGGCTGCCGCCGCCGTGTGCTACCCGTCACTACCGTGGCTATATTTATCCAAACACGAGTCCGGACGCAAGTGAAATTTTCAGGACGTCCGCCGCTGGTAAACTAGCGCGGTTTCCATCCGAAGCAGCCCTCATGTTCGAAGATGCGCTCGAAATCGTCATCGTCGGCACGACCACCGCCGGCGGTACGTTCCGCCCCAGCGACTGGGCCGAGCGCCTGTGCGGGATGATGTCGGTATTCAGCGAAGACAGACACCTGAGTTATTCGCCATACCTCAAGCCGGTGATGTCGGCGGGGGTGCGCTGTGTCGTAGTAGACCGCGAGCTGGAGAAAATCGATCCGCCGGCCTACAGTTTTCTGTTCGGCTTTGCGCGCGACAACGAATTGACGCTGCGGCCGGGGCGCAAGCGGGAAAGGCCCGAAGCGCCGGCGGGCGGGCCGGCATTCGTGCCGCCGCCCGCAAAACAAGAAACCTAGGCCATCGCCTTGATGGCGGCGGACAGGCGGCTCTTGTGGCGCGAGGCTTTGTTCTTGTGAATGATCTTCTTGTCCGCGATCGAGTCGAGCACTTTGGTCGATTCGCGCAACACCGCGCGGGCCGCGACCTTGTCGCCCCCTTCGATGGCTTTTCTGACGCGCTTGATGGCGCTGCGCAATTCGGAACGCTGACTCGCATTGAGCACGCGGCGCTTTTCGCTCTGGCGCGCGGCTTTGCGGGCGGATGCTATATTGGCCATATTGACTCCACAAACCGGTGGTGAAAAAGGGCGCTATGATACGAGCGTTGCGCCGCTTTAGCAAGAAAAATCAAGAGTTTTGCCTCGCCTTTACGGCCCTGTCTCCCTATTCATGAATCTCCTCAAAGCGCTCGCTGCGGTCAGCAGCATGACGCTGCTCTCGCGCATGCTCGGCTTCGTCCGCGATACAGTCGTCGCGCGCGCGTTTGGCGCCGGGCTGGCGACCGACGCGTTCTTCGTTGCCTTCAAGATTCCGAACCTGCTGCGCAGGCTGTTTGCCGAGGGCGCGTTTTCGCAGGCATTCGTGCCCATTCTGGCGGAATACAAAAACCGCCGAGGCGAGGCCGATACGCGGCTGCTGGTCGACCATGTGTCTGGACTGCTAGCCCTGGCGCTGGCGATCATCACGTTGATCGGTATTGCCGCGGCGCCGTTCGTCGTTTATGTCAGCGCGCCGGGGTTCGCGGCGACACCGGACAAATTCGCACTGACCATCAGCCTGCTGCGCATCACGTTTCCCTACATCTTTTTCATTTCTCTGGTGTCGCTTGCCGGCGGCATTCTCAATACTTACAGCCGCTTCTCCGTCCCCGCGCTGACGCCGGCGCTGCTCAATCTCACATTTATCGGATTTGCGCTGTGGGCCGCGCCGTATTTCGATCCGCCGGTCAAAGCGCTGGCGTGGGCGGTGTTTTGCGGCGGTATTCTACAACTCGCGTTTCAAGTGCCGTTCCTGCTGCGCCTGAAAATGCTGCCGCGTTTTCGCCCGACCTTCAATGACGCCGGCGTATGGCGTGTCCTGAAGCAAATGGGGCCTGCGGTGTTCGGCGTATCGATCGGGCAGGTGAGCCTGCTGATCAATACGATCTTCGCATCGTTTCTGGTGTCCGGCAGCGTCTCCTGGCTCTATTATGCAGACCGGCTGATGGAGTTTCCCACGGGCATCCTCGGTGTCGCGCTTGGCACTATTCTGTTACCGAGCCTCGCCAAGCACTACGCCGACCAATCGCCCGAGGAATATTCGAAACTGCTCGATTGGGGGCTGCGCCTGACGTTGATGCTCGCACTGCCTGCTGCGGCCGCGCTGGCAGTGCTCGCCGTGCCGCTGATTGCCACGCTATTTCATTACGGCGAGTTTTCGGTGCACGACGTGTTGATGACGCGCAATGCGCTGGTCGCTTACAGCGTCGGGCTGCTCGGTCTCATACTCGTCAAGGTGCTAGCGCCGGGCTTCTATGCGCGACAGAACATACGCACGCCGGTGAAAATCGCGATTGTCGCGCTGCTCGCGACCCAGGCCATGAATCTTGCGTTTATCGGCGCTCTGCAGCACGCGGGTCTCGCGCTCGCGATCGGCCTGGGGGCCTGCCTGAATGCCGGTTTGCTTTATTACAAGTTGCGGCGCTTCGGCATTTATGCGCCGCGCCCCGGCTGGGCGCTTTTCTCGCTCAAAATTGTAATCGCGATCGGCGTGATGTGCGCGTGCCTGTGGTTGGCCGCGGGCAGCGACTCGGCGTGGCTCGCCACCAGCGGGCTCGCCAAAATTCTGCGGCTCACCGGCGTCGTTCTGCTTGGCGGCGCGACTTATTTTGCGGCGCTGTGGGCGCTGGGATTTCGGCTGCGCGATTTCGTACAGCGCGCAGCCTAGGCGCGCTTGAGCAATCCCTCTGCCGATTGTATGCTACTCGCTGCGTGAAAATCCATTCCCATATTATTCGGCTTGCTATTCGGCTTGCGTTTTTCGGCCACCTGTTCAGGCCGCCATCGCCCTGAGCGACATGTCGCGTCGTGCACGTGGGCGGTCCATCAATCGCATAGCATAGTCAAGAACATTGAAAAGGTTTCGCCATGAACAGACGTGATTTCATCAAGACCACATCCTTGCTGCCGGCGGCCGCTGCAGTCTCGGTGTTGCCGCAGTTTTCGCTATCTGCATACGCCGCGGCTGCCAAGTGGCGCGTATTCGAGGTCACGACCAAGGTGGGGGTAATCAAGCCTGCGGGTACTTCGCGCGTGTGGTTGCCGCTGCAGATGGCCGGCGACACCGATTATCAGAAGAATCTCGGCAACACCTGGAGCGTTGAAGGTGGTACTGCTACGCTCGTGAGCGACGGCAAGTACGGCGCCGAAATGCTTTATTTCGAGGCTGCCGGCTCGGACATGGTGCCGGCAGTGCGACTGACCAGCCGTTTCGCAACAATTGACCGCGCGGTCGATTTGAGCAAGCCGGGCAGCGGGGCCAAGGCCGACCGCGCCGAGTTGCAGCGTTACCTGGCGTCGACCGAACTGATTCCGACCGACGGCATCGTGCGCGATACCGCGCGCGAAATCACCAAAGGTGTGCGCGGGGGCGATGTCGAGAAAGCGCGCGCAATCTACGAGTGGATCGTCGACAATACCTACCGTGATCCTAAGACGCGCGGCTGCGGCGTCGGCGACATCAAGTACCTGCTCGAGTCGAAGAATCTGGGCGGAAAATGCGCCGATCTTAACGCGCTGTTCGTCGGCCTTGCGCGTGCGACCGGCATTCCGGCGCGCGACCTTTACGGCGTGCGCGTCGCGAAGTCTGAATTCGGCTATCGCAGCCTGGGCGTCGGTACGGACAACATCACTCGGGCGCAACATTGCCGCGCCGAGTTTTACTCCGCCTCTTATGGCTGGATACCGGTGGATCCGGCGGATGTGCGCAAGGTCGTGCTCGAGGAAAAAGGCGGCGGTGTGTTGCTCCCGCTGGACGATGCACAGGTCAAGGCCGCGCGTGCCAAGCTTTTCGGTGCGTGGGAAATGAATTGGCTTGCGTTCAACACCGCGCATGACGTCACGTTGCCGAAATCGGCGTACGGCAAAATTGGGTTTCTAATGTATCCGCAGGCGGAAACCGCGGCAGGCCGGTTCGACAGCCTCGACCCGGACAACTTCCGCTATGAGATGACGGTGCAGGAGCTGACTTCCCTCTGACGCGTGCCCTGCGCTCAGGGCGGCCGGAATTTTCCGGTCGCCGTCACACTTTTTTCAAAATGCATTTTCGATTGCGCGCGGGCCCCTGGAGGCTCATTGCGGCTGGCGCGTGCCGCGCCGGGTGGCTGCTCGGCGCGTTGCTGGCGGCAAGCAGCGCGTCGTGGGCGCAGGAACTGAAATCATGGAACGGCGGCGCGACTCCGGCGCTCGAACTGGCCGACCTGAGCGGACGCCGGCACCGTCTCACTGACTACCGCGGCAAGGTGGTGCTCGTAAATTACTGGGCCACGTGGTGTGAGCCCTGCCGCGAAGAAATGCCGTCGATGCAACGTCTCAAGAGCCGTTTTTCCGGCAAGCCTTTTGTCGTGCTTGCAGTGAACGTGGGCGAATCGGAGGCGCGCATCGCGGAGTTTTTGCAGAAGCTCCCGCTCGATTTCACCATCCTGCGCGATCACAGCAGCGCGGCCATGAAAGAGTGGCGGGTAAGGGGATTGCCGGCGAGTTTTATCGTCGGTGCGGACGGCCGCATCCGCTATGCGCATACCGGCGAGTTGAATTGGGACGACGAAAAGCTGATTAGCACGCTGGCGCGGCTGTTTTGACGGCCGCCTTGCGATCCACGATTGCGCCTGGCGTCACAAGTCGTAGTCGATGTGCGCCTTGCTGTGCACCGCGCCATCGACAACCTTGCGCGAAAGATGCGGCGCGAACATCTCGATGAAATCGTAGACGTAGCCGCGCAGGTAGGCGTTGCGCGGTACGCCGATGCGAGTCGTGCTGGATTCAAAGAGATGGCTGGCGTCCAGCGCGCGCAGATTGGTATCGCGCGCGGGGTCGAACGCCATTTGCGCCAGTATGCCGATGCCGAGCCCTAGCGCAACGTATGTCTTGATGACGTCTGAATCGATCGCCGTCAGTATTACATTGGGCTTGAGGCCGCGCGTTTCGAACGCGCGATTGATCAGCGACCGTCCGGTGAATGCGAAATCGTAGGTAATCACCGGGTATTTCGCGATGCTTTCGAGCGTCAGCGATTTTTGCCTGAGTATCGGGTGGTCAGGCGGGGCGATCACGCAGCGGTTCCATGCATAGCAAGGCAGCATGACGAGGTCTTCGAACGTGCCGATTGCTTCCGTGGCGATGCAAAAGTCCGCTTGACCGGCGAGCGCGTACTGGCAGACCTGCATCGGGTTTCCCTGCATAAGTCCCAGCTTTACCTTGGGATAACGCTGGCTGAAGCGTTGCACCACGTCCGGCAATGCATAGCGCGCCTGTGCATGCGTGGTGGCTATCGTCAGCTTGCCGCTGTCTTCATCCGCATAATCCTGCGCCGCCTGTTTGAGGTTGTCCGTTTCATGCAGAATGCGCTGTGCGATCTCGATGATCGCCTTGCCGGGCGGCGTCACCGCGCTCACGCGTTTTCCATTGCGCACAAAAATATCTACGCCAAGTTCATCCTCCAGCAGCTTGATTTGTTTGCTGATGCCCGGCTGCGATGTGTGCAGTTTATTCGCTGCAACCGACAAATTTAGTCCTTGGCGTTCTACTTCGACCAGATAGCGGAGTTGCTGTAACTTCATGAATTATATCTGATAAATAATTAAGTTATATAATACTAACATAATATTCGTTCTGGATATAAGCACGCATTGATAGGATGCCTTTCCGCAAAAGAAAAGTGGCAAGTTTTCATGTACCTATACGACGAAATCGACCAGCGACTGGTAGACGAACGGGTTGCTCAATTTCGGGACCAAACGCGGCGATTTCTTGCCGGCGAGTTGTCCGAGGACGACTTTCGCCCGGTCAGGTTGCAAAACGGGCTTTATATACAGAGATTCGCGCCCATGCTGCGAGTCGCGATTCCTTATGGGTTGCTGGCGTCACGGCAGATGCGGGCGCTTGCGCATATTGCGCGCAAGTGGGATCGCGGCTACGGCCATTTCAGCACGCGTCAAAACATTCAGTTCAATTGGCCCCGGTTACAGGACGTGCCCGATATTCTGGCCGAGTTGGCCACCGTGCAGATGCACGCGATCCAGACCAGCGGCAATTGCATCAGAAACACGACGACAGACCACTTCGCGGGAACGGCGCCCGATGAGATCGTCGACCCGCTGGTGTGGTGCGAGATCATCCGCGAGTGGTCGACGTTGCATCCCGAATTTGCTTATCTGCCGCGCAAGTTCAAGATCGCAGTCAGCGGCAGCGAGGCCGACCGTGCCGCCACCCAGGTGCACGATATTGGTTTGCACGCACGGCGCGATGCCGCGGGCAATATCGGCTTTCGCGTGCTGGCCGGCGGCGGCCTGGGCCGCACGCCGCTGCTCGGCGCCGTCATGCGCGAGTTTTTGCCGTGGCAGGATCTGCTCACCTATCTCGATGCCATTCTGCGCATTTATAACCGCTACGGCCGGCGCGACAATAAATACCGCGCGCGCATCAAAATTCTAGTCAAGGAAGTGACGCCGGAAGTGTTTCGTGCGCGGGTGGAAGAGGAGTGGTCGCATCTCAAAGGCGGACCATCCACCCTGACGCGCGAAGAAGTGCAGCGCATAGAAGGGCGTTTTACGCGACCGCATCATCGCAAGTCGGACGCGTTGTCTTCGGCGTACGTGCTGGCAATCGCACGCGACAAAGGGTTTAGCAACTGGGTGCGGCGCAACGTGCAGCCGCACAAAGTCGCGGGCTATGCTGCCGTTACGCTATCGCTCAAGAAGACAGGCGTACCACCGGGCGACGTGACCGCCGATCAGATGGATGCGGTCGCCGATCTTGCAGACCACTATAGCTTCGGCGAACTGCGTGTGTCGCACGAGCAGAACCTGGTTCTGGCCGACGTGCGTCAAGATGACCTGTTCGAACTTTGGCAGCAGGCAAAGGCGCTGGGTCTGGCGACGCCGAACATTGGTTTGCTCACCAATATTATCGCCTGCCCGGGCGGCGATTTTTGCTCGCTGGCGAATGCGAAATCCATCCCCGTCGCCGAGGCGATCCAGCGGCGTTTCGATCGTCTCGACTACTTGCATGACATCGGCGAACTCGACCTCAACATTTCCGGCTGCATGAATTCGTGCGGCCACCACCATATCGGTCATATCGGAATACTCGGCGTCGACAAGCAGGGTGCGGAGTTCTACCAGATTTCGATCGGCGGCGCGCAAGGCAATGAATCCGCTCTCGGCAAGGTGATCGGCCCATCGGTATCGCAGGCGGAGGTGCCGGACGTTATCGAGCGCCTGATCGAACTGTACCTGGAGCGGCGCGACAGCGAGGAAGAACGTTTTATCGACGCCGTGCGCCGCATCGGCATCGAACCTTTCAAGGAATATGTTTATGGCAGTCATCATCAGGCAACGCCAGGTCGTCACAGACAACTGGCAGCTGCTTAGCCCTGCAGCCGACGGTAGCGTGGCCGTCCCGGCGGACGGCAACATTATTGTCCCGCTGGCCGTCTGGCGCGGGCAACGCGAGTCTTTAATCCTGCGGCCCGGTGGATTGAGCCTATGGCTCGACAGCCATGACGACCCGGCGCTGGTCGCCGCCGACCTGCGCTACTTTCAATTGGTGGCAATAAATTTTCCGCAGTTCACCGACGGGCGGGGGTATTCCATTGCCCGCCTGCTGCGCGAGCGGTATGGCTGGCGCGGCGAACTGCGCGCGATCGGCGACGTGTTGCGGGACCAGTTGTTTTATCTGTCGCGCTGCGGCTTTGATGCGTTTGCGCTGCGGGCGGGAGAAGACGCGCACGCGGCGCTGGCGGCGCTCGAGGATTTCAGCGACGGCTATCAGGCGTCGGTCGAACGGCCACAGCCGCTATTCCGGCGCCGAGCCGCGGCGTTGCCGCGCAGTCTGGAAAGTGCCTAGCTATGGCTTCTGAAACCGGCATCGTGTACTTGGTGGGCGCCGGGCCCGGTGCGCCTGATCTTCTGACGCTGCGCGCGGCGCGGCTGCTCTCAGCTGCGGACATCGTCTTCTATGACGCCCTGGTGCATCCGGATACGCTGGCGCTCGCTGGATGCGCGAAAAAGGTAGCGGTCGGCAAGCGTTGCGGGAAGCACACGACACGGCAGCGTTTTATCAACAAGCGATTAATCGACGCTGCGAGCAAGCATGCGGTTGTCGTGCGTTTGAAAGGCGGCGACCCGATGCTGTTCGGCCGCGCGCAGGAAGAAATCGATGCGCTGCGCGCTGCCGGTATTCGCTGTGAGGTCGTGCCGGGCGTCACGGCGGCACTGGCGGCGAGCGCCGAGTTGCAGATCTCGCTTACCCGGCGTGGCATGAGCCGCAACGTAACCTTCGTTACGCCGCGCGCGGGGGCCGGCGAAGAAGCGAGCGATTGGGTCAAAAGTATTTGCAATGCCGACAGTGCGGTCATGTACATGGCAGCCGGGCAGTCGTCGGCCATTGCAGCGAAGCTGATCGCCAGCGGTGTGGCTGCCGACATGCCTGTTTTAATAGTTGAGAACGCATCGCTGCCCGGCATGCAGCAGACCGCAACGACGCTGGGTGAGTTGCAGAATGCAGCGGAGCTAGTGACGCATGGCGGACCTGCGTTGTTGATGATAGGACGCGTTTTTGCGGTGGCAAGAGGCGCAAAACGCCTCGTGGCAGATCAGGCGAAGGTGCACGAAGCGCTGACCGCGGCCCTCGTCGCCTAGACCGCACTGCACAAAACACGCTAGAATTCAAGCTTTTAGCTTGGGTTCTGACCTTTAATGCGTGTTTTCCGCTCCCTGCCGGTTGCTGCTGTCAGCCCGGTTGCGCTGACCATAGGCAATTTCGATGGGGTGCACACCGGTCATCAGGCGATGCTCGCGCGATTGCATGACGCTGCGCGTGAGTTCGGCGTCCCACCGTGCGTGATGACATTCGAGCCACACCCGCGCGAATTTTTCGCGCCCGACAAAGCGCCGACTCGCCTCACATCGCTGCGCGAGAAACTGGAATTGCTGGCGCGTTTCGGCGTTGAACGCGTGCATATCTGTCGATTCAATTTCGAATTCGCCAAAATCACGCCGGAGGATTTCATCGAACGCATTCTGCACCGCGGCCTCGGCGCGCGCTGGATACTGGTGGGAGATGATTTTCGCTTCGGCGCCAGGCGCGGCGGAGACCTTGCCATGTTGAAGCAGGCGGCAGGCCGCTGCGGATTTGAAGTGCAGGCGATGGCCAGTGTGATGGCGGATGGCGTGCGCGTCTCGAGCACGGCGGTGCGCGAAGCGCTGGCGGCCGGCGACATGCTGCGTGCGCAGCGCTTGCTGGGACGTCCCTACAGCATCAGCGGCCGCGTCGTGAGCGGCGACCGTATCGGCCGCAAGCTCGGCTTTCCTACGGCCAATGTGCTGATGAAGCACAATCGTCCCGCATTGTCCGGGATATACGCGGTCGAAGTGCATGGCTTGGACGGGCAACCGCTGTCAGGGGCGGCGAGCCTCGGCGTGCGCCCGACCGTCACTAACATTCCGCAGCCGCGCCTGGAAGTCCACCTGCTTGATTTCGACCGGGATATCTACGGCGCGCATTTGCAGGTTAACTTCCTGCACAAATTGCGCGATGAGAAAAAGTACGCAAACGTCGAGACGCTAAAGCGGGCGATTGCGAACGATGTCAAGAATACGCGCGGTTTTTTTGCCGAGCTTGCGCGCAATACGCGAGCACAAAATGGCTGATTACAAAAAAACTCTGAACCTGCCCGATACGCCGTTTCCGATGCGCGGCGATCTCGCCAAGCGCGAGCCGCAGTGGGTGCGCGAGTGGCAGGAGAACAACGTTTATCAGCAGATCCGTGCCGCGGCGAAAGGGCGGCCAAAGTTCGTCCTGCACGATGGCCCGCCATACGCAAACGGCAACATTCATCTCGGGCATGCGATCAACAAGATACTCAAGGACATCATCGTCAAATCGAAGACGCTCGCCGGCTTTGACGCGCCGTACGTGCCGGGCTGGGACTGCCACGGCATGCCGATCGAGCGCGAAATCGAGAAACTTCACGGCAAGAATCTGCCGGTTGAGAAAACGCAGAGCCTGTGCCGGGACTATGCGACGGCGCAAATCGAGCAGCAGAAAAAAGATTTTCAGCGCCTCGGCGTGCTCGCCGACTGGGACGATCCGTACCTGACCATGGCGTACTCGAATGAGGCTGACGAGATTAGAGTGCTGGGCGCCATATTGCAGAAGGGTTATGTTTATCGCGGCTTGAAGCCGGTGAACTGGTGTTTCGACTGCGGTTCGGCGCTGGCCGAGGCCGAAGTCGAGTACATGGACCGGACTGATTTTGCGATCGATGTCGGCTTTGCGTTCGCCGAGCCTGCCAAAGTCGCCGCGGCATTCGGGCTCGCACAGTTGCCAGACGCGAAAGGCGCCATTGTAATCTGGACCACCACGCCATGGACGATACCCGCCAATCAGGCGCTCAATGTGCATCCGGACTTCGTCTACAACCTGGTGCAGACCGAGCGCGGGCTGCTGATTCTCGCGGCCGATCTGCGCGAGGCCTGCCTCGATCGTTACGGCATCGCGGAGCGCAAGGTCATCGGCGAGTGCAAAGGCGGCGCGCTCGAGCTGCTCAATTTTCACCACCCGTTTTACGATCGTTTGTCGCCCGTGTATCTCGGCGACTACGTAACACTGGATACCGGCACGGGAATCGTGCACAGCGCGCCCGCATATGGCGTTGAAGATTTCAACTCGTGCCGTGCTTACGGCATACGCGACGATGCAATCCTGACACCCGTTCAGGCGGACGGGCGCTACGCCGAGTCGCTGCCGTTTTTCGGCGCGCTCAATATCTGGAAAGCCAATCCGCTGATCGTCGACAAGATCCGGGAGGCGGGCGCGTTGCTGCATGCCGAAAAATATTCGCACAGCTATATGCATTGCTGGCGGCACAAGACGCCCATCATCTATCGCGCCAGCACGCAGTGGTTCGTGGCGATGGACGAGCCGCCAGGTTTTGAGGGCAACAAGGCCGCGGAAACATTGCGCGCTACCGCGCTGCGCGGCATTGAGCAAACGCGTTTCTTTCCGGCCTGGGGCCAGGCGCGCCTGCACGGCATGATCGCCAATCGCCCCGACTGGACGTTGTCGCGCCAGCGCCAATGGGGTGTGCCGATGCCGTTCTTCGTACACAAGGAAACAGGCGAGCTGCACCCGCGCACTTTGGAACTCCTCGAGGCCGTGGCAAAGAAGGTGGAGCAGGGCGGGATCGAAGCGTGGCAGACTCTGGACGCGAAGGAACTGCTCGGCGACGACTCGGCGCACTACGTGAAGATCAAGGATACGCTCGACGTGTGGTTCGATTCGGGTTCAACCCACCAGACGGTGATTGGCGGGCCGCGCGGACAATCGACCGGCGCGGGCTCGCATGGCGCCAAGCTCGCGTTTCCCGCAGCCCTTTATCTCGAAGGGTCGGACCAGCATCGCGGCTGGTTTCATTCGTCGCTGCTGGTGTCGTGCATGCTCAACGGCGAGCCGCCGTATCAAAGCCTGCTCACGCACGGCTTTTTTGTCGACGGCGAAGGCCGCAAGATGAGCAAGTCGCTGGGCAATACAGTCGAGCCGCAAAAAATCGCGAACTCGCTAGGCGCGGAAATCCTGCGGCTGTGGGTGGCGGCGACCGATTACTCCGGCGAGTTGTCGATCTCCGAGGTGATCCTCAAGCGCGTGGTCGAGTCGTACCGCAGAATCCGCAATACTCTGCGCTTTCTGCTTGCCAACATCGCCGACTTCGACCCCGTCAAGGACGCGTTGCCGCCGGCGCAGTGGCTGGAGATCGACCGCTATGCGACAGAAATGACGCTCGCACTGCAGGAGCGGGTGTTGGCGGATTACGACCGCTATGAATTCCATACCGCGGTCGCGCGCATCCAGAATTTCTGTTCCGAGGACCTCGGCGGTTTTTATCTCGACATCCTCAAAGACCGCCTATATACGACCAAGGCAGACTCGCAGCCGCGCAGGGCGGCGCAAAGCGCGCTCCACCATATCGCGCAGTCACTGCTGCGCTTGATTGCACCCATCCTGAGCTTTACGGCGGAGGAGGCGTGGCGCGTGACGGACCCCGGTCAGCCGACCGTGTTCGTCAATACCTGGCACGAGTTTCCGGCGGTTGAGAAACCCGAGGCGCTGCTGGCCGCCTGGGGAGACATCCGACAGATGCGGGAGTTGGTGAACAAGCATCTCGAAGAGAAGCGCGCGGCGGGACAGATAGGATCGGCGCTTGCCGCGGAAGTCGACATTCGTGCGAACGGCGCGGCCTACGATTCGCTGCTGCGTTTGGGCGACGATCTGCGGTTCGTGCTCATCACCTCGCGCGCCACTCTGCACCGGACAGATTCTGGCCCCGTGCAAGTGGACGTGACGCCCAGCTTCAACACAAAGTGCGAACGCTGCTGGCATTACCGCAGCGATGTCGGCATGGATCCGGCACACGCCGACATTTGCGGGCGTTGCGTCGCCAACCTGTACGGCAGCGGCGAGCCGCGCTTTTACGCATGACCTGCTGGTTCTCGATCGCTGCTGCAGTGGTCGGGCTGGACCAGCTATCGAAATTCGCGATTACGCGCACGCTGGCCTACGGCAGCGGTATCGAAGTAGCGCCTTTCTTTAATCTGGTGTTGGTGCACAACAAGGGGGCGGCGTTCAGTTTCCTCTCCAGCGCGGCGGGCTGGCAGCGTGGATTTTTCATCAGCGTCGCCTTCGTCGCCATTGTCTGGGTGGTCTGGCTGCTGCGCAAGCATTCGGGTCAAACGTTGTTCTGTTTTGCGCTGGCCCTCATTCTCGGCGGCGCGATCGGTAATGTTATTGATCGTATCTGGCTCGGGGCCGTAATTGATTTTCTGGATTTTTACGCAGCCGGCTACCACTGGCCCGCATTCAACGTCGCCGATTCCGCGATAACGTGCGGCGCGGGCGCCCTGATATTCGACAGCCTGCGCGGCGGCGCCGCGCGCAAGGCGTAGCCGCCGTTTCGGGCCGCGCGTTTTGCGGCACGCGCGCAGGTATATAATCCGTTCCCTTATTTATTGCCGGTACCCGTCATGCAGGTTCTGCTAGCCAAACCACGCGGTTTTTGCGCAGGTGTAGACCGCGCCATCGAGATTGTCGAGCGTGCACTGCAAATACACGGCGCCCCGATTTACGTGCGTCACGAAGTCGTGCACAACAAATTCGTCGTTGACGATTTGCGCGAGAAGGGCGCAGTCTTCGTCGAAGACCTGTCTGAAGTGCCCCCTGGTAGCACGGTAATCTTCAGCGCACATGGCGTATCGCAGGACGTGCGGCGCGAGGCTGAAGCAAGACAGTTGCGCGTATTCGATGCAACCTGTCCGCTGGTGACGAAAGTGCACGTCGAAGTCGCGCGCATGCGCGAGCTCGGCCGTGAAATAATCATGATCGGCCATCTTGGCCATCCCGAAGTGGAAGGCACGATGGGCCAGTCGCAAGGCGGCATGTATCTGGTGGAAAAACCGGAAGACGTGCCCGGGCTCAAGGTTGGCGACGAGACGAACCTTGCATTTGTCACGCAGACAACGTTGTCCGTCGACGATGCAAGCCAGATCATCGCCGCGCTCAGGAAACGATTTCCAAAAATCGTCGGCCCCAAGAAAGACGATATTTGTTACGCAACGCAGAACCGCCAGGACGCGATAAAGACTCTGGCCCAGCAATGCGAGGTGGTGATCGTCGTCGGCTCTCCCAACAGCTCGAATTCCAATCGCTTGCGCGAAGTTGCCGCCAATCAGAATGTCGCTTCCTATATGGTCGACGACGCGCGCGAGCTGCAGCCTGAATGGGTCGCCGGCAAGCAACGAATTGGTGTCACGGCCGGCGCGTCCGCGCCCGAAGTGCTGGTGCAGGAAGTCGTCGCCCGCTTAATGGAGCTCGGAGCGACCGGTGTCACGGAGCTTGCGGGCATCACCGAGCGGGTGACTTTTCCCCTGCCGCGCAACCTTAACGTAGAATCGTCCTGAAACTGCCTGCCGGCCGGGTCACCCTGCGCTAACACAAAATCAGAAAAAAAATCCCCGCCATCGGCGGGGATAGAAGAGGTGTGCCGTTGGCCCGCGTTACTGCTCGGGCTCCAGGTACCAGTAGGTCTTGGTCGGCATGCCGATGCGGCTGCGCAATATGCAACTGAAGCTGCCGTCGCTGGCGGTGCAGGTGTAGAGACCTGCGCCAGCGCCCGAACTGCTCGCGCCTGCGCCCGAGCCCACGCTGCCGCTGCTGCTGCCGGCACCGGCGGGCAGGATGACCATCTGGGTATTCGACATGAAACCGCGTGTCAGGAAGTTCGTGAAATACCGGCTCAGTGAGGCGGAGCCGGCATTGAGCGCGAGCAGGTTGCCCGTCAGCGAGTCGATTTCATTCAGACGCCCTTCGCCAGGCGGTGTGCAGGCATTCAATTGGGCAAGCGGGGCATAGGTGCCGAAAGTCACGTGGCTGGCGCCTGTCTGCGTCAGGAACACGCTCGGCGTATTGACGACCTTCTCGCCGACGTCCAGGCGTCGGAACCACCCTTGCCTGCCGGTCAGGCTATTAGGCGTAACCGTCTGCGTCACAGAGTCGACACCCGTCGTTGCGATATTGGCAATATCGTAGAGCGTTGCCAGCGTGCTCGGCGTCGGCTGCACCGAAGGCCCGCCCACATTCGGCGTGCCCCCGCCCGAATTGAGGCTGGGGTCGTCCATCAGCATGAAAAAGCGGTCGTCGGCAATTGCGGGCGTGGTGCTTTGCGTGAGCAACGGATGCTCCTTGTCGCCCGAACCCACGTAAACAGCATCGAAGCGGAAGGGATGAGCCTGCGGCGCAGCAGTCGGCGGGAAGAAGAACTTGCGTTTCGGCTCGCCCGCCGGGTTATTTGAAAGCGACGCCAGCATCTCGCCTTTCCAGTTGGCCGTCGAAGCGTCATCGACGTCGAATCGCCATATGTTGCCCCCCATGTCGCCGACATACAGCCTGTCGACATAGCCTATGGCGTCGAAGTCGGAGTTGATCGCCGTAACGTCCGATGGCACCGCATAGGTCGTCATCATGTTGGCGTTGCGGAAATCGCCCGCGACGTTGCCCTGGCCTGCGCCAAACGACTTGAGCACTGCGCCGGTGTCGGCGTTGACGATATAGACAGCGCGGCCGATAGCACGCGCGCCCGGCGGCACGGTGTCCTCGGCAGGGTCATAACCGCCGCCGAATATGAGCGCTGGCGGATTGTTCGGCAGACCGACGAGTGCGCGCATTTGGGGAATAATTGCGGGCACCGACCAGGTCTGGCCGAGCTCGCTGTAAGGAGCGGCACCCGCTGTGGTGCACGAACTCGTCCCGTTGCAAATCCGTGCTGCGAGTGGGCTGCCCACCGCGGTCACCAGCGCACCGACAACCGTGTTACCGGCATTGGAGCTCAGGTCGATATGAGTTCCCCCTCCCGTGATGGAGGAGATGGTCGCGGTCAGATCGCTGCCCCCAGGGCCCGCGGCAGTCACGGTCACAGTCATCCCGACAGCGAAGTTGGCTTTGTCGCCGACGGTGATCCGGTTGTTGCCCGCGGTCATGTCGCCCGTGAGCGTGGGTTGCTCATTGGTGATTTTCCATTTGAACTTCGGGGTGTCTTTCTGCGTAATATCGAGCGCGTAATACACGCGTCCGCCGCGCCGCAGGCCGAAGAACAACCAGACACGATCCGCCCCGTTGATGATGCCGTCGCCGTTCTGGTCGTCGATAAATATCGCAGGGCTGGCGTCTGCGAGATAGATCTCGGGGTTGTTGTGATTGAGCGCCAGCGCGGCGATCTTCGGCAACGCCTCCTCGATCAGGAACGACCATTTCTCCTGGCCCGTATGCGTGTCGACGGCGGTCATCATGCCGTTGTTCTGCGCATAAAACATGTACTGCACCGGCGGTGAGGTGCTGCTGTCGTAAGTGACGACAGCCGGTTTTGAGTGTTCGACGCCACTATGCGGCCATGTCGACCACGTGGTGCAAACCGTGCCGGTGCTGCCGTCCGTGCAATTGCTGTCAGCCATATTGCCGCCGCGGATATAGCTCAGCAGCATCTCCTTGGTGGCAAGACTCATGGCCGGCGTGCCGACGCAGGCCGCCGAGTCGCCCATCCGGCAGCGGAGGATATTGCTGCCGTTGGTGATGTAGTCGACCGCATTGCTAGTGGCTGTCAGGTCGACAGTCGACGAATTGCTGGCGCTGGTATAGAGCGTCACGCTATTCGTCAGATACGTGTAAATCTTGCGCATATCCGGCGTAAAGGCAGGATTGTTGATTAATACGTGGCCGGTCCCGCCCTTGGTTGGCAAAGCGCCGTCATGCAGCGTGTTCGCGTACCATGCGCTGCCGGGCGGATGCTGGATGTCATTGGCCCCGCTGGTCGAGGTCGGATCGACGACGCCCTGACCGGTAATCGGATCGGGCACGACGATGTTGTAGAGGCCGGTGGAGGCAATCACGCTCTGGCTGAGCAGGCAGATCGCGCTGGTTGTAGCGATGCCGCAGTCGCTCGCGAAGGTGCTGAGCTGGTATTTCTTGACCGTTCCCGGCCATACCGATTGTATCGAGGGACCGAAGAACGCGAGGTAGATGTCGTTCGAACTCTGGCCGCGGTTCAGCGATGAGATTGGCACCGTGGCGGCTGCGGCCGTGGGGCTCCAGTTTTTGATCGCAACGAACGCCGCCACCAGCGCCGCCTGTAGCTGCTGTGCATTCTGCGCTACATAGTAAACGCCGCCGGCAACCAGCGCCGTGTTCTGCACGACTGGCGCGCTTACGCCGGCGAAGCCTATCGTATAAGTATTGATCGACTGGCGGCCAGTGATGCTGTCGGTCGTGGTCGGCGTATCGCACGTGTGCGTGCCTGACGGACTGCTGCAATTGCTGTACTCCGACTGGAAATTCGCGGCACCGGGACTTACGTCCGCCACGGACATAAAGTAAGTGAGCTCATCGAGCCACACATAGCCGCCGTCAACTGCTGTTCCCGCGGCATCCGTCGGGCCGAACGGATTGCCGCCGGCAACCGTAGGTATTTGCAGATAATCCGGAGCGCCTGCATGGTTCGGCGTCGCGCCATTGGTGTCGAAATCGGTGCGCGGCGCTACGGTTGCCCCGGTGGCGCCCGCAAAGGCCATTGTCTTGATATCAGCGTTCGCCGCGGAATCCTCCTCAGGCTGACCGTTGGTGAGCATGACGATGTAATTCTTTTGGCAGTTGGCGGGACCGGCGACGTTCGGATTATTGAGCATCGGCGAGTTGTACTTGCCGCCGGATATCAGGTTGACTACCGCCGATACGCCGGTCGCCGGGTCGACATTGGCACCGACGCTGGCGTCATAGCCGGCGGTCACCGTACCACCGCCGCCGGCAGGCAGATTGGAAGTGCCCCATTTCGGCGTGCGGCCGGAATAATAACGGTAGGCTTCGTACATCGTCTCGGTCAGGGGTGTGCGGGACGACGCAACCACCGACTGGATCTTGTTCACCAGATTGACGCGATTGGCCAGATCCGGGTCGGCCGGCGTCGCCGCTGTGACGCCCATGCGGTGGATCGCGTAGGCGATATTACCGCCGTCGTTTTGATTTCCGCCGGCGCAGGCCGTCAACTGTACCGCAGCGTTATTAACCCCGGTCGACATGCCGGCTGCGAGCGTGTAAACGCTGCCGGCGACAGAGCTGATCGTCGTAACGAGGTCGACGCCTGCGGCGCCTGCGCCTTTGACGGTAACTGCGGCGCCCGCGATAAATTGGGTCGGGTCGATGACGGTAAGCTGGGTATTGTTCGGGTATGCACCGTTTGCCTGCACCTGCGCGCCGGCGACCGCAGTACTGGCAGTTGCGCTTAGCGTGTAGACATTGCCTACCTTGGCGGTGATGTTAACGTTTAGATTCGCCGCACCCGGGCCCGCGCCGAGAATGGTTATTGCGTTGCCGGAATTAAAAGTTGCCCCGTTCACAACGGTGAGCGAATTCGAGCCGGCGGTAACCGTGCCCTGTGTGATGCCGGCGGTGCCGTCCGTGGCGTTACAACCCTGCGTTTTGTTGTAGACCATCAAGCCAAGGCGTACACCGTCCGTGGTGTTGACGAGGCCGGACAATGCGTCCTTCGCAACTTGCAGACGCGTCTTGCGCCCGATCGGACTGCATGTTGCGCCGGCAGGGGGCGTGCTGACGGGGCTCGTGGTAATAAGCGTGCCGGTGGAATCCCGGCAAGCCTTGGCGCCGTACAGAAAATTCAGATAGTTGGTCGAGTAAACGTCGATATTCTTGGTCGCGTCCGCGACGACTCCGCGGCCCACGGTCGTGTCGTAGGGCGCGGTGCGCTGTGCAGCAGTGCCGCCGGCGTAGGTCGTATTTGCATTAGTAAGCGCTGGCGGGAGCGGATTGGTGCCAAATGTGCGCGGCTGGGCAGTCGGATAACCATTGCCCGGATTGTTGCCCGTGCCGTTGTCGGCCAAACATTCGTGGTACAAGTTGTTTTGAGTCGCATTGAGCTGATAGGTCTGATAAAAATTGTTGCCGCCCGCGATTGCCACGGGATTCGCCGTAATGGTAGCCGGGCAAATGGTTGCCTGTGCATTGGTAGTAGTGCAGGCGGCGCCGTAACGTAACAAGCAGGTTTCGTCGTTGTTGCCCAGCGTGCCGCAGGAAATGTTGTATACCTTGCCGGCCGCGCCGCGTATCGATATCGAAGCGGTGCCACCGGAAGTCTGGCACTGGCCGTTGTTAACTATGGTGGGATAGGCGATTCCCCCGATTGGCGCCACAGTGGTTCGCTGTGCGGTCGCCGGGCCGGGCGAATTAACGAAGAACGGCGAGACATTCGGCGCGCCACTAAGTCCGCTCGGCGTCAGGAATTCGCTGTTGGCGGCCAGTGTGCAAGTGCCGGCAGATGCATAGTTGCCTGCGGGAAACAAGGCCTTGTTGCCGCAGCCCGTCGCTTGTTGTGCTCCCGTGACGGGGTTGGCAAATGGGCCGATCACGTCATTTTGCGTTGCTCCGTTGAGCGACCGTGCCGCAACCCACGTGCCACCACCCAATTGGCAGCTGGAATTTGGGTTTGGCGCGGATGTGCTCGTCCCCACGCCGGATTCCGTGCATGTTCCGCCATAGTAGTAATTGCCCTGACCTTCGATGTACACCGTTTGCCGGCCGCTCCAGGCGCAAGGCACAACTGCTACATTCGATTGTGAGGCCCCCCATGTGCAACTACCGGTGTTAATCACAGTGCTGTTGTATGCGCGTGTGTAAAAGCTCGTTTGCGGGCTCAGTACTGCGCAGGTGGGCGGTGTCAAGCCCACGCACGCGAGCCCGCGAGGATCAGTGACGCAGATGGGCGGAGCAGCGGCATTCACACAGGTGGCGCCGGAGTAGCGTGTATTGTTTGTCGCATCGAATTCCAGCTTCGGTGCGGTAAAAGTGCAGGTCCGGGTAATAGTGGCAAGCTGGTTGACGCCGGTCAGGTTAATACATTGGTTGGCGACGGCCACGCCGGTCCCTGCGTCGCACTGCGTCTGCGCTGCACCGCGCAGACCTGAACTGATGTCGTAGTAAGCGGGACTGCCGACTCGCATGCCAAAAGCCGGTGCCAAGTCGCGGTTGCCGCGGAAAGCGGCGAATTGCTCCTGCAGCGGGACGGTCGAAAGGGCAAACGCGGGCAGGGAATAGCTGCCGCCGTAAGCGGTTGTGCGCAGGGCGGTCAGTACGGTGGTCGGGTAATAGTATCCGGCCGTCGCGTTCACGACGTAGGATTGAAAAGTAAAGCCGCCGAGATCGGCCGCCGGATCCGTCCAACCTGCGTACGAATCGCCGGCATCGACGACGTTGGCGGTGCCACCACCGTTGGTGGCATAGCCGGTGAAGGCGGCCGCATTGGGTATATCGATCCGAACACGGATCGGTTGCCCGACGCTGCCGACATTACCGCCCAGACTGTCGCGGAATGAGTTGGTCGAGCCCTGGATGCCGCCCACTGCATTGACCGGTCCGTTGGTCGGGGGAACCGCATTCGCCGCGGTGTTGTTGAGAAAACCCGTGTAATAGGTGGTGCCGTTAGTTGCGACGTACGTCGCATGGCTACCCGGATAATTGACGGTCGGGTTATTGATCGCAGCAAGGTTCAGATAGGGTTCGTAGCGTAGCCACTGCTGGTTCAGCATGTAGCCGGCGTTTTGCGGGCGGCCGGTCGGTGCAAAAATCGTCGACGGCTCGATTTGCGTGAACGACGTCGTGCACAGATTGTATGGGCGGTAATCATTTGTTGCAGTGTAGTTGGCGGTAGTGCTCGATGGAAAGGTAACCCCGCCACGTGATCCTGCGATTGTCTGTATGAAGCCGCGGAACCGGTTGAAAGATACGGACCACAGGCGGGGATCCGTCGTCGCGACGCCAGTGGGCAGCCAAAAGTGCCACGAGCCGTCCCAGTAATTGCGGTACTGCGAGCGCGGCCCCGGATCGCCGGATTGAGTGCCCTGAGCGTAAGCGAGCGTCGCCTGCCACAAGGCCTTGCGGTCTGTATTCAGTGCGCCCGACCAGGTACCCCATACGCTGGATGGGTTGGTAGGTGGCGCTGCATCGGAGATCTTGTCCTGGTGTTCAGTCGTTTGTTCCGCCGCGCTGATGATCGTGGTGTCGTTCCACAGATATTCGGCGTGCGAATCGTAGATTAATGGATCGTATTCGCGCCAGGCTTCGGCAACGTTCATGCGGTCGTTCGTGCCGAGAATGAAAAGCACGTTCGGCTCCGCGGTGCTGGTGCCTGTCGTGGTCGACAGGTAAATATCGCTGTCGCGCGCGAAAGCCGGCGCGATCGCAGCAGGGTTGACCATGGTTGCTATCAGCGACCAGGCGACGGTTTTCTTGAAAATTTCGCGTTTATTCACGTAGCACCCCTTGGCAAAACTTGACGGTTGGGCCGCATATGCGCGGCGTGAAGCATTAATCCAATTAACAAACAAGTGATTGAGTACGGACCCCTTGATGAATGACGGCAGAGCCGGTCGTTCCCAGGCCCGCGGTCGCGGTTGCTGCGATATCGAAATGCACCCACGGTACCGATTGGACGCCGCCGCCTGCCCCAACTGCGCCAAAGCCCTGGCCAACTTGGAGACCGGTTCCGCAGTAAATCTGATATGGCGTGACGGACACCGTACTGCCGAGCGCGCCATACGCATTATTTGCGGTGGCGTAAGTGAGCGACAGCGGATCCGGGCCGGCTGCTCCCGCGGCTGTAATCCAGTTCGGCGCGAAACGTCCCGCATTCATCGTGAGAAAATTGTCGGCCGCCGACTCCGCCGCCGCGAGGTTGGTCGACGCTCCCTGGCTCGCGCCGCCGATCTTTAACTCGATCACCGAAGTCTTGATCATGGATATGACGAACAGCGTCAGTACCGCGAGCATGATCAAAGACACGATCAGGACTGCGCCCCTTTCACGGCGTGGCATGCCTTTGCGAGCGTGTTTCATCCGCCTGTCCTCTGCGCAATGTTGCGCGCCTGTATGGTTTGGGAAAATACCTTGCGCTTGAATTTGCAGGCTGGCGCCGGTGAATTCGTGCATTTGTAAATCATGGATATGCCGTCTCCCAGCAGATCGTATTGTTTGCCGCTGTCGTCGTACTCGATATTGACGTTCGGCGAGCGCACCAGCAACGTGATCTTCACCGACACGACCTGCTGCCACTGCGCCGGTATGACGATATTCGCGCTGTAGAAGTCCGCGATGCCGTCCGTGGTCGCTCCGCCGGCGGGGCTCGTATTGTCGATGCCAAAACGATAGTCGATCAGCTCTATGCCTTCGACCAGCGGCACCTCCGTCATCGTGTCGCCGATCAACTCCTGACGCACGAGCGTCGGGATCGGGGCGCCGTTGTCATCGGCCGCACCGGTACAGTTGACTGCGCCGCCGGCAGGGCGGCTGCATGGGCGTATGTAGTAAATGTGCGTGCGGAATTCGTACAGCTCCGCGTCATTGTTGTTTGGATACTTTGCCGACCTGGCGTCGGCGCGCCACGCGGCATAGTCCGCGCCGTGGAGTAAATATCCCCAGTAAGGGGAAGATTGCACGTAGATCGTCGTTGCAAAGTTCGGCTGATTTGCCAACATGCTGGCTACGTTCGGGCAGTACGGCGGAGCGGCCGGCGCGACGATGGGCGCGTTCCAGCAGATCCGGTAGCCGCTGGCGCCGCGCGTGACCAATATGGTGTTGGCAGATTGACCAACCGGCAACGGGGGCCCGGGGTAGAAATTCGTCGCCGGGATGCACGGAAATGCTCCGTTCACCGTTGCCGTCGTGTAGCCCGTATACGCGTGTATCGGCGTCAGGAAATCGAGCGCGAAATTCGGGCTCGGCGTCGCTACTGCAGACCCGCAGTCGTTGACGATATTGATTGCGCTGCCGGGTGCGACCGAGATCTTGTTCAGGTCACCCTGATTGCCGTAAAAGCCGGCCTGCCGCACCGAGTCGGACAGATAACGGAAAGCAGTGACGGCGTTCTCCTGCATGTGCGAAAAATCGTCATTGACGCGGAATGATTGCGACGTGCTGACGATCATCGTGAACATTCCGAGGGTCAGCACCATCCCGATGCCGAGGCCGACCATCAATTCCATCAACGACATGCCGCGCTGGGCGAAGGAATCGCGGGCGCGCTTCTGACGCGCAACAATGCATTTTGAAGCGCTCATGGCGGGCATAGCTCCTGGAGCAAGACGTCGTAGGTTATGATGCGCCGCTTGGTCTCGACGCCATAGAGTCCCGAACCGCAACTGGCAGGGGAGCCCGCAACCACCACGGGCGCGACCGTGTCGTCATTACCCTGCCACGCAACGCTGACGCGCAGGGTCGCGCTGAAAAGCGCAACGGTGCCGGAGCCGGGCGCGGGGCAACTCGCGGCCGTGCTCGCGATTTGCTCGATGCAGCCGCTGGCGCGTACTACGCCGCCGTATCTATTTGCGTTCGCGGCGCCGCCTGCCTGCTGCTCGGAATAGCCGAATAACAGACCGTCCCATAATGCAATATCGTACAGCGCGAGTTGCATTTGATCGCATGCCAGAACCGCGCAATCGACGATAAGGCCGCTGCGGTAATCGTTGTAGAAAAGCCCCTTGCCGAGCGGCGTAATCAACGGTGCGCCCGCAATGTACGTGGTGCATCCCGCCAACGCTGTGGGACAAGTTACGGCGAGAAAACGGTTGCCACGAATACGTTCGGCCATATCGGCGGCAAGGGCGGTCGCCTGTTGCCGTTGATAGGCTTCGAAAGCGATGCGCTGACCTTTCGCCATCAATCCGGCGATGCCGAGCAGTCCGAAAGTAAGGATCACGAGCGTGACCAGTACCTCGATCAGGGTAAAACCCGGGCTCAGTTTTTTAGGCATGGCGGAGGGAGTATGACTGTCGCGGAATTATTCATTTTCATGACGGTGCTGCGTCCGGACAGGCCGAACTGCACGCCGCGGATCTTGTCGTTCGTCGGGTCGGCGTCGCCCAGTGTGTCGACCATATAGATGCCGTCAGTTGCGGCGACAGCGCCGGCACGCACGATACGGCCGTCGGGCCGGAAGATTATCTGGTTGGTAAACGCACCGACCGGCATCGTGCAGATGTATATCTTGCCAGTCTTAAAACCGTCGAAGTGCTTGAGCTCGAGATCGACGCCGTTGTCGTACACCGCGTTATCATTCATGTCGGCATACAGCCGCCAGCCGTCGGTCCAGAAGCCGCCGATGGTCAGCTTTTCCATGATCACACGGCGGCTGAGTTCGATGGACTTGCCGCGCGCCAGGGCGATGTCCGACGAGATATCCGAGGCCACGGTGCGCAGGCGCTGATCGGCGACAAATTCCCCCATCGAAGAGACGCCGATAGTCAGCATCAGCGCGACTATGGTCACGACGACCATGATCTCGATCAAAGTGAAGCCCTGCGCGGGCGCACATGTTTTTTCTACTGCGGGACGCAAGTGGCGGCCTCCCAGGTGCAATCTGTAATCGCGTTGAAGATCTGGTCTCCGCCCTGTTTTTCGCGCCAGCGTTGCTGCAGGCTATTGAGCAGCAACTGACCGTCGCCCGGTGTCGTGCCGCCGCAAGCGTCCGCCATTTTTCCGCAGGCGATCGGCGTGAGCAAAATGGTGAACGTTTGAGGCTGTACCCCGGCGGCGGAGAGAATGAATTCCAGGCCCGGGCCGATTCCCATTGTGTAAAAGGCGCTGACGCTGGGCGGCATCGCGCGATTGAGCAGCGGAGGATTGCCCGGAACAGTGACGCCGAAGCCCTGCGCGTATTGGCGTGAATCGAGGAAGAGTTGCTCCTGCGCCTGCGCCATATCCATCATGAATTGCTGGGCTTGCGAGCGAATGCCTCGCCGATAGTAGCTTTGGTAGGACGGCAGCGCGATAGAGACGAGTATTGCGACAACGGCCAGTACGATCATGAGCTCGATTAATGTCATACCCTTGATACGGCGCATGCGATTGACTCCTCTAGACGATGGCATCTTAATGACGCCGGGTTATGAACGCCACGCGTACCCGATGAGCGGTCTGTTGGCTGGAACGAACGGAAACGGCGGCGTCGGCTGGCTCCCAAGCACTTAAGTTATATGAGCTTTTTGCGGTATTTTTAAACGTTTATCCGCACCGCGATTCTAACATTGCGGCCTTCACTTCAAAGAACCGTGCGATTGCGTGCGAATTGTCACGCCCGCGCTGTCCCACGGCACCGTCGCAAGATTACGGGCGGGCGAAATCACGTGCGGGGCGCGGCCTCGTGGTTAGACACGTTCCAAACGTTGGTTTAGAATCAAAATCATGTTTGAAGCCAATTACACGCGCGACAATTTGTCCGAATTGCTGCGCGGTCACGGCATCAATCCGACGCATCAACGTATCGAGATTGCGTACGCCATTTTTTCGCGCGGGGAGCATTTATCGGCGGATCGCATTTTGGCGCTGGTCAACGATCGCGCTGCGGAAACGTCGAAGGCCACGGTCTACAACACCCTGAACCTTTTCCTCGAGAAAAAAATGCTGCGCGAGGTCATTGTCAACCCGGGCAAGGTCTTTTACGATCCGAACACCGAGCCGCATCATCATTTTTACAATCTCGACAGCGGAGAATTGACGGATATCGACGCACGCGATATCCGCGTGACGGGTGTGCCGGCCTTGCCGCCGGGCATGGTGGCCGAAGGCGTGGACATCGTAGTGCGGGTCCGCTGCGGTCCGGGCGGGAACTGATAAGAACAGCACGGCGCGGGCCGCGCGTACGGCGAGGTTAAATTTCGCCTCAGCGTGCTAAAATGCGTTCCGTGTCCGGTCCGGGAACATGCGCCCGGGCCGAATCAAATAGCCGGAATAGCTCAGTTGGTAGAGCAGCGCATTCGTAATGCGAAGGTCGTAGGTTCGACTCCTATTTCCGGCACCATACATCCCTGGTAAAGAACAAAAGGCAACCCAGCTGCGAGGAATAGTCATCCCCCGCGACCAGCGATGGCGACCTTGTATCAACCTGTTTTTGGGACGATGCAACCGAGAGAAGAAAGGGCCGTCGCGGCATTCGTTGCCGCATGAATCGATACGACCGTCACGCATTTTTGCGCCGCGTTGGGCAAAGGCGTTGGTCATGGTGCCTGCGGCGCCGGAGTGGCGCTATATTCAATCAAAGGATTGCACCTCGGGCTTCGATTGTTTCGGCAGCAGAGCTCAATATATTTGATCCCGTGATTTCGGCGATATGCGCCGAGGTCTCGGCGTCCGAAAAAGCCAGTGTTTCGCTGCGCCACTTCCGTCGATAAATTGCATATCACGAAAAATCTCGCTAGCGGATAAGCCACCACTCGAAAACATTGTTTTCAAAGCGATAATCGCCTGTCTCTGTCAATGCATAGCGACAAACAAACATTTTGTTGATTGTGGTATCGCATGGTACACAAATTGCACTCCTAACCGGTGCAGTAAGGGACGGAAGATGGTGGTTTTGTAATTCGAAAATTAACGGGAGAGTCTATGAAGCGTATCCAACGGGGTTTTACCCTGATCGAATTGATGATCGTCGTGGCGATCATCGGTATTCTGGCGGCCGTCGCGCTGCCGGCTTATCAGGACTACACGATTCGTGCGAAGGTATCGGAAATCATG
>JANYDM010000051.1 GCA_025363575.1 Betaproteobacteria bacterium | reverse complement strand
GCCCACGCGCAGAAATTCGACAAGGGCGAGCACCGGTTCTCCGCCGCTCACGCTTATTTGCGCGCCTGCAATTACTACCAGATGGCGGAGCGCTTTCGCACGCCCAAGGACAAGAAGGCGCTCGATGCATTCCAAGCAGGCGTCGACTGCTTTCACCGCCATGCCGAGCTGACCGACGTCAAGATCGAAATCGTCGAAGTGCCGTTCAAGGACGGCAGCCTGCCGGGCTATTTCGTACATGCGCAGAACACGGTCGCCGAGCGCAAACCCTGCGTCGTCTTTTTCGACGGCCTCGACGTAACAAAAGAAATCCAGTACATGCGCGGCGTGCCCGACCTCATCAAGCGCGGCATCTCCGTGCTGGTGATGGACGGCCCCGGCACCGGCGAAGCGATCCGCTTTCGCAACCATTTTCTGCGCTATGACTACGAAGTCGCCGGCAGCGCCTGCCTCGACTTTCTGGAAAAGCGCACCGACGTCGACGCGAAGAAAGTCGGCATCGTCGCGATCAGCCTGGGCGGCTATTATTCGCCGCGCTGCGCCGCGATGGACCCGCGCTACGCCGCGTGCATCGCGTGGGGCGCGCAGTGGGACTATCACCAGACGTGGAAGAAACGCATCGATGCGCAGTTCAAGACTTCATTGTCCGTGCCCGGCCACCACATCACGTGGATCCTTGGTGTGGATACGCTCGACCAGGCGCTCAAGGCGCTCGAGCCTTTCAAGCTCGACGGCGTGATGCAGAAAATGCGCTGCCCGTTTCTGCTCGTGCACGGTGCGGAGGACGAGCAGATTCCGCTCGCCGATGCGCAGAAGCAGTTTGACGCGTGTGGCTCCAAAGACAAGACGTTCCGCATCTATACCGCCGAAGAAGGCGGCTCGCAGCATTGCCAGCGCGATTACCTGACGCTGGTCGTCGCCGACATGTGGAACTGGTTCGAAGACAAACTCGTCAAGGGCCGGTAAGCGCAACGCGATGGCGTGCTGGCTGCGGCGCTGTCACGAATGCGATTTTCCGCTGGGTGGCAAGGAATTGTTCTGTCCGCGCTGCGGCGCGAAGCAGCGGCGGGAAAAACTGGATCGCACCAAAAACACGGTTCCTTCCGCTTAAAAGGGAGGAGTCTTACAAATTATCGGCGAGCCAGTCAGCCACGTAGTTAGAACCCAGCACGCGGTTGTCGCCTTGCACGTGCTCGCTGCCGCCCTCGCCGGCGGTGAAGATCTTGATGGTTTTGTTTTTGGAGCCGACCGCGTCGTAGAGCAACTGCCCGTACGCGGCCGGCACGATGGTGTCGTGCTCGCCGTGCGTCACCAGGAACGGGCAGACGACTTTTTCGGCGACGCCGGCCAGCGTGTATTGCTTCAGCTTCGCCATCGCGGCGTCCATGTCGGGTACGCCAAGCACCCACATCAGATGAAAATACGGCGCCGACACCCTGGTGCCGCCCGACTCGATTTCCTTGCGCCGGCGTATCCATGACGCGTGGTAGTCGAAGTGCCCGCCCCATGCCACGCACGCGGCGTAGCGCTGCTCGAACGCAGCAACGCGCGGCGCATAGTAGCCGCCCATGCTGATGCCCATGATCGCCACACGTTTGGCATCGACGTCTGGCCGCTTCGCTACGCACTCGTATGCAGCGGTACCGGCGACTTCATAGTCGTAGCGGCTGGGGATGTTGTGCAGACGTAGGGACTCGCCCTGTCCCGGCCCGTCGACCGCGAGCAGATTGATGCCGCGCGCCGCGAGCTCGACGCCACCGTACAACACGCCGACTTCCTTGGTGCCGTCGAGCCCGTTGAAAAACACGACCGTGGGCGCAGGGCCCTTTGCATTTTGCGCTTTCATGAACCAGGCCGGCAGCATCTTGCCTTCGTACGGAACTTCGACGCGCTCGATATTCGGATAGCGGCGCTTGATGCCTTCGTTGAAGCACGCGAGGCTTTTCTTGTATACGGCGATCTTCTTGTCGCCGAGATGCAGAAAGCGCTCGCCGTAGCCGTAGTACGTCCACGCGTGCAGATAGTACGTGCCTGCAGTGAGCGCATGATTGGCGGCGGCGGCCTCTTTGGCGCGCACCTCCATTTTCTCCGCCATCGTCGACCACTCGTCGCACCACGCTTCGTTATTGCCCTCGCGGCCCTTGAGCCGCTGGCCGACCTGATCGATCTCGCCCATCGCAGCCGCCCCATACGGAATCATTTCGATCGCCGACATGAAGCCTTGCGACCACATGAAACTCTTCGGGAAGTACTGGAACCAGTGTTCGTATTGCTGCGCTGTCACTTGATGCACCTTGGATGTAGTTGGTTGGTCGCTTCAACCCTGGGGCGCGGTCGTCGCTCCCGCAAGCGGGCCTGCGGCTAACGAGTCGCGACGCTCCCCATACGGAAACATTTCGATCGCCGACATGAAGCCTTGCGACCACATGAAACTCTTCGGGAAGTACTGGAACCAGTGTTCATACTGTGTCACGTCGAACCTCTTCGTTATTCTGCTTTAATGCCGGCGTCTTTGATCAGCTTGCCATAACGCTCGTAATCGCCACGCAGACGGGCCGCGGCCTGCTCGAGGGTCGTGAAGTAAATCTCCATCCCCTGCCGCGCCCACAGCTCGTTCATTTCCGGAGTGGCAAGTGCTTTTACTATTGCAGCGTTCAGTTTGACGAGCGCCTCGCGCGGCGTCGCGGCCGGCGCGAGTATCACGTGGCCGCCGCTCATCTCGTAGCCGCGCAGGCCGGATTCGGAAACCGTCGGCACGTTCGGCAGCAGCGGATCGCGCTTGTCGCCAGTCACCGCCAGCGCGCGCAATCTGCCCGCTTCGATTTGCTGGCGCACGACGGCGAGAGAATAAAACATGAGGTCGAGGCGTCCGCCCATCATATCGGTGACGGCTGGCGGACCGCCCTTATACGGCACGTGGACGAGGTCGATTTTCGCCATCAGGCGGAAGAGCTCGCCGGCCAGATGAAACGCGCTGCCGACGCCCGACGAGCCGTAAGTCAACACGCCGGGTTTCGCTCTCGCGAGCGCGACCAGTTCGGACACGTTCCTGGCCGGCACCGAAGGGTGAGTGATCAGCACGTAGGAAAAGTGGTTGATCTGCGCGACGCTCACGAAATCGCGCAGCGGATCGAACGGCACGCGGTTCAGATGCGGCGTGCTGGTAATCGCCGAGCTCGGCGCGCCGAGCAGCGTGTAGCCATCGGGTGCGGCTTTCGCGACGAGCTCGGATGCGATTACCCCGGTCGCGCCCGCACGATTGTCGACTATAAACTGCTGGCCGAACGTTTCAGTCAGCCGCTGCGCGAGCGGCCTTATCAGCACGTCGACCGTGCTGCCGGCGGGAAATCCCATCAGTATGCGCACGGGCTTGGATGGATAGTTTTGCGCGCGGGTATCAGGCAAAACCAGGATGAAACAGGCGAGATATGCCAGACGCAAATACATCATGCTTGAATCGCAATTTTGGAGCGGAAGTGTGATCGATGATCGCACAGGCCTGCGCACGGGGCAACGATATCGGCGTGGCGTTAAGTGGTCGACTGATTGCGGCGTGAATTGCTCAATCGCCTGATCACCCAATCGCTCAATCACCCTTCTGATCTTTGATTATAATCATTCACATTCCTCAGGGTTCTCTCCATGGCAGCAGCAAAACCAGCGGGCGCGCGTCTCGCCGTTGATATCGGCGGCACGTTCACCGACATCGTGCTCGAAGCGCGCGGCAGGCGCTGGACCGGCAAAGTGCTCACCACGCCGCGCGCACCGGAAGACGCGGTGATCGTGGCCGTCGGTGAAATTCTCGCGCAAGCTGCGCTGGCACCGGCGGCACTCGAGCTCTTCATTCTTGGCACGACGCTCGCCACCAACGCGCTGATCGAGCGCAAAGGCGCGAAGACGGCGCTGCTTACCACCGAAGGATTTCGCGATCTGGTCGAGATCGGCTGGGAGCACCGCTTCGCGCAGTACGACATCTTCATCGACAAGCCGGCGCCGCTGGTGCCGCGCCATCTGCGCCTGCCAGTGCCGGAACGAATCGATGCAAAGGGCCGCGTGCTGCTGCCGCTCGACGAGGCCGCCGTCACGGCACTGGTCCCGACACTGCGCGAGCACGACATCGAAAGCGTCGCGGTCGCGTTTTTGCAGAGTTTCACCAATGCCGCGCACGAACAGCGCACGCGTGAAATTCTTCAGAGCGCGCTGCCCGATTTGTGTATCACGCTGTCGTCGGACGTATGTCCCGAGATCCGCGAGTACGAGCGCATTTCGACGACCTGCGCCAACGCCTATGTACAACCTGTCATGGCGGGCTATCTGAACCGGTTGCAGGCGCGCCTCAAGGCAATGCAGATACGTTGCCCCGTCTATCTGATGACCTCGGGCGGCGCGTTGTGCACGCTGGCGATGGGCGCAACTGAACCGGTGCGCCTCGTCGAGTCCGGCCCTGCCGGCGGCGCCATACTCGCGCGCACCGTCGCCGAGAGTTGCAGCGCCGCGCGCGCATTGTCGTTCGACATGGGCGGCACAACAGCCAAGATCTGCTTCATCGACGATTACGAGCCCGAAATATCGCGCAGTTTCGAATTTGGCCGCATGTATCGCTTTCTCAAAGGCAGCGGCCTGCCGATCCGCATCCCGGTCATCGAGATGGTCGAGATAGGCGCCGGCGGCGGCTCTATCGCGCGCGTCGACGATCTCGAACGCGTGCAAGTGGGCCCCGACAGCGCAGGCTCCGAGCCCGGCCCCGCGTGCTACGCGCGCGGCGGCGTTGAGGCGACCGTGACCGACGCCGATTGCGCGATGGGACTGCTCGATCCGCAGCGTTTTG
>JANYDM010000201.1 GCA_025363575.1 Betaproteobacteria bacterium | reverse complement strand
GATGAAAACGATGCCGCGGGCATGTGCTATACCTCGGGTACGACGGGCCGGCCCAAGGGTGTCGTCTATTCACACCGTGCGCTGGTGCTGCATTCGATGGCGTGCGCGATGGGCGATACGCTCGGCGTCAATCAACGCGATTCGCTTTGCCCGGTCGTGCCGATGTTTCACGTCAATGCGTGGGGCCTGCCGTTTACCGGCGCAATGGTCGGTTGCAAACTGGTGCTGCCCGGACCCCATCTCGACGCAGTAAGTCTGCTCGATTTGTACGCAACCGAAAAGGTCACGTTCACCGCGGGGGTGCCGACCATCTGGATGGGAATACTGCAGGCGCTGGAAAAGGAGCCGCAGCGCTGGCGATTGACACCCGGCATGCGCATGGTCGTGGGCGGGGCCGCGGCGCCTGAAGCGATGATTCGCGCGTTCGACTGTTTCGATCTCAACGTTCTGCATGCGTGGGGCATGACGGAGACGACGCCGCTCGGTACCACCGCGCATCTCAAGCCCGCGTTGACCGGCCTGTCTGCGGACGAGCGCTACGCGTACCGCGTCAAGCAGGGCGTGCCGGCGCCGTTTGTCGAAGTCCGCGCAATGACCGATGAGGGTTGCGCGCCATGGGACGGCACGACCATGGGCGAGCTGCAGGTGCGCGGGCCGTGGATTGCCGCGAGCTACTATCAACTCGACGCAGAGGCGGACAAGTGGACGACGGATGGCTGGTTTCGCACCGACGATGTCGCGACAATAGATGCCGAGGGCTATGTAAAGATAGCGGACCGCACCAAAGATCTTATCAAGTCCGGCGGTGAGTGGATTAGTTCGATCGATCTCGAAAATGCGCTGATGGGACATCCGGCGGTGCAGGAAGCAGCGGTCATCGGCGTCGCGCATCCGAAATGGGACGAGCGTCCGCTGGCCGTCATCGTGTGCAAGCCCGGTGCGGCGGCGACCGCGCAGGAGCTGCGCGACTATCTGTCGCCGAAATTCGCGAAGTTCTGGTTGCCCGAGGATTGTACTTTCGTGGACGCCATTCCGCGAACCTCGACCGGAAAAATGATGAAGGCCGCGCTGCGCGAGCAATTCCACGACTGGAGGTGGAAGTAGTTCCTGAAGGGCAACCTTGCCTGCTTTTGGCAGTAAGACGTTATGACAAATGGATTTTCAGCCGCAATTGAAGGATGATTACCGGCCAATGGCTGACGACGCAACCTACCACAACGCGCTGGCGCTGAATTCCATGCTGCACGAGTACCGGCTCGAGGCCGTTCTGGGCGCGGGCGGTTTCGGCATGACTTACCTTGGCTGGGACAGCCATCTCGAGAAGCACGTCGCGATCAAGGAATACCTGCCGGGCGAGCTCGCGGTGCGCGCGCTCGACGGCAGCATCGTCCCCGTCAACACTGAGAGCGAATTCAACTACCAATGGGGGCTTGAGCGTTTCATTCAGGAAGCGCGCACCCTCGCCAGATTCAGCCATCCCAACATTGTGCGCGTCAATCGCTTCTTCGAGGCGAACGGCACCAGCTACATGGTGATGGACTATGAAGCGGGCGAGTCGTTGTATCAGCATCTGAAGCGCGCGCCCATGCCGGACGAACCTGCATTAAAAAAAATGGTGTTGCCGATACTCGACGGGCTGCAGGCCGTGCACCAGGCCGGTTTTTTGCATCGCGATATTAAGCCGTCGAACGTGTTCCTGCGAGTGAACGGCGTGCCCGTGCTGATCGACTTCGGGTCGGCGCGACTCGCTACCGGCGGTGCGTCGCAGATACTCACGTCAGTCGTTTCGCCGGGCTATGCGCCGCTCGAGCAATATTCGACCGACGGCAACCAGGGCCCGTGGACGGATATTTATGCGTTGTCCGGCGTAATGTTCCGTGCGGTGACCGGCGAAAATCCGCCCGATGCAGTCAAGCGCATCAAATCCGACGGCGTGCCGGCGACGTTGATGGCCGCTCGCACGCGTTACGACGAGCGCTTTTTGCGCGCCATCGAGTGGGGCCTCAAGGTTGACGAAAAACTGCGCCCGCAAAACGTCACGGAATGGCGTGAGCTTTTCAGTGGAAGCACCCAGATGTCGGCATTTGATCGCAGCACGCCCGACGCCGCCGCGACCGCCGCGCAGAAATCCGCCTCAACCGTCGTCAGCCAGCGCCCACGCACGGCCCTCGTCACGCGCAAGCGTTGGAAATGGCTGCGGCGCAGCGCTTTTGTCGTGGCGGGCGTATTGGCGCTGGTGATCCTGTTCAAGCAGCGCGCGATGGAGCGCGAAATCCAGCAACAGGCGGTGCTGCAGACATCCCCTGCGCCGGCCGCGCCAAGCGCGGCTGCGCAGCGTTTCGCAGCCGCCGACGCCGATCGCAGCGGCGACCTGACCCGCGAAGAAATGACGAAACGCCTGCCGCGCTTTGCCGGCCGTTTCGACGAAATCGATCTGAATCGCGATGGTGTCGTGTCGTTGCGCGAACTCGAGCAGTTTCTCGAAAAAGACGGCATTGCCGACGAGATGAAGCAGGCAGACGCGAATGCCGCGCCGGCCGCTGCGCCGTCCAGCGAGCCGCTGCCCGTCAAGGTGCAGCCACCATTTACCGGGCGCGGCATCGATGCACGAATGGACGCACCACTAGAGCCGCACGCCGATACGGGCGCGGACGGCGAGCCGGTCCCGTTCGCATTGAGAAAAGAGTTCATGGCGGCCGATGCAAACGGCGACGGTTTTCTGTCGCTGCCTGAGTTGCGCGGCCGCTTCCCGGCGATCGAGAGAAATTTTGCGGCGGTCGATGCCAACGCCGACGGCCGCATTTCGCTTGAAGAGTTCTGGCAGTTCAGGCAAAAAATCGCGGGCGGCCGCCGGTTGCCGCGTTAACAGGCTGCCTGCGTGCGCCGCCAAGCCAAGTCGGCTATCGGGTGGGTCGCAAAAGACGCAAGCCGTTGAAGGGGCGGACGCCGCTGCCCTTTCTGCCCTCATGCCAGTGGCTTTAGTGGAGTTAAGGCCAGCCCGCTAGTGGCCGTTAACAATAGGGCCAGAATCGCCTGGTAGAGGGCGCTTACGTCATAATGCGGTTTCAGGCGAGGTACACGGGCGGGTTGTGGAACGTATGCGTTCCATGGGCGAATACGGCGGGATCAGAAAATCACCGCGGACATCATGACCTTTGAGCGAAATCAATGATAAAGAACGAAAAGTAGGCCGGGCGTGGTGGAAATACTGAATTACCGCAATTCGCTGCCGCTGGGCTCGAATCTGAACGAGTACAGGCTCGAATCCGTGCTGGGCGCGGGCGGTTTCGGCATGACATATCTCGCTTACGATACACATCTCGAAATCAAGGTCGCGATCAAGGAATATCTGCCCGTCGAGCTCGCGGTGCGCGCGCTCGATGGCAGCATAGTGCCCGTCAGCACCGGCACTGAATACAACTACAAATGGGGCCTCGACCGGTTCCTGCAGGAAGCACGCCTGCTGGCGAAGTTCAGTCATCCGAATATCGTCACCGTCAGCCGCTATTTCGAGGCCAACGGAACGGCTTACATGGTCATGAACTATGAGTCCGGCGTGTCGCTGAGCCAGATGCTCAAGCGCATCCCGGAACCCGATGAAGAATTGCTGCTGCGCATCCTGATGCCGCTGCTCGAAGGATTGCACGCAGTGCACGTCGCCGGATTTTTGCATCGCGATATCAAGCCCTCAAATCTCTTCATACGCGACACCGGCGTGCCAGTGCTGCTCGATTTCGGCGCGGCGCGTCTGGCCACCGGCGCGACCACGCGTACCATGACCTCGATCCTGACGCCCGGCTACGCGCCGCTCGAGCAGTATTCGAAAGACGGCAACCAGGGTCCATGGACGGACATTTATTCGCTAGCCGCTGTGTTTTACCGCGCGGTCATCGGCGATAACCCCCCGGATGTCGTCACGCGCCTGAGCCAGGACCCGGTGATGAACAGCCTCATTGGCGCGCGCGCGCGTTTCAGCACGGTCTTTTTGCACGCGATCAATCGCGGTCTTGAAGTCGACGAGAAAAAGCGCCCGCAGTCGGTGCCCGAATGGAAGGCGCTGTTCACGGGCGAGGTCTACGTCGCGCCGCCGCCGTCGCCGCTGGCATATGCCGTCGCTTCGACCAAGGGCAACGCCGCGGAGGAAGCGCCGACGCAGCTGGGCAAGACCCTCTTGATGCCGCGCCCGCCGGACGGGCGCCCATGGATGCCGCAAGTCACGTGGATGGCCGCGGGCGCGCTGGTTTTGTTTCTAGTCATCGGCGGGCAGCAGATGTACGACCGCTTGTCAGGCAACGAGGCTGCGCGCGCTGTGGCAGGAACGGCGCCAACGGGTACGGACAAGCCGGCAAAATTGACGCCGCGCGAGTTCTACGTGCTCGATCGAGACCGCAGCGGTTTTCTCACGCCGGACGAAGTCAAAGGCGACGCGGTGCTCGAGCACAATTTCAAGAAAATCGACAAGAACCACGATGGCCGGGTATCGCTCGAAGAATTCACGAACTACCCGTAACAGCTTTGCGCCGCGCCGGTTGCTATTCCGGCGCCAGCAGAAAATCTTTCACCACCTTGATCTGGTCATCCGCCATCAGCATGGGCGCATGGCCGATGCCCGCGAATTCCACGAGATGCGCACGCGGCCCGCGCTTCTGCATTTCTGCGGCGGTTTCTTTCAGTAGCAAATCGGATTCGGCACCGCGCAGTACGAGCGTGGGGCAGGTGATAGTGTCCCAGTAATTCCACAGATCGACATCCTGCGGCGGCCCTTTGCGAAACGGCGCCGCCAGGTCCGGATCGTAACTCATGCCCCACGTACCATCTGCGTGTTGTTTGGCGCCCGTTACGGTCAGGTGATGCCATTGCGCGTCCGTCAACGGTCCGAATGGCGCCGACACCGTGCGCACATAGCCCTCGAGTTCCGCCAGCGTCTTGAAACGCGGGTCTTTGCCGACATACATCGCGATGCGCTCGAGCGAGGCTTTGGGAATCAACGGCCCGACATCGTTGACGACGAGCTTGCGGATCGGCGAATTCGGGCGCGAGGCGAGCAGCATGCCGAGCATGCCGCCCATCGACGTGCCTACCCAGTACAGCGAGCGCGAACCGTGGCGGCGGGTCAGCGCGTCCGCAAGTTTGCCGAGCATCCCGGCGGCCGCCGGGCACGCCGAAACGCGCGCGATCAGCGCGTTCATATCGGCCATATATTGCGGATAGCTGTAATCATCCTTGTTGTACAGCCAGTCGCTGCGACCGCGGCCTGCGACATCGGGGCAGATGACGCGGCAGGCCACCGCAAGGGCCTGGGCGAGCGTATCGAAGTCGCGGCAGTTGCGCGTCAATCCATGCACGCAGATGACCGTGTGTTCACTGGCGGGGTCGCCCCAGTCGGTATAGAAGATCTTGTGAAAGCCGTGGGCCGTCAGGCCCAGCAGATAATCAGTTCGCATGTCGTTTGCCGGCGCGAATTTGAGGTTGAACGAGTGTAGTGGCTTGCCGTTAAAAACTCCACATGCATTGTTGGCAGGCGCGGTTAGCGCAGCGCGAGAGCCCCGGCGCCGGCGCCGAGAAATATCGCGGCGTGCGCCCACGTCCACAGGAAATATTTAAGTCTGGTATCCGCGGGCAGGTAATTCGAAATGAGGAAGAGCCGCCCATCGACGGGCGCACGCAGCACGTTGGTGCCGGCTTGCGCGCGGGTTTCGCGGTGCTGAGCCTCGACGTCACGCACTGCCTGGTGGCGTGCGAGCGCCCATTCCTTGAGATCGATCGCGCCGTCCTGATTGAGGTCGAAACGTTTGAGAAGATCCGGCTGGTTCATTTTCCACTCCGACAGCAAAGCACCCACATCGGTATCGACGTCCAGCTCGCTGTTGGCGCCGCCGACCGTCACGAAATCACCGAGCGCATAGACGGTCTCCCGCGGCAGCAACAGCCATTCGACATAGCGGCAGTCACCCGCCGTCCAGGAATTGCGGCGCGAGCAAAGTGTCTCTGCGCCTTCAGGGTCAATTACGCATGCCCCGCTCTGGTCGCGCACGATGAAAGGCTCGTCGCTGACGCCGGAATCCCGCAGCGACCATTCGTTATCCGATGATTTTTCTTCAACTTGGTACTGATACCAGACACAGGGCGTGAGGGACAGTTTCGAGTTGAAAGGGGTGCCCTCAGGCATTTCTGCCTGGCCGGCGATTTCGACGTAGCCCTGGGCAGCGGTGGCGATATTGGACAGCGGTGTACCCGCAATCTGCAGATAGCGCCGGTAGTTGGCGGTCCACGCCGCGAAGCTGACGAGCGACATGGCGCCCAGAGCGTACACCCATACCGCCAACGACCCGGCGTGCACCGCGGCCGCGAGAATTGTTACGTGAACTCCGCCAGTCAGCCAATTGACCGAGTGGATGCGTAGGCGGCCGCTCATCGGCGGGTGATTCAGCGGGCGGACTTACTTGAAAAGTTCTTTGACGTCGACGTCGGTTTTTTCAGCGGTGTCGAACTCGAGCAGCTGCGCCGGCTTGAAATTGAACATGCCCGCAATGACGGTGTCGGGGAATTGCTCGACGCGCACGTTGTTGATGTTGGCAGACTCGTTGTAGAACTCGCGGCGGTCCGCAATCGCATTTTCAAGACCGGTGATGCGGCTTTGCAGCTGCAGAAATGTCTGATTGGTTTTAAGGTCCGGATATTGTTCAGCAACGGCGAACAGGTTGCCGACGCTGGTGCGCAGGCCGGCTTCGGCGGAGCCCAGCGCATTCATGTCCTGAGATTCGCGCGCTGAAAACACGCGGGAGCGGGCGTCGATCACCTTCTGCAGCGTGTCCTGCTCGAATTTCATGTATTGCTTGCAGGTTTCGACCAGCTTGGGCAGCTCGTCGTGACGCTGCTTCAGCAGAACGTCAGTATTCGCCCACGCCTTGGATACATTGTTTTTGACCTGGACCAGATTGTTGTAAATCATGATCAGGTACACCAGCGCAAGAACTGCTATACCAAGCACAACGATCGCAACGACGCCCATGTCGACTCTCCCTAGTCTGCACAGTCTGCGGCGAAGTATAGCATCGCGCTCAAGGGCGTCCAGCCTGCATTCACCAACTGTACTGTACGGTGTAACGCAATGTGATTTCGGCGCCGGCGGCGATTTTCACCGGAAAGACTATCGTGCGCGCGTCTTCCTTGTCGAATTCATGCGTCTTCGTCGTGATCTGCCAGTTGACCCAACGGAACAAATTTTCTTTCACGAGAACTGTCACTACTTCTTTTTTCTGGTTGCGCAGCTTGATTTCGATTTCCTCCGCCATGGTCTTGCGCGCCGTGTCTATCTTGAAATCGGCCTGGCGGCGCTCGCCGACGACGTCGAAGGCCGAGCCGAGCTTGATCAGGACGTTTTCGTTTTTCGGCGTGTGATCGATGACGTTTTCGCCGATGAATTCGAGCGTCTTGTCCGCGTCGTCGAGCTTGCTGACGCGAATGCGGCCCGCGGGCAGCGGCATGCCCATGTTGTTTTCAGACGAATTCCTGAAACCGAGATACACGTCGACCTTCTTGTTGCTTTGCACGCCGTAGTTGCGATCGGTATAGGGGCTCGCGCCGTAAGCATAGTAGCCGGGCGCCAGGCCGTAATAGACGAGTTTCTTTTCGCAGGGCACATTGCGCGCGGTGGGAAAAAACTCGATCTGCTTGGTCGAATTGTCGGCGAGCGTGGCCGGCCGGCCGAGCGTGTACAGGTGATACTCGAAGAACGTTTTTTCGGCGAATCCCGTGTCTTTTTCCAGACGCGCCATGATGGCGGGAGAGGGCATCGCGGGCGCGGCCCTGCCCGCGACTTGGGCACGCTGCACGTCGCCCGCAATCAGCTTCAGTTTCGCGTCGGCGTAAGTTGCGCCTGATTGATTGACTATGCTTACCCACGCGCCAACGTCGAGCTTGCACGAATTCGCGTTGCTGCCTTCAGCATAAGTCACGTTGTAATCCGCCCACCACGTGAGGCCGCTGGTCTGGTACGAAACGCGCGATCTGTGGGTGCCCGCCTGCCTGGCGTTGACGTCCCAAACGAGGGTGGGGCGCGTAATCAGCCCGCCCGGCAAGCTCGGCAGCGTGATGCCGGCGTTGTTGGGCAGCAACTGGAGAGTACCATCGTCGCGCTTGAGGATCATGCCGCCGGCAGTCGACAGCAGCGTGCCGCTGAACGACTCGACGGCGTTGCCGCGGACCTGGTCGACTTTGATGGTCTGGTCGATGTATTTTTGCAGCACCTTGTCCTGCGAGACGAGATCGAACTGGAAATTCTGCTCGACGACGCGGGTGCCTGCGGGATCGGTCAGCGATTCGAACATCACGGTGGTGGGATCGATGTACGCTGCGACGTCGCTGAACCGGACGTTGTTACTCCCGCGCGTGAAATTGATCTCGCGCTGCTGGCGCACGACTGCATAGCCGGGGATGGCCTGGCCGCGTCCGCCATTGCGATACATTTCGGGCGACATCGCGCCCGGCTGGGCGCTGCTGTATATGGTCAGCGCGTTGCCGCTGTCCGCAGCCTCGCCGGCTGCCTGAGTGACGCCGACGGCGAACGCGACGGCGAGGCAGCACAGACTGAATTGCGTGGATTTTTTCACGAGCGGTCTCCTTTAAGGTGAAAAAGGCTGTCATGCGTGCAAACGAAAAAGCCCGGTCAAAGGGGTTACGCCGCAACGTTCATCAGCGACAGCTGGCGCAAAAGCCGCTGGACGACGGGAAATGGCGGATAAACGGGGTGGCGGGGAGGGGGATTTTATGCATCCGGCGGTTTTCCGCACTCGAAAATCCTTGATTGGGGCGGTAAAAATCTATAACCTAATCAACCCCATGCCTGCGTTATGCCGGCTTCATTTGATAAATGCATTCAACTGCTGACAGAGGTAATTATGAGTTCCGACGCAAGTGTTCCGAAGGATAAGCTGGTTCAGGATTTCCGCACCGTTTTCACGGATATGGAAGAGTACGTCAAGGCAACGGCAAGCCAGGCCGGCGAAAAAGTCGCGGCGCTGCGCGAGCGCATGCAGGACCACATGCATACGGTAAAGGTCAAAATGGCTGAAACCGAAGATGTGATCGTCCAGCGCAGCAAGCAGGCCGCGCGGGTGACCGACGATTATGTGCATGAGAACCCGTGGCAGGCAGTCGGTTTCGCCGCCGGTGTCGGGCTGATCGTCGGGCTCCTGATCGGCCGCCGCTAGATTCATGGCCGGCGCAGATTCCACAGCCGGTGCCGCCCGCGCGGGCGGATTGTTGAGTTCGGTCAGGCAGCTCGTCGCCACGCTGGTGGCGACAGTGCAGACGCGTCTGCAACTGCTTGCCAATGAAGTGCATGCCGAGAGTCTGCGGCTTGCGCAAATGCTGCTGTTGGGAGCCAGTGCCGTGATCTTTCTGGTCTGCGGTGTCTTGCTGCTGACGTTCCTGGTGATCGTGATGTTCTGGGACAGCAACCGCGAATTGGCAATCGGCGCTTTTGCGCTGCTCTATTTGTTGATCGGTGCAGCGCTTGCGCTGGCCGCGCGCGCGCGCGCCACGGCGGGCACCCGCCTGTTTGAGGCCAGCCTTGGCGAGCTGAGGAAAGATCGCGACAGATTGTCAGCGTGAAGCGCGGCGATCCCAATTTCGATCTCGAGCGCGAGCGTGCGCGGCTGGTAGCGATGTGTGCCGTGCAACGCGCCGATATCGGCACGGCAGTCCTGCAACTGCGCGGACCGTTGAAAATCGCAGATGCCGGACTGGCCGGTGCGCGCTATCTGCGCGATCGTCCGCTGCTCCTTGGCGTCGCAGTCGCCGCATTGGCGGCCACCCGCACGCGGGGCCCTTGGAAGTGGGTGAAGCGTGGTTTCGTGGCATGGCGCGCTTATCGCTCGCTTGGCCGGTCCGGCGCGCAGTCGTTGTGGTAAACGCGACCTGAGCAGCCGCCCATGGACGACACTTCACGCATTGCAAAATTTCGCAGCGCCAGCGTCATCGCCTATCGCTCGATCCGCGACCTGACGGAGCGCGAGAAAAAACATCTGTTGAGCGAGATCCTGCAGGTCAGGGGCCTGATGCCCCTGCTGATGAAGCCGCGCAACAAGCAGTTGTGGACCGCCGAAGACAAGGAAGAGTTGCACGTGCACTTGCGGCGCTTGTCCAGCATCAGCCCGTATCTTATCGTGCTCGCGCTGCCCGGATCGTTTCTGATGCTGCCGGCGCTGGCGTGGTGGCTGGACCGGCGGCGCAACCGCCAGCAACCGGCTGCGCCCGCGTCTTAGCGGGCAGAGCTGCCGCCGGGGATCCGCATGAGTTCGTCAGATCGCAAAGTGATCGAACCGGAGCTGAAGCTGCTGGGCAGCGGCAGCGGGTTCCAGACGCAATTGCTCACGATGCTTCAGGGCAGCCAGTTTTTCGGCGATTTCCCACCGCAGGAGATCGAGACGCTGACCAGGTACGTGCAGGCATACAGCGCCGTGCCGGGCACCATCATATTCCGCGAAGGCGATCGTGGTGGGTTCATGTGCCTGGTCATCGAGGGCGCTGCCGAAATATTCAAGCAGGACAACAAATACGGGAGCAAGCGCATCGGCCAGATCGAGCCCGGCAAGACCATTGGCGAGATGGCCCTGGTCGACGGCGAGCAGCGCTCGGCGACCTGCGTGTGCCCGCAACAGTCGACTCTCGTGATGCTTACGCGCGAACAGTTCGTGCGTATCATCCGCGAGCATCCGCCGCTCAGCGTGAATATTCTTTTGAAGATCGTGACCATGATGAGCCGGCGTCTGCGCCAGACGAGCGGACAACTCGTCGACTATCTGCAGGACTGATTTCGCATGTGGTATCTGTTCGGGTTGGTCTGGATCGTCATGCTGGTCTTCATCATTTCGCGCTATAACCGCAAGCAGCGCCAGAACAGCAGCGAACGCGCAACCCAGATGGCGGCATTGCTGGCGGACCTCAAAGCCAATCCGAAGGCGGCGCTCGAAGGCCTCGAAAAACCTGCCGCGGCGGCGGCAGTGCCGGCTGCGCCTGCGTTCAGCAGAAAGGCGCGTCTGCTGCCGCAGCCAGCAGCGCTGCTATATTACGTTTTCCGCACAGGGCTGCCTGACCATGAAATCTTCGCCGGCGTGGCTCTGGGCGAACTGGTGGATTTGGCGCCGACGACACCGCACGCACAACGCGAGCATCTAATGCGCAAACTCGCGCAGCAACGGCTTGATCTGGTGGTGTGCAACAAGCAGTTGGAAGTCGTCGCCGCGGTGATATTGAAGACGGGTGCCGCATCGCAGTCCGAGGCAATGGTGTTCGCGAACCGATGCCTGCAGACCGCCGGCATACGTGCGGTCAGCATCGATGCCGCAGCACCGCCGCGTCATCACGAAGTACACGCGCTGGTCTACGGTTAGCGCAACGCCCCCGGCGCACAGCTGCTAGACAAAAGGCACGTGCGGGCGGCAACTCCTTATGACACGCACCTGGGACATTTTCTGCTCGGTCGTCGATAATTACGGCGATATTGGTATTTGCTGGCGTCTTGCCCGCCAGCTGTCATCGGAGCTCGGCTACTCGGTTCGTCTATGGGTCGACGATCTCGCGGCTTTTCAGCAACTCTGCGCTCGGGTCGATCCCGCGCTGGACACCCAATGCGTAGAAGCGGTGGAAGTGAGGCATTGGGGTGTGCCGATGCCGGCAGTGAATCCCGCGGATATCGTGATCGAGGGATTCGGCGTGCGTCTGCCGGAAAATTATGTGGCAGCGATGGCGTCGCGATCACCGCCGCCCATATGGATCAACCTCGAGCACCTGAGCGCGGAGCCATGGGTGGACGGCAGCCACGGTCTGCCATCGCCGCACCCGCGACTGCCGCTGACGAAGTATTTTTTCTTTCCCGGCTTCACTGCGAAAACCGGCGGGCTGTTGATCGAACGGGGGTTGGTGCAAACACGTACGGCGTTCCAGTCCGACGCCGCTGCCGTGGCCAGCTTCCGGCATTCGCTCGGCATCGTACCTACCGACACTGTGCCGTTATGCGTATCGCTATTTTGTTACGACAACGCGGCGCTGCCTGCACTGGTCGATGCGTGGGCATCGGCCGCATCGCCCGTTGTGTGCGTGGCGCCGGCTGGCCGCGTTTTAGAACAGCTGTCGGCGATCATGGGCCGGACTATCGACGCCGGTGCGGGCACGCAGTACCGCAGTCTGACCTTAGTCGCTCCGCCGTTCCTGGATCTGGATCAATATGATCGCCTGCTGTGGGCTTGTGACGTTAATTTCGTGCGCGGCGAGGATTCGTTCGTGCGTGCGCAGTGGGCTGCCCGGCCCCTGGTGTGGCAGGCATACGTTCAGGAACAGGATGCCCATCTGATCAAACTGAACGCGTTCATGGATCACTACTTGCGCGGGCTGGAAGATCATGCGGCGGCGCCGATACGCGCGCTTCACAATGCATGGAATACGCAGTCGTCCGGCATAGGAGAGTGCTGGCACGCATTCTCGGTCCGCCGCGTCGACGCGGACGGGCATGCGACGGCTTGGGCAGCTCACCTTGCCGCCAGGCGCAGTCTCGCCGTCGAACTGGCCGCATTCTGTCAGGATCGGCTAGAATAGCGGCCTTTTAGCCCACGGCAGCAGGAACATCATGAAAATCGCACAGGAAATCAGGGCCGGCAACGTCATCATGCTCGGTAAGGATCCGATGGTGGTGCAGAAAGCTGAGTTCTCCAAGTCCGGCCGCAATGCATCGGTCGTGAAGATGAAAATGCGCAATCTGCTGACCGGCGCGCCGAGCGAGAACATCTACCGCGCCGACGACAAGTTCGAGATGGTCGTGCTCGAGCGCAAGGAAGTGACCTATTCGTACTATTCCGACCCGCTCTACGTATTCATGGACGCCGAATACAACCAGCACGAAATCGAGAAAGACAACATGGGCGAAGCGCTCAACTATCTCGAAGAGGGCATGCCGTGCGAGGTGGTCTTCTATAACGAGAAGCCCATATCTATAATTATTCCGCAATCGCTGGAGCGGGAGATCGAATACACGGAGCCGGCGGTGCGCGGAGATACCTCAGGCAAGGTGTTGAAGCCCGCGAAGCTCAAGTCCGGATATATCATCCAGGTGCCGCTGTTCTGCGCAACCGGCGACAACATCGAGATCGATACCCGCACCGGGGAATACCGGCGCCGCGTTTGATCTGCATCAGCAGATGCCGAAAACGCCACCCTGAAATGGTGGCGTTTTTATTTGACGGAAGCGGGGCGGTTGATAGCAATCTTGCAAAAATGGCGCGCCGACCATATATGAGATAATGGCAATGCTAAGTGAACTCCAGATTCTGTTTCTGAATGCTGGAACCCGATTTCGGGGGCGACTTGGCTTCGACGTGGGTTGCAAAGCAGTGCAGGGCATACCGAGGGCCAGCTACCTCGTAAATACAACTGGGTCGCTATAAATGCGAACGACGATAGCTACGCTCTAGCCGCTTAATAACCGGTTGGACTCTGCACCGGTCTTCTCATGGGCCGGACGTGTACCTGGCAACAGGTCCGTGGCAGAGTCATTTACATGAGATCGCATCGTGCAGGGTTACTTTGCATGAATGCTAAATCCAAGGTAACTCGCTGCGTGCCAGCCTGCCGGTTGGCGTGCACTCAGCTAAATCAAACAACCTGGCTAAGTATGTAGAACTGGCTGTGGAGTGCTCGCGGACGCGGGTTCGATTCCCGCCGCCTCCACCAAATAAAAAGGGCACCTCCGGGTGCCCTTTTTATTTGTGCTCGTTAGGCACGGCAAGTGTGCTGCGCCATTTACAAATATTGCAGCAGCTCCTGCGGCGTATCAATCATGGCATCGGCCTCCCACGTCTCCGGATCGTTGCCGTGCAAATAACCGAATTTGACGACGACCGTGCGCATGCCGGCGGCGCGGCCGGCCTGCACGTCGCGGCGGTCGTCGCCGACGTAGATGCAGTGGGCGGGCGCGATGTTCAGCTGCTCGCTCGCCGCCATGAGCGGCGCCGGGTCGGGCTTGGTCTTGCCGGTGGTGTCGCCGCCGATCACGCACGCGGCGCGCTTGTCTACGCCGAGCAGCTTAAGCAAAGGGTGCGTAAAGCGTTCGGCCTTGTTGGTCACGATGCCCCACGGGAGCCCCCGACGCTCGAGCTCGGCGAGCAGTTCTTCCATGCCGGGAAACAGGCGCGTATCGCGGCACAGATTATCCGCATAGATGGCTAGAAATTCTTCGCGCAGGGTTTCATAGTCGGCATGCGCCGGCGTTACGTCGAGGCCAACGCCGAGCAGTCCCCGCGCGCCCATCGATGTGTAGGCGCGCGTCGCGGAGACGGGCATGGCGGGCAGATCGCGCGACGCTCGCATGCAATTGAGCGCGTAAGCAAGATCCGGCGCGGTGTCGGCGAAGGTCCCGTCGAGATCGAACAGCACTGCCCTGGTTGCATGCTGCATGGTCAGGCGGTCCGGCAGTGCATGATGTAATTAACGTCCGTATCGGGCCCCAGCGCGTAACGGACAGTCAACGGATTGTAGGTCATGCCGACGATGCTTTTAACTTCCAGGCTGCCTTGCCGGCAGGCTGTGGCCAGCTCGGACGGCTTGATAAATTTTTCGTAGCGATGCGTGCCGCGCGGCAGCATATTAAGCACATACTCTGCGCCTACCACCGCGAACAAGTAAGCCTTCAGATTGCGGTTGATGGTCGAGAAAAAGACATGGCCACCGGCTTTCACCAGGTCCGCGCACGCGCGTACGACGCTCGCCGGATCCGGCACGTGTTCGAGCAGCTCCATACAAGTTACGACATCGAACTGGCGCGGATGGTCGCGCGCATAGTCCTCGGCTGACGCTTTACTGTAATCGACCTGATTGCCGCTTTCGAGCAAGTGCAGCTGCGCGACCTTGAGTGCCTTGTCGGAGAGGTCGATGCCGGTGACGCTGGCGCCGCGCTGCGCCATGCTCTCGGCGAGTATGCCGCCGCCGCATCCGACGTCGACAACGGATTTGCCGCGCAGTCCGCACAGGCCGTCGATATAGTCGAGCCGCAGCGGATTGATGTCATGCAGCGGCTTGAATTCGCTGGACGGGTCCCACCAGCGATGCGCAAGCTCGCCGAATTTGGCTATTTCGGTTGGATCGACATTAATGCTCATGGGGCTCCCATGCGTTCGCGCCAGTAGGACGCTCGGGCTGAAACTTCATGAGTATCCAGGGTGGTTAAACGGCGCTCATCGAGCACGAGTTTGCCATTAACCCACACATGGCTTACGTGTTCGCGGCCGGCCGCGTAGACGAGAGGCGAAAGCGGATCGTAACAGGGCGAGGTCTCGATGTCGTCAAGACGAACCGCGGTGACGTCCGCGCATTTACCCGTGCGCAGCGAGCCGATTTCCTGATTCATACCCAGCGCGCGCGCGGCGCGCAAGGTCGCCATCTCGAGCGCCAGCCATGCGGGCAGCGCTGTCGCGTCGCCGGTGACGCCTTTGGCCAGCAGTGCCGCCAGGCGAATTTCGGCGAGCATATCAAGCCTGTTATTGCTGGCCGCGCCGTCCGTTCCGAGCGCTACGTTAACGCCGGCATCCAGTAGCGCGCGAACCGGCGCGAACCCGCTCGCAAGTTTGAGATTAGAGGTCGGGCAGTGCGCGACGTGACAGCCCTGCTCTGCAAACAGTCTGATTTCGGCCGCGTCGAGGTGAATGGCGTGCACCGCGATCAGCGACGGGCCCAGCAGGCCGAGTTCGGCGAGCCTTTGCACCGGACGCTTGCCGTGCTCTTTGATACTCTGCTCGATCTCCGCGACTGTTTCGTGCACGTGCATATGCACCGGCAGATCCAGCTCGCTGGCGAACGTCGCGATCTGGCGCAGACTGTCGTCGCTGACGGTATACGGCGCGTGAGGCGCGAGACAGAACGTCAATAGCGGATCATTGCGCAGCTCGTCGCGCAGGGCCAGCCCCTTGCTCAGATAGTCCTGCGCGTCGGCGGCATAAGGCGAAGGGAATTCGATGACGATCAGGCCGAGGGCAGCGCGCATGCCGGCCTGGCGCGCGGCGCGCGCCGTCGCTTGCGGATAGAAATACATGTCGTTGAAGCAGGTAACGCCACCACGCAGCATTTCCGCACAGGCAAGCCGGCTACCGTCATACACGAATGGTTCCGAAGCGTGCTGCATCTCTGCCGGCCAGATGTGCTGCTTGAGCCAGGACATCAGATCCAGGTCGTCGGCCAGCCCGCGCATCAGCGTCATCGCTGCGTGCGTGTGAAGATTGATCAATCCGGGGATGAGCACATGCCCCGTCAATTCGACGCGTTGCTGCGGCTGATATTGGATGCGCGCTTGCGCAGTCGGCAGTATCGCGGTAATGCGGCCGCCCGTAATGACGAGCGAATGATTGGCCAGCACCTCGCGCGCCGGCTCCACCGGGATTATCCAGCGTGCTTCGATTACGGTGTCGGCGGATGCGGCGTGGGTCATGGGGCTAGCATACAAAAAAAAGCCCTGCCGAAGCAGGGCTTTTTCTGGAGCCGGGAGCTGACTGTTACTTCGCTTCCGGTTTTGCTTCGGGTTTCGGTTTCGGCGGCGGCGGCATGATCGTGCCGACGACTTCAACCGTAACGCGGCGGTTCGGCGCCAGGCACTCGATCAGCGCTTTGCGCTTCATCTTGTTCTCGCAGAACTTGGTGACCGGAATCGGCTGTTTCGGGCCTTTGCCTTCCCAGAAGATCAGTTTCTGGTCGATGCCTTTGCCGACGACGTAGTCCTTGACGCCAAGCGCGCGCTTCTCGGACAGTTTCTTGTTGTACTTGTCGCTCCCGATGCGGTCGGTATGGCCGGTGATGATTACCGCGCCTACCGTCGTCAACGGCTTGACTTCCTTGTCGAGAAACTCGTCGAGTTCTTTCTTGTTGTCCGCGGTCATTTCCGTTTTATTGAACGGGATGCCCTGCAGCTCGATCTTCAACTCGACGTTGCGCGGCTCGGGTTTCGGCGCCGGCTTCGCTTCCGGTTTCGGAGCGGGTTTTACTTCGGGCTTAGGCGCTGGTTTCGGCGGCGGCGGCGGCACCGGGCACAAATCCGGCGTGCATTGTTTGCAAGCTGCGGCAGCGGCGGCGCGCGCAGGCGTCCAGTCGCTGGTGCGCACGCAAACCGTGCCGCCTACCGCGGTTACGACGTCGAAATTCGGGCCAGTTACCAGATAACCCTGGTTCGTGCCATTGACTTGCGCCTGCGCAGCGGGAACGCACGCTGCTGCGAAAGCGAGCCCGGCGAGGGCGTTACGTAAAACTGAATTCATGATTTTTGTTCCTCCTGAACTACAACGGTTAAAACGAACCTTGGGTTACCTGCTTGAATATCCAACTTAACCTGCTGAATCAAAGACACCCATAACTAATATCACAGGGCGCACGATTACGCAAATTATGCCCGAATCATAGCACAATTGCACAAATTTCGTTGCGTCGATACAACAACCTGCTGCGATGTCACCGTGGCTACGCGCGGTCTCCACCGGTGTTACTTTGTGCCCGTGACTTCGACATCCACGCGGCGGTCCGGCTGCAGGCAGGCGATCATCGCTTTCCGGTTCTTCATGCGGCAATCGGTAGCTTTAGTCAACGGCTGGGTTTTGCCTTTGCCTTCGGCGTACACGCGGTTAGGCTCGATGCTTTTTTCCACGAGGAATTTCTTGACGGTTTCGGCGCGCCGTACCGACAGCTTCTGATTGTAGGCGAGGCTGCCGATGCGGTCGGCGTGGCCGATGGCTAGAATGACTTCGTATTTGGCGCCTTGCAGCACGCGTGTGAGGTCTTCCAGCATCGCTTTGCCTTCGGGCCGCAGGTCGGCCTTGTTGAAGTCAAATAATGCATCGGCGGAGAAATTGATTTTTTGAGGCAGCAGTTTTGCCGGCTCTGCTTTGGGTTTTTCCGGTGTGACGGGCGGTTTGGCCGTTGTCGGTGGCGGCGTGGTTGTGACAGGCCCGGGAGCGGTCTTTTTCGGTACCAGATCGGGATCGCAGAACGGGCCGGCTTCGGCGGCGGCGGCGCGCGCCGGCGTCCAGTCGCTCGTGCGCACGCAAACCGTACCGCCCACTGCAGTCACAACCTTGAAATCTTGATCCACGAGGTAGCCCTGGTTCTTGCTGTTGACCTGGGCCGTGGCGGCCGTTGAGAGGAGAGCGGCCATGCCGCCACAAACTACCAGCGCAGATTTCAGGGTCGGGTTCATTTTTCTTTTGGCTCCTTAATTTGGCCGCTCGCGCCTGGCCGGTAATTCCATTTCAAATTCTTATCGGCTGCGCCGTCATCAAATTGTGTTCGGCCGCCCTCGCACCTGTGCTTCCCGGAGCTGCTATCCGGTCGTGCTGCAGCATCGACAAAATACTTGGAAATCATAACATAAACGCATGCCATATCAATAACTGCGAGCGCCGATTGGGGATTGCGCAAGGTCATATTGGCGGTGACTGGACATGCACGCGCATGTTAGAATTCACGGCTTTACGTCGCCGCTTTCGCGGCCATTTTTTGCAGTGATTTCACCTGAGTTTGCATGGATCAATTCGCCAAAGAAACCATCCCAGTAAGCCTCGAAGAAGAAATGCGGCGCTCGTATCTCGATTACGCGATGAGTGTGATCGTAGGCCGCGCGCTGCCCGATGTGCGGGACGGTTTAAAGCCGGTGCACCGCCGCGTGCTGTTTGCCATGCACGAGCTTTCCAACGACTGGAACCGCGCGTACAAGAAATCGGCGCGCATCGTCGGCGACGTGATCGGCAAGTACCACCCGCACGGCGATACCGCCGTCTACGACACGATTGTGCGCATGGCGCAGGATTTTTCGCTGCGCTATCCGCTGATCGACGGCCAGGGAAATTTCGGCTCGGTCGACGGCGACAATGCGGCCGCCATGCGTTACACCGAAATCCGCATGGCGCGCATCGCCAGCGAATTGCTCGAGGACATCGACAAGGAAACCGTCGATTTCGGACCCAACTACGACGGCTCCGAGCACGAGCCACTGATCCTGCCTTCCAAAATCCCGAACCTGCTGATCAACGGTTCGTCGGGTATCGCGGTCGGCATGGCAACCAATATTCCTCCGCACAATCTTTGCGAGGTCGTCGACGCTTGCCAGGCTTTGCTCAAGGACCCGGAGATCGGCATTGAAGACCTGATCAAGATCGTGCCGGCGCCCGATTTTCCGACCCGCGGCATTATTTACGGCACCTCAGGCGTCAAGGATGCGCTGCGCACCGGCCGCGGCCGCGTCGTAATCCGCGCGCGCGCCCACATCGAAGACATGGAGAAAGGCAACCGCCAGGCCATAGTCATCGACGAGCTTCCCTATCAGGTCAACAAAGCCAACTTGCTGATCAAGATCGGCGAACTGGTGCGTGACAAACGGCTTGAAGGCATATCCGAGATTCGCGACGAGTCCGACAAATCCGGCATGCGCGCGGTGATCGAATTGAAGCGCGGGGAAAACGCCGACGTTATCCTCAACAATCTGTACAAAGAAACGTCGATGCAGGACAGCTTCGGCGTGAACATGGTTGCGCTGGTTGACGGCCAGCCGCGGCTGCTGAACCTGCGCCAGATGCTCGATGCGTTTTTGCGCCACCGCCGCGAGGTGGTCACGCGGCGCGTCATATTCGAGCTCAAGAAGGCTCGCGAGCGCGGCCATATCCTGGAAGGGCTCGCCGTCGCACTATCCAACGTCGATGACGTCATTGCCCTGATCAAGGCGGCCAGGACACCGGCCGAAGCGAAAGAGCAGCTGATGGGCCGGCTGTGGCGCTCGAATCTCGTCGAAGAGATGCTCGTCAGGGTCGATCCGTCGTCGGCGCGCCCGGCGGGCCTCGCGCCCGAATTCGGGCCTCAGAAGGGCGGCTACCTGCTGTCGGAAGCGCAAACCCAGCGCATCCTGGAAATGCAGCTGCAACGGCTAACCGGTCTAGAACAGGACAAGATCGTTGCCGAGTACAAAGAGGTGATGGACAAGATCATCGACCTGCTCGACATCCTGGCGAAGCCCGCGCGCATTACCGCCATCATCAGCAGTGAACTCGACGACGTGAAAAAGCAATACGGCGACGAGCGCCGCAGCGAGATCGTCGAGAACACGCAGGATCTTTCGATGGAAGATCTGATCGCATCCGAGGAAGTCGTCGTGACCCTGTCCCATGGCGGCTATATGAAATCGCAGCCGGTCGCGGACTACCGCGCGCAGAAACGCGGCGGCCGCGGCAAGCAGGCGACGACCACCAAGGACGACGATTTCGTCGAGAAGCTGTTCATCGCCAACACGCACAATTACATCCTGTGCTTCTCGAACCGCGGCCGCATTTACTGGCTCAAGGTCTACAGCGTGCCCCAGGGCAGCCGCACCAGCCGCGGCAAACCGATCGTTAACCTGGTGCCATTGCTCGAGCACGAGAAAATCACGGCCGTGCTGCCGGTACAGGAATTCGCGGACGACCAGTTTGTATTCATGGCGACCTCCAACGGCACCGTCAAGAAGACTGCACTGTCTGAATTCTCGCGTCCGCGCCCATCCGGCATCATTGCGGTCAATCTCGACGAGGGGGACTACCTGATCGGCGTTGCGCTAACCGATGGCAAGCAGGACGTGATGCTGTTTTCCGATGCGGGCAAGGCGGTGCGATTCGCCGAGGACGAGGTGCGTGCCATGGGTCGCAACGCTGGCGGCGTGCGCGGCATGCGCCTGCCGGAAGGCAGCCACGTGATTTCGCTGCTCACCGCTGAAAACGAAAACGTTTCAGTGCTGACGGCGACCGAAAACGGCTACGGCAAGCGTACGCCTATCGGCGACTATACCAAGCATGGCCGCGGCACGCAGGGCATGATGGCCATCGCGAATTCGGAGCGCAACGGCAAGCTGGTGGCTGCGCAGATTGTCGGCGACGACGACGAAATCATGTTGATAAATACCGGCGGCGTGCTTATCCGCACGCGCATCTCGGAAATCCGCGACATGGGACGCGCGACACAGGGTGTGCGCCTCATCAATCTCGGTGAAGGGGAAAAACTCGCCGGCCTCGAGAAAATAATCGAACGCGACGACGAGGAAAACGGCGACGAGGCCGCGCGCAAGGAGGGCGGAGTGACTGCGCCGGCGGATGAAGCACCGCCTGCGGATGAGCCGCCACCTTCAGACGGAAATCCCCTCGCGTAGCGTTAGTTTTTTTGCGTTTCACGCGCCTTCTATAACAACAACGACTAACTACAGGATCCAGCAGATGTCGCGTATCTATAATTTTGCCGCCGGCCCGGCAGTGTTGCCGGAACCCGTCCTCGAACAGGCGAGCCGCGAAATGCTCGACTGGCATGGCTGCGGCACGTCGGTGATGGAGATGAGCCATCGCGGCAAGGAGTTCATCAGCATTGCGCAGGCTGCGGAAGCGGACTTGCGAGAATTGCTCGGGGTGCCCGCCAATTACAAAGTACTGTTTCTGCAAGGCGGCGCGACGCTTCAGTTCGCGGCGATCCCGATGAACCTGTTGCGCGGCAAGAAAAGCGCCGATTACGTGAATACCGGCGAATGGTCGAAGAAGGCAATCAAGGACGCGAAGCGTTACGGCGCCGTCAATATCGCCGCGAGCTCCGAAGACAAGAACTTCACCTACGCGCCGAAGCAGGCCGCCTGGAAGCTGGACCCCGACGCGGCGTATGTGCACGTCTGCACCAATGAAACGATAGGCGGCGTCGAGTTCCACTGGGTGCCCGATACCGGCAGCGTGCCGCTCGTGGCCGACATGTCCTCGCATATTCTGTCGCGCCCCGTCGATGTTGCCAAATACGGCCTGATCTACGCCGGCGCGCAGAAGAATATCGGACCTGCGGGGTTGACTATCGTCATCGTGCGCGAGGATCTCATCGGCAATGTGCTGCCGCTCACGCCGACGGTGCTCGACTATAAGGCGCAGGCGGAAGCCGATTCCATGCTCAATACACCGGCGACCTACAGTATCTATATCGCCGGGCTCGTGTTCCAGTGGCTGAAGAAACTCGGCGGCCTGAAAAAAATCGCCGAGCTGAACCGCGCCAAAGCGCACCTTCTCTACGATTATCTCGACCAGACCGAATTTTATTATTCGCCGGTGGACAAGGCCGACCGCTCGCTTATGAATGTGCCGTTCCGCCTGCGCAACGAGCAGCTCAATGACGATTTTCTCAAGCAGGCGAAGCAGCGCGGAATGATCGAACTCAAAGGCCATCGCGCCGTGGGCGGCATGCGCGCGTCGATCTACAACGCGATGCCCGAGGCAGGCGTCAGGGCGCTGGTCGAGTTCATGCGCGAGTTCCAGGCGCGAAACGGGTAAATGCGATGGCCGCCACGTTGCGTGTTCTCACGATAAACAATATCGCGCAGATCGGACTCAAGCGTTTCCCCGCAGGGCATTACGAAGTAGGCGCCAAGGTCGGCGAACCGGACGCGATCCTCGTCCGCTCGCAGGATTTGCACGCATTCACCATCGCGCCGCAGGTACAGGCGATCGCGCGCGCCGGCGCGGGCACCAACAACATTCCGGTCAAGGCAATGAGCGCGCGCGGCGTGCCCGTATTCAATGCGCCGGGCGCCAACGCCAACGCCGTGAAAGAACTCGTGATCGCGGGCATGCTGATTGCCGCGCGCAACCTGCTGCCGGCGACGCGTTTTGTCGACGGGCTGCAGGGTGACGACGAGTCGCTGAATAAGGCCGTCGAGGACGGCAAGAAAAATTTCGCCGGCAGCGAGCTGCCGCAGCACACGCTGGGTGTCATTGGCCTTGGCAAGATCGGCAGCCTGGTCGCCGATGCGGCCATCAAGCTCGGCATGAACGTGCTCGGTTATGATCCCCACATCACGGTCGACGCGGCGTGGAGCCTGCCGGCGCAGGTCAGAAAGGCGAATTCAGTCGAGGAAGTGCTGAAGGCCGCGGATTTCGTCACTCTGCACGTGCCGTATGTCGAGGCAACCAAAAACCTGATCAACGCCGAACGTCTGGCGCTGATGCGCGACGACGCAATCCTGCTCAATTTTTCGCGCGACGGCATAGTCGACAACGCCGTGGTGCTCGCGGCGCTGGCGGCGAAGAAGCTGAAGTCGTATGTGTGCGATTTTCCTGCGCAGGCGCTGCTCAAGCATCCGGGCGTGATCGCATTGCCGCACCTGGGCGCGTCGACACGCGAGGCGGAAGACAACTGCGCGATCATGGTGGTCGACCAGCTGCGCGGCTACCTGGAACACGGCAATATACAAAATGCCGTCAATTTTCCCGACGTGGTGATGGCGCGCGAATCACAGTTCCGCGTCGGCATCGCCAACACCAACGTGCCCAACATGCTGGGCCAGATCTCGACGGCGATGGCGGACGCGGGACTCAACATCCACAACATGCTCAACAAGTCAAAGGGCGAGATGGCTTACACGCTGGTTGACGTCGATAGCGCGGTGGCGCCATCGGTGGTCGGCAAAATTGCCGCGACTAAAGGCGTGCTTGCCGTGCGCTATCTGCCGCTGGAAAAATCGCGGCGCGAGTGAAGCGCGGTTACCCGCACCGGCCTTATTGATTTAATATCCGGTCTGCAGTTGCCCGCGGATTCCAGGGATTTTTTCGTGAACGATTCGCTCAAAAACATACGTGCCCGCATCGATGCCGTCGATGACCGCATCGTCGATCTTTTGCGCGAGCGCGCTGCCCTTGCGCAGGACATCGGGCACGCCAAGAGCGGCGCCAAGTACCGTCCGGAGCGCGAAGCTCAGGTATTGCGGCGTGTGAACGCACGCAACAAGGGTCCTTTGCCGGCGGCGGCGCTGACGCGCCTCTACACGGAAATCATGTCGGCATGCCGTGCGCTCGAAGCCGGCATAACCGTCGCGTATCTCGGCCCGCAGGGAACGTTCAGCGAAGAAGCGGCGATCCGTCAGTTCGGCAGCCAGGCCATGTTGAAGCCGTGCGCTTCCATCGACGGTGTGTTCCGCCAGGTCGAGACCGGCGCAGTCGCCTATGGGGTTGTGCCAATCGAGAATTCGACTGAAGGTAGCATCACACTCACGCACGATCTGCTGCTGGCGACTCCGCTCAAGATATGCGGCGAGGTGCTGCTGTCGGTGCATCAGAACCTGATGAACAAGAGTGGTAAAGCGGCGAGCGTGAAGAAGATACTCTCGCATAGTCAGAGCCTCGCGCAATGCCATGAATGGCTCGCTCAGCACTATCCTAAAGCGAAGCAGGTGCCGGTGGTGAGCAACGCCGAGGCCGCGCGCCTGGCGGCGAAGGACGGCGCGGCGGCCGCCATAGCGAGCAAGACGGCAGCCGCAGTCTACGGCCTGAAAATCGTCGCCGGCAATATCGAGGACCAGCCGCAGAACACCACGCGCTTCGTCGTCATAGCGGCCGACGATGCGGGGCAATCGGGCCAGGACAAGACTTCGCTGGTGATGTCGACGCACAACGTGCCCGGCGCGATCCATGCACTGCTCACGCCGCTTGCGACGCATGGCGTCAGCATGACCCGGCTCGAATCGCGGCCGGCGCGCACCGGGCGCTGGGAGTATCTTTTTTATGTGGACATCGAAGGACACCGCCAGGACGCCAAGGTCGCCGAAACTCTGCACGAGCTTGCGCAGAAGGCGGCGTTCCTGAAAAATCTCGGCTCTTATCCCGTCGGCTCGGTATAAGCGCCGGCGCGGCGGGCGCCGCTGTTGGTCCGCCCGCAGCCGAATACTACTTTCAAGGTGTCAATGAAAAATGCCAGTAATCGAGGGTTCGATATTTGCGATCTCGCGCCCGGCTACATCCGGTCGATTGCGCCGTACCAGCCGGGCAAGCCGATCGCTGAACTCGCGCGCGAACTGGCCCTCGATCCCGACCGCATAATCAAGCTCGCTTCGAATGAAAATCCGCTCGGCGTAAGTCCGCTGGCGATGTGCGCGATCCAGGCCGTGCTAGCCGACCTCGCGCGCTATCCGGACGGCAACGGGTTCGAGTTGAAGAACGCGCTCGCGCGGCGCTACGGCCTCGACACTGCGCAGATCGTACTCGGCAACGGCTCCAACGATGTGCTGCACGCGGCGGCGCGCGCATTTCTGGCGCCCGGCCTCGAAGCAGTGTACTCACAGTATGCGTTCGCGATTTACGCATTGGAGATTCAATACACGGGAGCGCAGGGCGTTGTTGCGCCGGCGCGCGGGTTCGCGCACGATCCGGCTGCGATGCTGGCCGCGGTGACACCGCGCACGCGCATGGTTTTCCTCGCCAATCCGAACAATCCGACCGGCACGCTGATAAGTGCGGACGACCTGCACGGTTTTCTGCGCAAAGTGCCGCGCGAAGTCGTGGTCGTGCTGGACGAGGCTTACAACGAATACATTCCAGACGAACTAAAGGCCGATTCTCTCGCGTGGCTCGCGGAATTCCCGAATCTTGTGGTTACGCGCACGTTCTCGAAGGCATACGGCCTGGCGGGACTGCGCGTCGGCTACGCGTTCACCAGCCCGCCGATTGCGGACCTGATGAACCGCGTGCGCCAGCCGTTCAACGTGAACAGCATGTCGCTGGCCGCGGCTGCGGCCGGCCTCGACGACCACGATTTCGTGCGCAAGAGTTTCGAGCTCAATCAAGCCGGCATGCAGCAAATCACGGCGGGGTTGGCGAAGCTCGGCCTGGCTTGCATTCCGTCGGCAGGCAATTTCGTCAGCGTCAATGTGGGCGATGGCGCCGGTGTTTTTCAGCGGCTCCTGAAGCGCGGTGTTATCGTGCGGCCACTGAGCGCGTACGGAATGCCCGCGCATTTGCGCGTAAGCGTCGGCCTGGCTGCTGAGAACGAGCGGTTCCTCGAGGCGCTCGCACAGTCTTTGCCCGCATGAAACGCAGAAAAAAAAACGCGCCGTCGCGTAAGCCGCTGATCGGCAAGCTGGTCGTGTTCGGCGTCGGCCTTATCGGCGGGTCGTTCGCGCTGGCTCTGAAACGGCGGGTCGCGGTGGCGCATGTCGTCGGCGTCGGCAGGAGCCGTGCCAACTTGCTGGCTGCGCGCCGGCTCGGCGTCATCGACGAGATCGCAACCGATCCTGCGCTCGCGGTCAAAGATGCGGATTTCGTGCTGCTGGCGGTGCCTCTCGGTCAGGCGCGCGCGGTACTGGCGCAGATCGCGCCGCATCTTGCGCCGCATACAGTCATCAGCGATGCCGGCAGCACGAAGCGCGATGTTATCGAGAGCGCGCGGCGCCAGCTCGGCGCGGCATTTGCGCGCTTCGTTCCCGCGCATCCGATAGCGGGCACCGAAAAGAGCGGTGCGCAGGCTGCGTTCGCGGAACTGTTCGCCGGCCGCAATTTGGTTTTGACGCCGCTGCCCGACACTGCAGCACGTGCGCTCAGGCTGGTGACCATGGCCTGGAAGCTCGCGGGCATGCGCATCATCACGATGAACGCCGCCGATCATGACCGCATGTTCGCGCTGGTGAGCCATCTGCCGCATCTGATTTCGTTTACTGCAGTCGGCAATATCGCGGGTTACGCCGATGCCGCGAAATTGTTCCAGCACACCGGCGGCGGATTTCGCGACTTGACGCGCATCGCGGGCAGTTCCCCCGAAATGTGGCGCGACATTTGTCTCGCCAATCGCGATGCGATACTCGCTGCACTCGACGGCTACCTGAGCGATCTCGAGGCCGTTCGTGGCATGGTCGAAGCCAGCGACGGCGACGCGCTCGCCGCAAGATTCGCGGCGGCACGCGACGCGCGTGCGAAATGGCTCAAACCCTTATGACGCCCCTGATACCGGGCATAACCCGCAACTGACCCGGACAGCGCGTGGAATATCTCGATCTGGCGCCGATACGGCGCGTCAGCGGCGCGGTCAAGCTGCCCGGCTCGAAAAGCATATCGAACCGCATATTGCTGCTCGCCGCGGTCGCCAGCGGTGACACGCGCATCCACGAGGTGCTGCAGTCGGATGACACGCGCCATATGGTGGACGCATTGCGCAAGCTGGGGATCGATTGCACGCCGAAGGGCGTGCGCGAGATTGTCGTGCGCGGAGCCGGCGGTGTCTTTCCGCGCAAGGACGCAGAACTGTTTCTCGGCAACGCCGGGACGGCGTTCAGGCCGTTGACTGCAGCGCTGGCATTCAGCGGCGGCGAATACCGGTTGTCCGGCGTTGCGCGCATGCACGAGCGCCCGATCGGCGATCTTGTCGAGGCGCTCGAAAAGCTGGGCGCGGACATTTCCTACGCGGGCGTTGCAGGCTATCCGCCGCTGATCATCCACCCCGGCGCAATTCGCGCCGGCGGTGAAGTCAGTGTGCGTGGCAACGTCTCAAGCCAGTTCTTGACTGCATTGCTGATGAGCTTGCCGCTGCTCGGTGTGCGCACAGTAGTGCAAGTCGAAGGCGAGCTCGTTTCGAAGCCATACGTGGATATTACGCTCAACATGATGCGGCGGTTTGGCGTCGATGCGGGGCGCGACGGCTGGCGTTCATTTACGATACCCGCCGGCGTGCGCTATGAGACTCCGGGCGATATTTACGTTGAAGGCGATGCTTCCGCCGCATCGTATTTTCTGGCGGCCGGTGCTATCAGCGGCCTGACGGGCGGCGGGCCGGTCCGTGTCGAGGGCGTCGGGAAGGCCAGTATTCAGGGCGACGTGCGCTTTGTCGACACGTTGCGCGAGATGGGTGCGAGCATCGAAATGGGCGCTAACTGGATCGCCTCCGGGGCGGGTGATGACGCGCGACGCGCGCGCAAGCTGCGCGCAGTCGATGCGGATTTCAATCACATTCCGGATGCTGCGATGACCGTCGCGGTGCTCGCGCTGTTCGCAGAAGGCAGTAGCACGTTGCGCAATATCGGCAGCTGGCGCGTCAAGGAAACCGACCGCATCGCGGCAATGGCAGCCGAATTGCGCAAAGTCGGCGCGCAGGTCGAAGAAGGCGCCGACAGCTTAAAAATTACGCCGCCGGTGGCCTTGCGGCCGGCAACCATCGATACCTATGACGACCATCGCATGGCGATGTGCTTTTCCCTCATTGCGCTTGGCGGCGTGCCGGTCCGCATTAACGATCCCGGCTGCGTCGCGAAAACCTTTCCGGACTATTTCAGCGTGCTCGCTGGAATCGCTGAGCATTGAGCGATGGCTAGCGGAGCCGCCCCTGTTATCGCGATCGACGGGCCGTCAGCCTCGGGTAAAGGTACGGTGGCGCACCAGGTCGCGCAGCGACTCGGCTTTCACTACCTCGACAGCGGGGCGCTCTACCGGCTGGTGGGGCTGGCGGCCAAGCAGGCCGGGGTGAGCAGTGCCGATGAAGCAGCAGTCGCGCCTATCGCTGTTGCATTGAACGTTCGGTTTAGCGGCAGTGATATATTTCTAAATCAAGAACTCGTAAACGATTCTTTGCGCTCTGAGGAGGCAGGGGCTACGGCCTCCGAAGTGGCGGCGCTGCCGGCGGTGCGGCGGGCACTACTCGCGCGCCAGCAAGCGTTCCGGTTGCCGCCCGGCCTGGTGGCGGACGGGCGCGACATGGGGTCCGTGGTTTTCCCGGACGCGGTCGTCAAAATTTATCTGACGGCGGAACCGGAAGCGCGTGCCGAACGGCGTTATAAACAGTTGATAGGAAAAGGAATGGGTGCTAATATGGCCGCCCTTTTGCAGGATATCCGCGCGCGCGATGATCGCGATAGCGGAAGGGCGGTAGCGCCGCTGCAAAAGGGCGAAGACGCCATATTGATCGACACAACAAACCTGTCCATAGCGCAGGCCGTCGACCAGCTACTGGCGTGTTATGCAAATGCAATACGGGTGCCATGAGCTGCCAGGCGCGTGGCGTTTATTTAATCAACCCCGTTGATATAACGGGTTAATTTCAGGTCCCTAACGTGCAGACTATGTCCACTGTTGCAAAATCCGCAGCTCCCGCTCCAGCCCCCGAATCTTTTGCCGCGCTATTCGAGGAAAGCCTAGCGCTGAAAGAGATGCGGATTGGCGAAGTCATTACCGCCGAAGTCATCCGCGTTGATGCCAACCACGTGGTGGTAAACGCCGGATTAAAATCGGAAAGTTATATCCCCACTGAAGAATTTCGCAGCGATCGCGGCGAAATCGAAGTCAAGGCCGGCGATTTCGTAAAAGTCGCCATCGACGCGCTCGAAGACGGCTTCGGCGAAACGCGCCTGTCGCGCGACAAGGCAAAGCGTCTCGCGGCCTGGATGGATCTCGAGCAGGCGCTCGAAAAGAGCACCGTCGTCGAAGGCTTGATCAATGGCAAGGTTAAAGGCGGCCTGACGGTCATGGTGAACGGCATACGCGCGTTCCTGCCGGGTTCGCTCGTCGACATTCGTCCGGTCAAAGATACGTCGCCGTACGAAAACAAGGTAATGGAATTCAAGGTCATCAAGCTCGACCGCAAGCGCAACAACGTCGTGGTGTCGCGCCGCGCAGTGCTTGAGGCGTCGCAGGGTGCGGAGCGCCAGGCATTGCTGTCAAGTCTCACGGAAGGCGCAGTGGTCAAGGGCATCGTCAAGAACATCACCGACTACGGCGCGTTCGTCGACCTCGGCGGCATCGACGGTCTGCTGCACATCACCGACCTCGCCTGGCGCCGCGTCAAGCATCCGTCGGAAGTGCTGGCGGTTGGCGATGAAGTCGAAGCCAAAGTCCTTAAGTTCGACCAGGAAAAAAACCGCGTTTCGCTCGGCATGAAGCAATTGGGCGAAGACCCGTGGGTGGGCCTGTCGCGCCGTTATCCGCAGGGCACGCGCCTGTTCGGCAAAGTCAGTAATCTCACCGACTACGGCGCGTTCGTCGAGATTGAGCAGGGCATCGAAGGCCTGGTGCACGTCTCTGAGATGGATTGGACCAACAAGAACGTGCATCCGTCGCGCGTCGTCGCGCTGGGCGACGAAGTCGAAGTCATGGTTCTCGAAATCGACGAAGACCGCCGCCGGATTTCGCTGGGCATGAAGCAGTGTAAGCCGAATCCGTGGGAAGAGTTCTCGATGAATTCCAAGAAGGGCGACAAGGTCAAGGGCCAGATCAAGTCGATCACCGATTTCGGTGTTTTCATCGGCCTCGCCGGCAACATCGACGGCCTCGTGCATCTGTCGGACCTGTCGTGGAACGTGCCCGGCGAGGAAGCCGTGCGCAACTACAAGAAGGGCGATGAAACCGAGGCGATGGTGCTTTCGATCGACGTCGAGCGCGAGCGCATTTCGCTCGGCATCAAACAGCTTGATGGCGACCCGTTCACCGGCTTCGTCTCGACCAACGACAAGAACAGCATCGTCAAGGGCACGGTCAAGTCGATCGACGCCAAGGGCGCAGTGATTGCGCTCGAAGGCGAAGTCGAAGGTTATCTGCGCGCTTCCGAAGTCGCGCGCGACCGCGTCGAAGATATCCGCACGCATCTTAAGGAAGGCGATGCGGTCACGGCGATGATCATCAACATCGACCGCAAGAACCGCACGATCAACCTCTCGATCAAGGCGCGCGATATGGCGGACGAGTCGGCGGCAATGCAGAAGATGGCATCGGACAAACCCGCCAATGCCGGCACCACGAGCCTGGGTGCGCTGCTCAAAGCCAAGATGGACACGGCCAACACCGGTCAATAGGGAACGGGACGACCATGACGAAGTCCGAGTTGATCGCGAAGCTGGCGGCGCGCTATCCCCAACTGGTGGCGAAGGACGCCGAACTTGCGGTGAAGATGGTGCTCGACGCGATGGGCAAAAGCCTGTCGGAAGGGCAGCGCATCGAAATCCGCGGGTTCGGCAGTTTCGGCCTGAATTACCGCCCGCCGCGGACCGGCCGCAATCCGAAATCGGGCGACAAGGTGCAGGTGCCCGCCAAGTACGTGCCGCACTTCAAGGCCGGCAAGGAATTGCGCGAACGCGTCGACTTCAAAAAGTAATTGCGGCAGGAGCCAGCCGGTGCGGCATCATCGAAAGATAGTGCCGCTTTTTTTTGCCCATGTGCGGTATCGGCGACCAGCCGCCGCGCACTGGAGGGTCTGACGATGCGAACCATTTTTCTGTTTATCAAGGCGACGGCAGGCGGTGCACTGTTTCTGTTGCTGCTCGAATTCGCGGTGAAGAACCTCGACAATGTGGCGGTGCGCTATTTTCTCGGCCTCGAGTGGCAGGCGCCGCTGGCGGTCGTGCTGCTGATTTTCTTCATCGCCGGCATCGTTCTCGGTGTGATGCCCAGCCTTGCCATCATGGGCAGTCAGCGGCGCGAGATCCTGCGCCTCAAACGCGAGTTGCGCAGCCTCACGCGGGGCCCGGTTCCGTCGCTGATCCCTGAACCGGTCTGAACCGCATTGAAACTCCGCCCGGCAAGCTATGGAAATTGAATACTGGTGGTTGCTCGCGTTGCCGCTGTTCTTCGCGCTCGGCTGGCTCGCTGCGCGCATCGATATCAAGCATCTCGTGTCGGAATCGCGCGCGCTGCCGCGCTCGTATTTCAAAGGCCTCAATTTCCTGCTCAACGAGCAGCCCGACAAGGCGATCGAAGCGTTCATCGAAGTCGTTAAAGTCGAGCCGCAGACAATCGAGCTGCATTTCGCGCTAGGCTCGTTGTTTCGCCGGCGCGGCGAGGTCGAGCGCGCGATCCGCATGCATCAGAATCTGGTCGAGCGCGCAGACCTGCCGGAGCAGCAGAAACTCGACGCGCTGTTCGAGCTCGCGCAGGACTATCTGAAGGCCGGTCTGCTCGACCGCGCCGAAGAACTATTCGCAAAGTTGAAGGGCAGCCCGCACGCCGAAGCCGCGCTGCGCTATCTGCTCGAGATCTACGAGCAGGAGAAGGACTGGCAGAAGGCGATCGAAATAGCGCAGCAGCTCGAAACGTTGACGGGGCAATCCCATCAGAAGGAAATCGCCAATTTCTATTGCGAATTGGCGAGCCGCGAGATCATGGAGTCGCGGCCCGACGGCGCGCGCCCTTATCTCGAGCGCGCGCTTGCGCACCATCGCCTGTGCGCGCGCGCGAACGTTCTGCTCGGGGACCTCGAGCTCGCGCTGAGCCGGCACGAAGCGGCGATCGACGCTTGGAAGCGCATTGAAATGCAGAACCCGGACTATCTGGCGCTGGTGGCCGAAAAGCTCATCGCCGCCTACCGGCACCTCGGCAAGGCGCACGAAGGACTTAACCTGCTGCGCGGTCTGCTCGACAAATACTCGTCGCTCGACGTCCTCAACGTGGTGTTCACCTGCATTCTCGAGCAGCAGGGGGCGGAGCCGGCTTATCAACTGGTGCGCGAGGAAATGCGGCGCAGCCCCACGTTGCTGGGACTCGACAAGCTGCTGGAGGCGCAACTGCTTGATGCGCCGGTGCAGCGCCGCCAGGACCTGGAGCTGGTGAAAAACCTCGTGCATCAGCACACGCGCACGCTCGCCATGTACAAGTGTGACAATTGCGGTTTTCGCGCGCGCCAGTATTACTGGCATTGTCCCGCGTGCGGCGAATGGGAAAGCTATTCCCCGCGGCGGGCTGAAGAGAGGGGGCTACCGGCGTGATGAATTCCCGCGTCATCGTGGCGCTCGATTTTCCGCGGCCCGAGCAGGCGTTGTCATTCGCCGCGCGTGTGACGCCGCAGGCCTGCCGCCTCAAGGTGGGCAAGGAATTGTTTACGGCGGCAGGGCCCGCGCTGGTTGAAACACTCGTGCAACGCGGCTTCGATATATTCCTGGATTTGAAATTTCACGATATTCCGAATACCGTCGCCGGTGCCTGCAAAGCCGCGTCGCAGCTTGGCGTATGGATGCTCAACGTGCATGCGTTGGGCGGACGCGCGATGCTGGAGGCGGCGCGCGACGCGGTGGCAGGCACGCCGCGTCGGCCACTGCTGATAGCGGTGACAGTACTCACGAGCATGGCAGCGAAAGATCTTAACGAAGTGGGCATCCAGGACGAACCCGCCGGTGCCGTTTTGCGGCTCGCCAGCCTTGCTCGCGCCAGCGGACTCGACGGCGTCGTATGCTCGGCGCAGGAAGCGGCCTTGCTCAGGCGTGAGTGCGGCAAATCCTTTTGCCTGGTGACGCCGGGCATCAGGCCGGCTGCCGGTACCCAGGACGACCAGCAGCGCGTGATGACACCGGCTGCTGCTGTTGCGGCTGGAGCCGATTACCTCGTGATAGGCCGTCCGGTCACACAGGCACCCGACCCGGTTGCCGCATTGGACGTCATCAACCGCGAGATCGCTGGCGGCCAGCGAGCATGAAGATAACGATCATCGGCACCGGCTATGTCGGCTTAGTGTCCGGCGCCTGTCTGGCCGAACTGGGCAATGACGTCATGTGCCTGGACGTCGATGCGGACAAGATTGCGCGCCTGCAACGCGGCGAGATTCCGATTTACGAGCCCGGCCTCGAGCCGCTCGTCAAGCGCAACACCGACGCGGGACGGCTGCATTTTACGACCGACGTGGCGGAGAGCGTCGGCCACGGTCAGGTCCAGTTCATCGCGGTGGGCACGCCGCCCGACGAGGACGGCTCCGCCGATTTACAGTACGTGCTCGCAGCCGCCTGCGCGATTGGCAGGCACATGAATGACTACCGATTGGTAGTCGACAAGTCGACCGTTCCGGTCGGGACCGCCGCCAAAGTGCGCGCGGTCATTGCTGAAGAACTGGCGCAGCGGGGCAAAACAATCGATTTCAGCGTGGTGTCGAACCCGGAATTTCTGAAGGAGGGCGCTGCGGTCGACGATTTCATGCGCCCCGACCGCATCGTGATCGGGGCGGACGACGAGCGCGCGCGGCAGCTCATGCGCGCTATTTACGCACCGATACATCGCAATCACGAGCGCATGATATTCATGGACATCGCGTCTGCGGAGCTCACCAAGTATGCGGCCAACGCGATGCTTGCTACGCGCATTTCGTTCATGAACGAGCTCGCGAATCTGGCCGAAACGCTGGGTGCCGACATCGAGCACGTGCGCCAGGGTATCGGCTCGGACGCCCGCATCGGCTATCACTTCCTCTATGCGGGTTGCGGTTATGGCGGTGCGTGCTTTCCCAAAGACGTCTCCGCGCTGCAGCAGACAGCGCTGGATGCGGGCATGAAGCTCAAGATCATCGAGGCCGTGAACGCCGTCAACGAGGCGCAGAAGTCGCGCGTGCTTGACAAAATCACGCGCCGCTTCGGCGACAATCTCGCGGGCAAGCGCTTCGCCGTCTGGGGACTCGCGTTCAAGCCCAATACCGACGATATGCGGGAAGCGCCGAGCCAGATCATAGTGCCGGGCATCATCGAGCGCGGGGGCTCGGTGGTCGCTTACGACCCCGTCGCTATGGCGCAGGCAAAAAAAACATTTTCCGCATTGCCGGGCGTCGCCTTCGCCGCTTCTCCGCAGCTGGCGCTCGACGACGCAGATTGCCTCGTTATCGTGACCGAGTGGAAGGAATTTCGCAGTCCCGATTTCGACGACATGAAGCGCCGTCTGCGCACGCCCGTTATCATAGACGGTCGCAATCTATACGACCCGGCAATGGTGCGCGGTTACGGCCTCGAATACTCAGCTATCGGGCGGGCGTGAAACAGAAGGATGAAGGATGAAGGCGGAAGGATGAAAGCAACAAGGCAGAACAAAACGGGCGGCTTGCGCACTGGAAAATCCCGCGCGATTCCGGCTGGGGATTCATCCTTCATTGTTAATCCCTCATCCTTGAAGCGCGCGCGCGTGCTCGTCGTCGGCGACGTCATGCTCGACCGCTACTGGTATGGCGACGTCAGCCGGATTTCGCCCGAGGCGCCGGTGCCGGTGGTGAAGTTCAGGCGAAGCGAGGAGCGTCCGGGCGGCGCCGCCAATGTAGCGCGCAACGCGGCTGCGCTGGGCGCGCGCGTGACTCTCCTGTCGGTCGTGGGCGACGACGAACCGGGACGGCGATTAAGAGAACTGATGCGCGGCGAAAAAATCACCGCGCGTCTGCACCGCGATCGTACGATAGACACCACGGTGAAGCTGCGGGTGATCGGGCCGCGCCAGCATCAACTGCTGCGCGTCGACTTCGAAACCGAGCCCAGCCATGAAATCCTGCGCTCCAAGCTGACGGACTACGCAAAGCTGGTCGCTGGTTGCGATGCAGTCATATTGTCGGATTACGGCAAGGGCGGGTTGACCCATATCGCGCGCATGATCAATCTCGCCAGGCGCCACGGCAAGCCGGTGCTCATCGATCCCAAAGGCAATGACTTTGCGCGCTACCGGGGCGCGACACTCGTGACGCCCAACTTGAACGAATTCCGCGACGTCGTGGGCGCCTGGCAGTCGGAGCGCGAACTCACGCACCATGCACAGCAGCTGCGCCGCAAGCTCAAAATCGACGCGTTGCTCGTTACGCGCGGCGCCGATGGCATGACCTTGTTCGAGCGAGGCCGCCGTCTGCATGTGCCGATCCAGGCACGCGAAGTCTCCGATGTCACAGGTGCCGGCGACACGGTCATCGCGACTATGGGTGCGATGCTTGCGACCGGCTGTTCTCTCGACGCAGCGGTGCGCATTGCGAACCGCGCTGCGGGTATAGTAGTAGGCAAGTTCGGCACGGCGGTCGCGCTGCCGCACGAACTCTTTGCCACGGAAAGCTGAAGCGCATGTACATCGTAGTCACGGGTGCCGCCGGGTTTATCGGCTCCAATATCGTCAGAGAACTGACCGGGCGCGGCGAATACGACGTGCTCGCGGTCGACGATCTGAAGCAGGGTGACAAATTCGTCAATCTCGTCGATTGCGAGATCGCAGACTATCTCGACAAAGACGATTTTCTGCGCAGTCTCGACAACGGAGCGTTTGACGGTGCGCTCGCGGCGATTTCGCATCAGGGCGCATGCTCGGACACCACAGAGACCGATGGCCGCTACATGATGCAGAACAATTACCGCTATTCGCGCGAGCTGTTCGAGTATTGCGCAGACGAAGAGATCCCCTATATTTACGCCTCGTCCGCGGCCGTCTACGGTGCCGGCCGGGAGTTTCGCGAAGTGCGCGCGTGCGAAGCGCCGCTCAATGTCTACGGTTATTCGAAGTTCCTGTTTGACCAGTACGTACGCCGCAAGTGGTCTGAGCGCTCGAGTCAGGTGGTGGGCCTGCGCTATTTCAATGTTTATGGCGCGCGCGAGCAGCACAAAGGCCGCATGGCATCGGTCGCGTTTCATTTTTTCAACCAGTACCGCTCGAACGGGAAAGTGCGATTGTTCGAAGGCAGCGGCGGGTATGCCAACGGCGAGCAGCGCCGTGATTTTGTCTCGGTCGAAGACGCGGTCGACGTTAACATGTACTTCCTCGACAATCCGCAACGCTCGGGGATCTTTAACGTTGGCACGGGCGCGGCGCAGAGTTTCAATGACGTCGCCGTAGCGACGGTCAACGCGTGCCGCCTCCAAGACAAGCAGAGTCCGCTGGCGCTCGGCGATATGCAGAGGCAGGGCATAATCGAATACATTCCGTTTCCGCCCGAACTGGCCGGGAAATACCAGAGCTATACGCAGGCCGACACCGGCTCGTTACGCAGCGCAGGTTACACTGCGCCCATGCTGACTGTGGAAGAAGGCGTGACGCGGTATATCGAAGCCCTGTTTGCGGGCGCGTCGAGCTGACTCAATTGCACAAAACGCTCGATTACTTTATCGGCAATACGCCGCTGGTCAAGCTGCAGAGGTTACCGGGCACGACCGGCAACGTACTGCTCGCCAAGCTCGAGGGCAATAATCCGGCGGGCTCGGTCAAGGACCGGCCGGCTTTGTCGATGATCAAGCGTGCGCAGGAGCGCGGCGACATCAAGCCGGGCGATGCGTTGATCGAGCCGACGAGCGGCAATACCGGCATTGCGCTCGCGATGGCAGCGGCGATGATGGGTTATCGCATGATATTGGTAATGCCCGAGCACTTGTCGATAGAGCGGCGCCAGACGATGGCCGCATTCGGCGCGCAGATCGTGCTGACGCCGCAGACGGGCGGCATGGAAATGGCACGCGACGTCGCTGAAAAGATGCGCGACGAAGGCCGGGGCGTCATCCTCGATCAGTTCGCGAACCCCGACAACCCGCTCGCGCACTATGAGAGCACAGGGCCTGAAATCTGGCGCGATACTGACGGCAAGGTCACGCATTTCGTGTCCAGCATGGGCACGACGGGTACCATCATGGGCGTGTCACGCTTTCTCAAGGAAAAGAACCCGGCGATCCAAATCGTAGGCTGCCAGCCGACGGATGGCTCGCAGATACCCGGCATCCGCAAGTGGCCGGCTGCTTACCTGCCGAAGATATGCGACTGGAGCCGCGTCGACCGCGTGGTCGAAGTCGCGCAAGCCGACGCCGAGGATATGACGCGGCGTCTCGCACGCGAAGAAGGCATTTTCGGCGGCGTGTCGTCGGGTGGCGCCGTGTGGACGGCCCTCCAAATCTCGGCTGAAACCAGCAACGCTGTCATCGTATCCATCATTTGCGACCGCGGCGACCGCTATCTCTCAACCGGTATTTTCCCGGCCTGATCCGGCAAATCCGTTTCACTCGCTGCACGAAGAGTCCCCGCCATACCGATGACACCCGTCCTGGTTTTTGATATCGAAACAGTGCCTGACGTGGCAGGCCTGCGCAAACTTCACGGCGTGGGCGCTGACATCGCGGACGAGCAGGTCGCGACGATGGCTTTCCAGCGCAGGCGCCAGATCACGGGAAACGATTTTCTGCAGTTGCACCTGCAACGCGTCGTGGCGATCTCATGCGCGCTGCGCGATCGCGATAGTTTCCGCGTGTGGTCGCTGGGCGAGGCCACGGATGGCGAAGCGCAGTTGATCCAGCGTTTTTTCGACGGCGTCGAAAAATACACACCGCAAATCGTGTCATGGAATGGCGGCGGTTTCGATCTGCCCGTGCTGCACTATCGCGGCATGGTGCATGGCGTAAACGCCGGCCGTTACTGGGACCAGGGCGAGGACGACCGCGAGTTCAAGTGGAATAACTACATCAGCCGCTACCACGCGCGCCATCTCGACTTGATGGATCTTCTGGCGATGTATCAGCCGCGCGGTGCGGCGCCGCTCGACCAGTTTGCGCAGTTGCTCGGCTTCCCGGGAAAAATCGGCATGGGTGGCGCGCAGGTGTGGCAGGCATGGCAGGATGGGAAAATCGCGGAGATACGCGCATATTGCGAAGCCGACGTCGCCAATACCTACCTGGTCTACTTGCGCTTCCAGCAGATGCGCGGCGCGTTGCCGTCCGAAAAGTACGCGCAGGAAATCGCGCTGGTGCGCAGCACGCTCGAGAAACTGCCCGATCCGCATTGGCGCGAATTCCTCGAACTCTGGCCGGCTTAGCCGGCACGGGTTGCGAAGTGGTGAACGAAATCCGCGTTGAGTCGCTGGACCAGGAAGGCCGTGGCGTTGCGCACGCCGGCGGCAAAGTGATTTTCATCCAGGGCGCGCTGCCGGGCGAACTGGTGACCTATGCGTCGTTCAGCAAGAAGCCGAACTACGAGATCGCGCAGGTCGATCGCGTGATCGAGTCCGCGTCCGTGCGCGTGGCGCCGCGGTGCCCCCATTTCGGCGTATGCGGCGGCTGCAGCCAGCAGCATCTGGATGCGCGCGCGCAGGTGGCTGCCAAGCAGCGCGTGCTCGAAGACAATCTACTCCACATCGGCAAGGTGACGGCCGGCTGCATACTGCCCGCGATTCATGGCGAAGCGTGGGGCTACCGGCATCGCGCGCGTTTTTCGGCGCGTTATGTCCAGAAAAAAGGTGGCGCACTGATCGGGTTTCGCGAGAAGCGCAGCAGCTACGTGACGGATATGCGGACATGTGAGGTGGTGCCCGCACGGATTTCGGCGCTGCTGGTGCCGTTGCGCGGGCTGATCGGCGGGCTGGCAAGGCCGGAACGCATGCCGCAGATCGAGCTTGCTATCGGTGGAGATACGGACGCGCTCGTTCTGCGTATTCTGGAGCCGCTGACAGTCGCGGATGGAGCTGCGATCCGGCGCTTCGCGGATGAGCATCGCGTGCAGTTCTTCCTGCAGACGCGCGGGCCCGACACTGCGGCGCCGTTCTATCCGGCGCACGACGGCGTGCTCTATTACAAGCTGCCTGAATACGGGCTAGAGCTCGGGTTTTCCCCGACCGAATTCACGCAGGTCAACGCCGGCGTAAATGCCGTGCTGGTACGGCGGGCGCTCACGCTGCTCGCGCCACAGGCGGGCGAGCAAATTGCCGACATGTTTTGCGGTCTTGGCAATTTCACGCTCGCGATCGCCCGCAGCGGCGCCAGCGTGCTGGGCATCGAAGGCGCGCGCAGCCTGGTCGACCGCGCAAAAGCGAATGCCGCGCGCAATGGTTTGAGCACTCTGGCCGAGTTCCGGCAGGCGGACCTGTTCAAGGTCGACGCGCAAAGCCTGGCGGCGCTCGGCCGTTTCGACCGCATGCTCATCGATCCGCCGCGTGACGGCGCGGTGGAGCTCATCAAGGCATTGTCGGAGAATGTGCCCAAACGCATCGTGTACGTGTCATGCAATGCTGCCACGCTGGCGCGCGATGCCGGCGTGCTCGTCAATATAAACGGTTACTCATTGACCGCGGCGGGCGTGGTCAACATGTTTCCTCACACCTCGCACGTTGAGTCGATCGCCGTGTTCGACCGGCAATAAAAAAGGGCGTCCTCAGACGCCCTTCGTGAGATGCCCGGATCTCGCGTCAGTCGCGATTGCCCGTGAGCGCCATCAAGATCTGCAGCAAACTGGTGAACAGGTTGTAGATGCTCATGTATAACGTGAGCGTCGCCGACACGTAGTTGGTTTCACCGCCGCGCACGATTTGGCTGACCTGCCAAAGAATCATCGCCGAACTGAACAGCACGAATGCGCCACAAATCGCAAGCGACATCGCCGGGCTCGCGAAGAAGATATTCGCGACCACTGCCAGCATGATTACTATCCCGCCGACCGCCAGAAAGTTCGTCATGAAGCCGAAATCGCGCTTGCTGACGGTCGCGATGCCTGCCATAGCGAAGAAGACCGCCGCCGTGCCGCCCGCTGCAAGCGCGACAAGTTGTCCGCCGTTGCGAAAGCCGACCGCTACCTGCAGGATGGGCCCGAGCAGAACACCCAGGAATAGCGTGAGCGCGAGCAGCAACGCGACGCCCAGGCCGCTGTCGCGATTTTTTTCAATCGCGAAAAACATGCCGTAGATTACGGCAAGCAGAACGAGCGAGGAAACGATCGGGCTCGCGCGCATGAAACCAAAATTCAGATTGACGCCGATCAGCGCCCCCACCGCGGTGGGAATCAACGACAGTGCAAGCAGCAGATAAGTGTTGCGCAGCACCTTTTGTTGCTGCACTACCAGTTGCTCGCTATCTACCTGCGTTCCAAAGGAATTCTGGTTCGGCAGCAGTTCGGGTTGCATAGAATTTGCTCCTCGGTTGGCCGGGGTTCCGGCTCTGGTGTAAGACTACCCAATGTGTGTAAAAGTTTCAATTAAATCGATAGGACGACCGCGGCAAGGTTTTCGGCAAGCGATTGATACTGCATGGTATTATCCGCTGCACACGGGACGGGAAGGTTGGCAGAGCGGTTGAATGCACCGGTCTTGAAAACCGGCAGGGTCGCAAGATCCTCGTGAGTTCGAATCTCACACCTTCCGCCAATACTGCGTTTGAGCCTGTTACAGACGATTTGGTCAGACCGGCATCGCCA